>DATKAY010000087.1:0-16061 GCA_035514495.1 Sphingomicrobium sp. | reverse complement strand
CTTTCCATCTACGGATGCTGCCGAGAATATCCGCGACCCCCGATCCGGAAATGGCAGCGGGTTGCGGCCGTTCAATGCAAGCACCGCCCACACAAATAGTGCCAGAACCGCTGCCCCGCTCGTGAGCAAAAGCCATATGGGAACGAACATCGATCCCTCCTTTCGGGCGTGCGACTCTGCCAGCGCTGGCCACTGTCCGCAATGGGTCGTAAACGGACACTAGCCTACTTCCTTTCAAGCTTCGACAAACTCTCATCCAACGCCTGCAAAACCGGGCCGGGCCGTTTTGGCGACCGGCTCCGCCCCGCTGCCCCGGCTAAACTGGGCGCGGGAGTAAATCCAGCAGCCGTTCCGGCATGTCGGGGACATGCCGGCGTGCGGCTGCTCGTCGGTCGGGTTCAGCTGCGCTGCCCCGCCGTCATTGCAGTGCTCGTCATGCCCCCGGCATGACTGCGCGCTTCATCTCGCCGTCTTTTCGACGTAAGCTCGCGTCTGCTTCGCAGAGCGCTCCCTTACGCTCGGCGGCTCGAGCTGGAACCATATCGCTCTTGACCCGCTCTCTTTTCCTAAGGGCCCGCCCACCAGCAACAAGGGAAACACCGCCATGTCCGTCGCCAAAGTCACCGAAGTCATCTCGTCGTCCACCAAGGGGATCGAAGATGCCGTCCGCACCGGCGTTGCCCGCGCCAGCAAGACGCTCGACAATATCCAGGGCGTGTGGGTCAGCGACATCAAATGCACGGTCGACGGCGAAAACATCGCCGAGTGGCGCTGCACGCTCAAGATCACCTTCGTCCTGACCGACTAGCCGGCGCCTGAGCCTAACGAAAACGGCTCGCAGAGCCGCAAGCGCGAACGCGCGCCCGAGCTTATGCGAGGCAGCCAAGCCGACGGATGTCGGCGCCGGCGCCTGAGGCTCAAAAAACACCTCGCAGAGCCGCAAGCGCGAACGCGCGCCCGAGCTTATGCGAGGCAGCCAAGCCGACGGATGTCGGCGCCGGCGCCTGAGGCTCAAAAAACTATTTAATTCCCCGAAGCGTAAACCGCGTAATCCTGTCGGTGAACCTGCATTGGAAGGACCGCCGTTCCGTCGCGTCGGTGACCGTTCCCCACACCACGATTCTGCCGACGTTTCGCTGCTCGACGTCGATGATGTGCACCGCCCCATATTGTCCGGCATGGGCGCTGCACGCCTCGCGCGCCGCGGGCTGCAGATGGCGGTTGCTTTGCGGCGTGCCCTGGACGCCTCGCACCGCCATGCTGGCCGCGCTTGCGGCGATCGCCGCCGCGCACCCGCCAAGCGGATAGGCCAACAGCAGGATCGCAATCACTTTCGTCATCGCCGGCGTTTTACGTCTCCCAATTGCCCCCGGCGAGCCCTCAAACCGCAAACTAGCGGCCGAACCTTTTGCGCAGGTCCGCCTTGATCGAGGCGCCGGCAAGATGCGCGTCGACGTTCGAATAGCCTTCCTGGCGGAGGGTCCTGCGAATGTCCTCGATGTTGGCGGAGTTTCGGGCAAGCTGGAATGCGCGTTCGATGATGTTCTGGGTTTGCATGAATATCCTTCGCAACAGTTTCGTTACCGTTATGAACGGCTGGCGGCGGCCAGTGTTCCGCCGGGCCTCATTTTCCCAGCCGCACCAACGCCGCATCCAGCGCCTGCAAAAACCTGGACCGGTCGGCCTTGGCGAAGGGCTTCGGCCCCCCGGTGATCCCGTCGGCCGCGACCCGCAGGTCGGCCAGGATCGCCCGGGTCGCGATCGCGCCGCCGATGCTCGATGCGGTGAATGGCTTGCCGTTATGGCCGATGACAATCGCGCCTTTCTTCAGGCAGCGGTCGGCGAGCAAGATGTCGCCGGTGATCACCACCGCCTTCTCGTCCGCTGCCTTGGCGATCCAGTCGTCGGCGGCATCGAAGCTGTCCGACACCACCACCCGCTCGACCAGGGGATGGTCGGGCACGCGCAGCCATGAGTTGCTGACTACCTTGACCGGCACCTCGCGGCGCCAGGCGACCTTGTAGATCTCGTCCTTCACCGGACAGGCATCGGCATCGACCAGGATCACCGAGCGCCACCGAGCATAAGTGCGGGAGTGCGCAGCAATCCTGCTCTTATGTCGAAGAGATGGCGCCGCTCGGCCGACCGGCGCGAAGCGACCGGATCGACGCGGGATTCACTCCCGCGTCGCTGCCCCGTGTGCACAGGGCTGCAGCCTCCCGATTTTCCTGTCCTACAGCCCCCCTCCTGTGCTCCATGCTGCCCGATGGACCTGACGCTCCCCTCCACCACCATCGAGTGCTGCCTCCGCCTGTCCCGAACCGCATTGGCCTTGCGCCCCCGCGCCCTGCCCGGCGCAGCCCGGCGACACCCCTCCCCTCGCGCGCGCGCGTCGAGGAGCGGCTTTAGCGAACTTCCGGCGCTAAAATGGCGGCGCAAGCGACGGCCCGGGACTGAATCCCGCCCATTCTCGGCCATGCCCCCGGCATGGCTGCGCGCTTCGGTGCTCGCCATGCCCCCGGCATGGCTGCGCGCCTCAGTTTTTGAAATTCTCGAGCCCGCGAACCACGCCTTCCTTCTGCGAAGGCTGCGACGCGTTCTGCTTCTTCGGCTTTTCAGCCTTCGGTTTGCGGATTTCCTTGTTCGACCGTTTCTGACCCTTGGCCATGGCTTTTTCTCCCGCTGGGGCATTCGTTCCGCCCGCTTCGGCTTGCCTATACTCCCTCGCGGGCGCGCTTCCTATCGAAGCTTTGCGCCGGCACCCATACGCGAGACGAGGAGGCGAAAGCCGGAGCCACAACTTTCACCCACGCGCAAGGGGGCGCCTGCGTTGCAGGCGCCCCGGTCCGGCGCGTGCTCTCGCTGGATCAGTAGGTGGTGTTGGTCGTCTCGGTGGTGTCGGCGTTCATGTCGGTCGCGTTCATGTCGGTCGCGTTCATGTCGACCGCGTTCATGTCCATCGCGTTCAAATCGTCTTCGACAACCAGTTGATCGGCGGTCATGTTCTCGACCACCACCGTGTCGTTCTCGGCAGTCTCGCCGCAGGCCGCGAACGCGGCAAAAGCGGTAGCAGCCAGAACTGTTTTGATGATTTTCATGTGGTATTCCCCTGTCGTTTCGTTTCCGGTTCAAGCGTTTGGCGCCGCGAAGGGTTCCATGGCTCCCCGATTCGACGCCCCCTCTGCCGCGTCCTACCACTCGTCCAGCGCCGAAGCCAGAAAGCGCAAAATCGCAAAGCCCCGGCTTGCTTGGGGTCAAACCTGTTCGAAAAATCAGGCGAGCTTGTCGGCGAAGATCATCCGGCCGCCGGCGAGCTTTTCCATGATCTTCCACTGGTCGTGGCGGCTGAAGGCGAAGCAGCCTTGCGAGCGGCCGAGCTTGCCGTGCGTATCGACCACCCCAGGCTCGGCATACCAGGCGTTGTGGATCACGATCGCCCGCGGCCGGGCGTTGTTGTTGCTCCAGTCGAGGCCGTCGAGCCGCATCGAAAGCCCGTATTTGCCGTGATAATATTCGCCCGTCCGATAGGTGCCCTTCGAAGTGGCCTCGGAGCCGGGCGTGTTCGAAAAGTCTTCGAGATAGCCGCGATGGGCGGGATCCGAACCCTTGCCGTGAGTCACCCGGTAGGTTTCGACCGTTCCGTTCATCAGATTGACGACGTGGAAGCGGGGATCGCGCGAGGCCAGGCCGAAGTCGACGATCCCGATATGGTCGCGCGCGGCGATTCGGTGCTGGTCGAGCGCGAATTTGGCACGCTGGAACAAATCCACGTTGATCCCGACCGGCGTCTGCGGCGCGGTCGCGAGCGGCGCCCAGGCGTCGGCGGGCGCCGGCGGTGGACTAAAGGCGATCGGCGAAACGCTCGCTCGAGCGGCCGCGGACGAGAACAAAGCTGCCCCGGCGCCGGCGGCGCCCCAGGCCAGCAACTCTCGTCGATTCAAAGACATTCGCTCCCCAGCTCTCATGGCTTCTTGTGTATCAAACTAAGAGTTAACGCGCGCCAACGAAGTGACGAAGGTTGCCCCGTTCGCCCCGTCCCCGGCACTTTCCATCGCAGGAGGAGCGAAAACACTGGTTGCTTGAACTCGCTACCGGCCCCTGCTAATGGCCCCGACCGCCGCAGAGACGCTCTTGCGGCGAATCATTGAAGAGCTTCGCCACGACGGACCCTCGGACCTGCGGGGGCGTTGATGACGCGAGGCTGGATTCGAAAGGAGTTTGACGGGCCGTTTATGCAGATCATCGTACGCGACAATAATGTCGACCAGGCGCTGCGGGCGCTCAAGAAGAAGCTGCAGCGCGAGGGCGTCTACCGCGAGATGAAGCTGCGCCGGCATTACGAAAAGCCGTCGGAGAAGCGCGCCCGCGAGAGGGCCGCCGCGATCCGCCGGGCCCGCAAACTGGAGCGCAAGCGCGCCGAGCGCGAAGGCGTCTAAGCCTCTTTCCTAGTTCGACCAGCGAGTCTACGGGCAGGCCATGTCCGCAAGCACCCGCGCAAATCCGCCCCGCCATGCAACCTCGCTAGCCAAGTTCTGGCTCGGCCTCCTGTTCCTCGCCGCCGTGGGAATCGCGATCGCCTGGATCGGCGCCGGGTCGATGCGCGGCGAGACCCTGCCCAGCGGCCTTGCCATCCGCACGATCGAGCAAGGCTCGGGCGCTCCCATTCGAATGCAGGACGGCGTGCTGGTCGAATATGAAGGCCGGCTTGCCGACGGCAGCGTTTTCGAGACCACCGCCGGCCGCGGCCCGGCGCCGATCCTCGTCAGCCAGACCATCCCCGGCTTCACCGAGGCGCTGACCAACATGCGCGAAGGCGGCAGGTACACAATCACCATCCCGTCGGAGCTCGCTTACGGCGACCAGCCGCCACCGGGACTTCCGCCCGGCGCCGACCTCGAATTCGACGTTCACGTCGTCCAGGTGGTGCCCAATGCGGGGGCAGCCGCCCAGCAACCCCCGATGCAAGCTCCCCAGCCCGAGCCCCAACCCTGAGGCTCAGGGCTGTTCGGCCGGCTCCTCGGTTCGCGGCCTGAGCGAGGAGCCCGCACGGCCGCCGCGAAGCGCCTCGAACCAGCTCAGCGGGTTGAGAAGCTGGGTGGTGCCGTCCAGCGAGAAGGTGATGAATTCGGCTCGGCCGCCGATATTCTCCCAGGGCACCGGCCCTCCAAGGCCGTTATCGGGCGGCCCGGCCGAAAATCGGCTGTCGGCGCTCCGGTCCCGGTTGTCGCCCATCAGGAAGACGTGGCCGGCCGGAATCTCGGCCGGCCCGTAATCGTCGCCCGGGCTTCGGCCGAGATCGACGGTGTCGTAAGCGGCGCCGTTGGGAAGCGTTTCGCGGACGACAGGCAGCCGGCAATAGGGCTCGCCGTCCGGTCCCTCGACCAAATGGCCTGGAAACTCGATCGAGCAGGGAATGTTCGCATCGACCGGGACCATCGCCGGGGGCCGGCGTTCCCATTCCACCGGCTCGCCGTTGAGGATCAGCCGCCCTCGGCGAACCTCGATTGTGTCTCCGGGAAGGCCGATCACGCGCTTGATGTAATCCTCGTTGGTTCCCGGAGGAGTGACGATGACGATGTCGCCCCGCTCCGGCAAATCGCCGAACAGGCGTCCGTCGGTCTTGGGAAACAAATGAAAGCTGGGGCTGACCCACGACCAGCCGTACGGATATTTGCTGACCACCAGCCGGTCGCCCTTCAACAGCACCGGCATCATCGATTCGGACGGGATGTAGAACGGCTTGGCAACGAAGCTATGGAAGGCGAGCACCGCCAGCAGGACCCAGGCGAGCCCCTTGACCTCGCGCCACAGCGCCGATCCCCTGGCTTTCTGTTCCGAAGGCGGGGTGGCCGGCCTCTGCTTAGCCACCGCCGGGCTGTCGTCGGGCAATCAACTCTCCATCTTGCGCGCAACGAGCATCACGAATGCCTGCGCCCATGGGTATTCGTCGGTGAGTGTAAGGTGAACATCAACCACATGCCCTTCGGGTGAAAGAGCATCGAGCCGCGCCTTCGCTCCGCCCCCCAATTGGAGCGTCGGCTGCCCGGAATCAAGATTGACCACGCCGATGTCTTTCATGAAGACTCCGCTCTTAAAGCCGGTCCCGACCGCTTTGGAGAAAGCCTCCTTGGCAGCGAAGCGCTTGGCCAAAGTTCCGGCGCGGGTATAGGGCCGCCGGGCGGCCTTGGCCTTCTCGGCATCGGTGAAGACACGGTCGAGGAAGCGATTCCCGAATCGCTCGAGCGACTTTTCGATCCGGCGGATGTCGCAGATGTCCGAGCCGATGCCGATGATCATCACCGAGCCGTCCCCGCGGGGCCCGCACCGCCGCCCGGCGAGCTTTCCTCCGGCATCGCCGAGTCCATGACCTCGCGCATCCTTCGAACGCTCGCCTCCAGCCCTGTGAAGATCGCCTCGCCGACCAGGAAATGGCCGATGTTGAGCTCGGCGAGCTGCGGGATGGCGGCGATCGGAGCGACATTGTCGAAGGTAAGGCCATGGCCGGCATGCGGCTCGATCCCGTTCTTGGCCGCAAGCGCCGCGCAATCGGCAAGGCGCTTGAGCTCGGCCACCCGCGGTTCGCCGTCCAGATGCGCGTAGCGGCCGGTGTGAAACTCGACGACCGGGGCGCCCAGCCCTACGGCCGCTTCTACCTGGCGCTCGTCGGGTTCGATGAACAGGCTGACCCGGATGTCCGCCGACGCCAGCCTGTCCACATATGCCGCCAGCTGGTCGCGCTGGCGCCAAGCGTCCAGCCCGCCCTCGGTGGTTCGCTCCTCTCGCTTTTCGGGAACGATGCAGGCCGCATTCGGCCGGTGGGCGAGCGCGATCTTCAGCATCTCCGCAGTCGCCGCCATTTCGAGGTTCAGCGGAAGGTCGATCTGAGCCATCAGCCGGTCGATATCGCCGTCGGTGATATGGCGCCGGTCCTCGCGAAGATGGGCGGTAATCCCGTCCGCGCCCGCCCGAGCCGCGATTTGCGCTGCCCGAACCGGGTCGGGATGATCGCCGCCGCGAGCGTTGCGGATCGTCGCGACATGGTCGATGTTGACCCCCAGCCGGAGGCGGGGCGAACGGTTGCGCGGTCGCTGGGTCACTTCGCAGCGCGGCTCCCGGGCTTCACCGCGGGGATCTGCGCGAGCTCGGGCGGGAGATCGTTGGGCTCGTAGGCGGGAATGTCGATCCGGATCAGCGGAACATAGGGTACGCCGAGTTCGGCGGCGCCGTTGGACCGGTCGACGAGCGAGCAGGCGGCGACCACCTTTCCTCCGGCCTCCTCGATCGCGGCGATGGCCTCGCGCGACGACAGGCCGGTGGTCACCACGTCCTCGACGAGCAGGACGGCCTGGCCGGGATCCAGCCTGAAGCCGCGCCGAAGCTCGAACCTTCCCGTCGGCCGCTCGACGAACATCGCGGGCTTGCCGAGCGCGCGACCCATCTCATGGCCGATGACGACCCCGCCCATCGCCGGCGACACGACGACGTCGAGGGAGGCGCGAGTGGCTTGGGGAAGCTTGCTCGCCAGCGCCTGGCCCACCCGCTCGGCCCGGCGCGGGTCCATCAGAAGTCGGGCGCATTGGAGGTAGCGCGGACTTCTCAAGCCCGACGACAGGATGAAATGGCCTTCGAGCAAGGCATCCGCCTTGCGGAATTCGGCAAGAATTTCCTCGTCGGTCATGACGCTTTCCATCATCCACGCGCGCAGCGGCAATAGGCGCGCCGATGCACCGCATCAACCGCTCCCAATCGGCGCTTGAGGGGAGGAAAACCCGCGCCTATAAGGCCGCCCAAATCGGGGCTGCCGACAGCGACTCTCCCGACCAGATCCACTGTACCCCGGGGTGCGAATGAAACTCATTGGATGGGCGATCGCCCTTGCCGCCGCCATGGCGACACCGGCCGCGGCTCAACAGGCCACGACCGACGAGACCGCGACCGTGCAGGCCGCGCAGGACCCGGTCGCCCTCAACGAAATTCAGACGATGGCGCCCGAGCCGCTGAAGACGACCGCTCCGACGCCCGGCGTCGGCGAGCCGGTGCCCGGCGGCTGGGGCACCCAGCTCCAGGTCACCGAGATCGGCCGCGACGCCGCCTTCTTCCACGATTATTGGCTCCTGCTTCTGTGCGCGGTGATCAGCCTCTTCGTCCTCGGGCTCCTGCTGTACGTCATCGTCCGCTATCGCCGAGGCGCCAATCCGGTCCCGTCCAGGACCTCGCACAACACGACCGTGGAGGTCGTCTGGACCGTCGTCCCGGTGCTGATCCTCGTCGCCATCGCAATTCCTTCGATCCAGCTGATGCGCGCCCAATATTCGCCGCCGCCGGCGGATCTGACGGTGAAGGTGATCGGCCACCAATGGTACTGGTCCTATGAATATCCCGACCACGGGGTCGAGATCATCTCGAACATGCTCAAGGAGTGCGACGATCCGGCTCTCCGCCAGGGCGAGCGCTGCCGAACCGGCGCCGACGGGCCGCCGCTGCTCGCGGTCGATGAGCGGATGGTCATTCCGGCCGGGCAGGTCGTCAAGTTCATCGTCACCGCCAGCGACGTGATCCACAGCTTCGCCGTCCCCGCCTTCTGGGAGAAGATCGACGCCAATCCCGGGATGCTCAACGAGACCTGGGTGAAGGTCGACCGGCCGGGCGTCTATTTCGGCCAGTGCTCGGAGCTTTGCGGAGCGCGTCACGCCTATATGCCGATCGCCGTCGAGGTCCTCCCGCCCGCGCAATTTGCGGCCTGGGTGGCATCGAAGGGCGGAACCATGCCCGGGGGGCCGGGCGCCACGCCGGTTGAGGCACCCGCCGGGGTCGAGGCGGGCGCCCCGCAACCGGCCGGCACGCCTGAAGCTGCCGAGCCCGCTTTGCCGACTCCTGCAGTCGCGAACCGCGCCACGGCGCAGAATTGATCGAGGTCGAGACAAGAGCATGAGCACCATTCCCGCAGACGCCCGTCACCTCGAGCAGCCCCATCAGGCGCAGCCGGACGAGTATCAAGCCGAGCATGTGCCCGGCTTCTTCACGCGCTGGTTCCTGTCGACCAACCACAAGGACATCGGAACGCTCTACCTGATCTTCGCGATCGTCGCCGGGGTCATCGGCGGCGCGATCTCCGGGATCATGCGGGCCGAGCTGATGGAGCCTGGGATCCAGGTCCTCAACATGGCCTGGCCGATCGGCCCGGGCACCGGCAATTTCGACGAATGGGCCCATCACTGGAACGTGCTGATCACCGCCCACGGGCTGATCATGGTCTTCTTCATGGTCATGCCGGCGATGATCGGCGGCTTTGGCAACTGGTTCGTGCCGCTGATGATCGGCGCCCCGGACATGGCCTTCCCGAGGATGAACAACATCAGCTTCTGGCTGCTCGTCCCGGCGTTTATCCTGCTGCTGGGGTCATCCCTCGTGCCGGGGGGAAGCGGGTATGGCGCGGGCACCGGCTGGACGGTCTATGCGCCGCTGTCGACCTCGGGAGCGCCCGGGCCGGCCGTGGACATGGCGATCTTCTCGCTGCACCTTGCGGGCGCGAGCTCGATCCTGGGCGCGATCAACTTCATCACGACCATCTTCAACATGCGCGCGCCGGGCATGACGCTGCACAAAATGCCGCTGTTCGTCTGGTCGGTGCTGGTCACCGCCTTCCTTCTGCTGCTGGCACTGCCGGTGCTCGCCGGGGCGATCACGATGCTGCTCACCGACCGCAATTTCGGAACCACCTTCTTCGACGCGGCGGGCGGCGGCGACGTCGTTCTCTACCAGCACCTGTTCTGGTTCTTCGGCCACCCGGAAGTGTACATCATGATCCTGCCGGGCTTCGGCATGGTCAGCCAGGTCGTCGCGACGTTCAGCCGAAAGCCGGTCTTCGGCTATCTCGGCATGGCCTATGCGATGGTCGCCATCGGGGTCGTCGGCTTCGTCGTCTGGGCGCACCACATGTTCACCACGGGCATGAGCCTCGACACCAAGATGTACTTCACCGCCGCGACGATGATCATCGCGGTTCCGACCGGAGTGAAGATCTTCAGCTGGATCGCGACGATGTGGGGCGGCTCGCTGACCTTCGAGACGCCGATGCTCTGGGCGATCGGCTTCATCTTCCTGTTCACCGTGGGCGGAGTGACGGGCGTCGTCCTCGCCAACGGCGGGGTCGATACCTACATGCACGACACCTATTACGTGGTCGCCCACTTCCACTACGTGCTCTCGCTCGGAGCGGTGTTCGCGATCTTCGCCGGCTTCTATTACTGGTTCGGCAAGATGTGGGGGAAGATGTACAACGAGTTTTTGGGCAAGGTTCACTTCTTCCTGATGTTCATCGGGGTGAACCTAGTCTTCTTCCCGATGCACTTTTTGGGGCTCGACGGGATGCCGAGGCGAATTCCGGACTACACTCCGGCCTTCACCTACTGGAACAGCATCGCGACCGCCGGCTACATCATCACCGCGGCCAGCATGGTGGTCTTCTTCATCAACATGTTCTGGTCGCTCGGCTGGGGCCGCAAGGCGCCGGGCAATTACTGGGGTGAAGGCGCAACGACGCTCGAATGGACCTTGTCGAGCCCGCCGCCGTACCACCAGTTCTCGACCCTTCCGAAGGTCGATTGAGCTTGAGGCACCGAGCAATAGGCCGGTTCTGCGACAGCAGGGTCGGCCTATTGTCGTAGAGCTGCCGAAAGCCGGCCAGCGGGTCGGCGGAGCCGAACCCGACTGACGTCACGCGATTGAATCGCGTGACGGCCGCCCAATTCCGAATGTGGTTTTCGATCCGAAGCGGACATTAGTCCCCCAGCCGCTCCGCCTTCACAATCGTCACGACCGGATCGAGCATCTGGCCCTTCATCGGCCCCTCGCCCTTCGTCGGCGATACCGGCGAGGCGAGGATCGCGCGCACCACGTCCATGCCTTCGACGACGTGACCGAATGCGGCGAAATTCGCGTCGAAGGCGGGAATGTCGGTGGTCAGGATGAAAAAGTCGGACCGTGCGGTGCCGGGGCCGACGTTCGCCATCGAGATGGTGCCTGCCTTGTGGGATATCCCGGTTTCGCTGACCGGCTCGTGGGCAACCGGATCGGCGAGCTTGCGGCGATCGCTGGTGACCCCGCCCTGGACCAAGCCGCCCTTGCCGTAAGGCATCGCCCGGTAGAAATGCTCTTTGTCCAGCTTGCCGCCCTCCACATAGGAAAGGAAATTGGCGGCGGTCAGCGGCGCCCGGCCGCGGTCGAGCGCGACGACGATCCGGCCAAGGCTGGTTTCGATCGCAACCGGAACCAAATCCGATTTCGGGGCGGAAGCCTGAGACGACGCGTCGGCCGGTGGTGCCAAAGCGAGCAGCGGGCCGTGCAAAGCCGCGACCAGCGCGGCGAGAAATATGTGCCTGATCATGACCGCGCGCATAGCAAAGGCCGATGAACCCAGGCCATACGCGGGCTTTCGCTCTTCGGAACAAAGCCTTATAGGCCCGCCCGTGCCCAGCATGCAGATGACCAACCCAGCCGCGCTGCCCGCCGACTGGCGCGACCTCCTCGCGCTGACCAAGCCGCGGGTGATGAGCCTTGTCGTCTTCACCGGGCTGTGCGGCCTGCTTGCAGCGCCGGTCATGCCGCCGCCGGTGATCGGATTCACCGCGATCCTGTGCATTGCGCTTGGCGCCGGCGCCGCCGGAGCGCTCAACCAATGGTATGAATCCGACCTCGATTCGATGATGCGGCGGACCGCCAACCGGCCGCTCCCCGCTGGAAGGATCGACCGGCAGACGGCGCTTCATTTCGGGGTCGGGCTGGCGGCTTTCTCGGTCATACTGATGGAGCTTGCGGTAAACTGGCTGGCGGCGCTGCTGCTCGCCGGTTCGATCCTGTTCTACGTCTTCGTCTATACGGTCTGGCTGAAGCGGCGGACCGCTCAGAACATCGTCATCGGAGGTGCCGCCGGGGCCTTTCCGCCGCTGATCGGCTGGGTTTCCGCGACCGGCACGATCGACTTTTTGCCCCTGCTTTTGTTCGCGATCATCTTCCTGTGGACGCCGCCGCACTTCTGGTCCTTGTCGCTGTTCGTCCGCTCCGACTATGCGGCCGCGAAGGTTCCGATGCTTCCGCTGGTAGCCGGGGTCGCGGCGACCCGTCGCCAGATCCTGCTCTACAGCCTGGTCATGGTCGCCGCCGCAATTGCCCCCTGGCCGCTGGGCCTCACCGGCTGGATCTACGGAGCGTCGGCGGCAGCGCTCGGCGCGGGGTTCGTGGCAATGGCTTTTGCCGTCGCCCGCAACGGCGCCACGGACCCGTCGAAAATGGGGCCGGAAAGGCGCCTGTTCGCTTTCTCTATTCTCTATCTGTTTTCGCTGTTCGCGGCGGTGGTTGCCGACCGGTGGCTGGTGCAATGACGAGGATCGTCGATGACCAGCCCCACCCGGATGACGAGATCATCCGGGCTCGCCAGCGGGAACGCGCCAGGATCATGGGATGGCTGCTCGGCGCATTCATCGTGCTCCTGTTCCTGATCACGCTTGCGAAGATCGGAACCGGCCGATGATGGCGGTGATGAACCGCAACGCCCGAACCGGGCTGATGGCGGCGCTGCTTGGCCTGGCGATGCTCGGCCTCGCCTTCGCATCGGTGCCCCTTTATCGCCTGTTCTGCCAGGTGACCGGCTTTGGCGGCACCCCGCTTCGGGCCGAATCGGCACCGGGCGCCGCCCTCGGCGAAGTCGGGGTGCGGTTCGATTCCAACATCGATGCCGGCCTGCCGTGGAAGTTCGGCCCCGTCCAGAAGACCATCCGGATCGCTCCGGGAGAGCGGATGCAGGCGCTCTACCGGGCGACGAACCTGGTCGCCCGGCCGACGACCGGCACCGCCGTATTCAACGTGTCGCCAACGCTGGCCGGCAAGTATTTCTCGAAAATCGAATGCTTCTGCTTCACCGAACAGACCCTTGCAGGCGGCCAGTCGGTGGACATGCCGGTCGTTTTCTTCGTCGATCCCAAGCTGCGCGAGGATCCGGCTACCAAACACATCGACGAGATCACGCTCAGCTACACATTTTATCCGGTGGAAACGAACCGCTCGGGCAGCTAGGGGCTCACGCAAAGTCACATGAGGAAAGCATAGATGGCGGCCTCGAAAAATCACGATTACCATCTCGTCGATCCAGACCCATGGCCGATCATCGGGGCCTTTTCGGCTCTCGCGCTGACCGGCGGGGGAGTCATGTGGATGCACGGCAACGGCTACGGCCCGCCGGTGGCGATCGCCGGGCTGGCGATGGTGCTGGTGACGATGGCGGCCTGGTGGGCCAACACCATCCGCGAAGGCCATGAAGGCTATCATACGCCGGTCGTGCAGTTGCACCTTCGCTACGGAATGATCCTGTTCATCGCCTCGGAGGTGATGTTCTTCCTGGCCTGGTTCTGGGCCTTCTACGACGCCGCCTTGTTCCCCTCGTCGGTCGAATCGGTCGGCGGCCAGTGGCCGCCCGAGGGAATCCACGTCCTCGACCCGTTCGGCTATCCGTTGCTCAACACGTTGATCCTGCTGTGCTCGGGGACCACCGTCACCTGGGCGCATCACTCGCTTCTTCACAACGATCGCCGGGGCCTCGAGCTCGGGCTGCTCCTGACAATCCTGCTGGGCCTGCTGTTCACCAGCGTCCAGGCCTATGAGTATCTCCACGCGCCGTTCGAGTTCGCCGGCAATATCTACGGCTCGACCTTCTTCATGGCGACCGGTTTCCACGGCTTCCACGTGATCGTCGGGACGATCTTCCTGATCGTGATCCTGCTGCGCTCGAGGAAGGGCGACTTCAGTCCAAGGGCGCATTTCGGCTTCGAGGCGGCGGCCTGGTACTGGCACTTCGTCGACGTGGTCTGGCTGTTCCTATTCGTGTCGATCTACGTCTGGGGCGGCTGGGGCGCGCCGACCCACTGACGGGTGGCCTTTCCCCCCAAAGCAGCTTTTTTGGCCGCTGCCCGGAATCCCGCGATGGGGCGGGGGAAAAGCCAATGATCTCGTGACCCGCAGATTCCCGATTTTCGCGACCCTCGTGGTCGTCGCGGCGGTCGCCATCATGATCGGCCTCGGCATTTGGCAGCTCGAGCGCGCCGAGTGGAAGGACCGGCTGGTCGATCAGTACCGCGATGCCGCCAATCGCGAGCCGATCTCCTTTCCGACCGCTCCGAGGACCGGTGAGCCGCCTCTCTTCCGCTGGGCGACCGGCTATTGCCTGAGGCCCGTCTCCCATCGTGCCAGGGCCGGGTCGAACCGGCAGGGAGAGCCCGGCTACGTCCATATCGTCGATTGCACGACCGGGGCCGAGGGGCCCGGAATGGCGGTCGAACTCGGCTGGTCGAAGGACCCGCAAGCGAAATGGCAATGGCAGGGCGGGCCGGTTACCGGGATCATCGCTCCCGACCCGGAGCGGCGGATGCGCCTTGTCGCGGCGTCTGCTCCTCAAGGGCTGGAGGCGAGCGCTCTGCCCTCGGTGGAGGCAATCCCCAGGAACCATCGCATGTATGCCTTCACCTGGTTCTCCTTCGCCTTTATCGCCCTCCTCATCTATTTCCTCGCGCTTCGGAAAAGATGGCGCGGGGAGTGACCGGCGAGCTCAAGACTTTGGTCGCCGAGCCGTGGGACGACTGGGGCCTGATCGACTCGGGCGACGGCCAGAAGCTCGAACGCTACGGGGCGGTCACGGTCGCCAGGCCGGAGCCGCAGGCGATGTGGGCGCCGGCAAGCAGCGACTGGGACGCCGACGCGACCTTCATGCCCGGTTCCGACGAGGAAGGCGGAGGCCGCTGGGTCCGGCACAGGGACCTGCCGGAGCGCTGGCAGCTGGCTCGCGGGCCAGTGTGCTTCAACGCCTCGCTGACGCCGTTCAGGCATTTGGGCTTCTTCCCCGACATGGCCCCGCAATGGGACTGGATGTGCGCCAGGGTCGAAGCGGAAGGCGCCGACGAAGCCGAAGTGCTGAACCTGTTCGGCTACACCGGCGTCGGCACCTTGCTGCTGAGCGCGGCAGGAGCGCGGATGGTCCACGTCGATGCTTCCAAGAAATCGGTCGAGCAGGGACGCGAGAATGCCGCTTTGTCCGGCTTTGGCGAGCGGCCGATCCGCTGGCTTATCGACGATGCCGCCAAGTTCACCGCGCGCGAGGTCAGGCGCGGCCGCCGCTATGACGGAATCCTCCTCGACCCGCCGAAGTTCGGACGGGGGCCGAACGGCGAGGTCTGGCGGCTGGAGGAGAATTTGGCTCCGCTGCTTGCCGACTGCGCAAGGCTGCTCGACCGGGACAGCCGGTTCCTGGTCCTTACCGTCTATGCGGTGCGAATGTCGGCGCTGGCGATCGGCGAGCTCGTGAGACAGACGCTCGCCGACCTCGGAGGAACCGGGGAAATTGGAGAAATGGCGGTGAGGGAGGAGTCGCGGGGGCTGCTTCTCCCGACTGCGATCTTCGCCCGCTGGTCGAAGGTCTAGGTTCGCCCTGCCCTGATCGCGGCGCCGGCGGCGAACGGCGCCCCGGCCAGGATTACGAGCACGACCGCGGCTTCGAGCATGAGCGCGCTTAAATCGCCCTCGCCCGATGCCGCCGCTCCGAAAATCAAAAGCGGGACCGCGACCGGAAGCAGCAGGAGGCCGGCAAGGGCTCCGGCGCGAGGAAGCCCGGCCGTCAGCGCGGCGACCGCGACGGCGAGCGCCGCCAGGCCCATGCTCCCGAGCGCAAGCGCCGCCAGCAGGCCGGGCAGCTGCTCGACCGGCAGGCGAAGCAGGAGCGCACCGGCGAGCGCGCTTGCCAGCAGCAGCGGTCCGAACGCGAGCCAGTGGCCGAGAATCTTGGCTGCGGCGACGCTCTCGTCGGCAATGCCGCGGACGAACAGCTGGTCGAGGACCCCGTCGGCCCGGTCCGGCTCGATCAGCCGCTCGACGGGCAAGAGCGCGGCGGTCAGGGTGGCGATCCACAGCGCGCCGGCAGCGACCCGCTCCAACAGCCTCGGGTCGGGGCCGATCGCGAAGGGCACGAGCATCGCGATGAGAAGGAAGAAGGCCGCCGGAAGCCAGGCCGGGCCGGAAAA
>DATKAY010000086.1:0-23383 GCA_035514495.1 Sphingomicrobium sp. | reverse complement strand
AGTGCAGCGAGGGCAATGAGGAGGCATTGTGCAAGGATATAGCCTTCGAGGCCTGCGAGGTTTTTCACGAGCACGCTTACGAGCGAGAACTGCTGCGTATGCTGTTTGCCGGTATGATAGTTCCTGCTGAAAAAATAATACAGGTAAAAGGCGATGAGCAGCGCGTTGGTGACATATAGATTGCCGCCGTGGTTCAGCGACGCCATGAGGATCGTGGTATTGATGATGATATGGTTGGATCGGTCGAACCCCATCGCCGATTTGGAGAAACGTTCCTTAGCCCGCGCCAGCGAACCATCAGCCATATCAAGGATAATGTGGAGCCGCCAAAGGACGTAACACAAAATTGGCAAGCCCAGGTGGAGCGAAACCGCCGATCCAATTCCAACGATTAGAAACAAAAAAGTGACCGCGTTAGGTGTCAGGCCAGCCTTGTAGCAAACATACGCCACCGGTTGCGCGAAGTGTCTTGAGAAGAAATGCGCAGTATCGTTCGCGCTGACGTCCTCCCGCGCCGATTTTTGACAAAAATTGGCATAAGTGGTCGTCAATTCGCTCTCCTGCGTTTCGCGCTAGCGCATTAGGATCAGCGCGTGCAGCCTTGCCCGATTACCGTGGAAAACTGGCGGATGACACCGCAAACGCCAACGCAAGTGCCATTTCCCCATCCCCCTTTCGAACCAAAGCGTTCATAGCCTTCGATAAAGTGCCGCTGCAATTCATTCACGCGATCCGTCGGGCTGAAAACCCATAGAACCGGCGCTTCTCGGGAAATTTCGGCAGCGAGCGGTTCGTCGGCACCCGGCTCGTCTCCGCGCGGACATGTCGGCCTTCAGATTACAGTGACCACCGATCGATTTCCGGGTTGAAAGTGACCGACGCCCACATCCCCTTCAGGTCAGCAAGCGTTCCGCCAGGCGCGACCAAGTTATGGAGAGTTTCCGCGCCCATTTCCTTATAGGCGGTGTGCGGAACAGCTCCGACGACCAGATCATATTGCCTGCCGTCGAGTTGAGTGACCTCGAGGCCATACTCGCGCTTGACCTCTGCCGGATCGGCAAGCGGATCCGTGACTTCGACCCTATGGCCAAGCCAGGACAGGCGCCGGATCATGTCGATCGTCCGGCTGTTGCGAAGGTCCGGCACATTCTCCTTGAACGTAAGGCCAAGCACCAATGCGGTGCCTGCCTTGGACGAGCGGCGCTCATGCAATGCGTCGGCGATCCACTGGCCCATCCCGTCGTTGATCCCACGCCCCGCCAAAATCACCTGCGGATCATGGCCGAACTGTTGAGCCAGGTGGCTGAGATAATAAGGATCGACCCCGATGCAGTGGCCGCCGACCAGTCCAGGCTCAAATGGCAGGAAATTCCACTTCGTTCGCGCCGCAGCAAGCACGTCCCAAACCGAAACGCCTACGTGTGAGAAGATCTGCGCAATTTCATTCATGAAGGCGATGTTGATGTCGCGCTGCGCATTCTCGATCGCCTTGGCCGCTTCGGCAGCCTTGATCGAGGCGGCGCTGAACGTCCCGCCTTCGGTGATCGAGCCGTAGAGCTCGGAGAGCTGGTCGAGCACCTCCTCGTCCTCGCCGGCGACCACCTTGGTAATCTTGTCTATTGTGTGCTCGCGGTCGCCCGGATTGATCCGTTCAGGACTGTAGCCCAGCCGAAAATCGCGTCCGCGCTTCAGTCCCGAGACCGCCTCGATCTCGGGTCCGCAGATATCCTCGGTCACTCCAGGGTAGACGGTGCTTTCGAATACGATCGTCGGCCGCCGCTTTGCATCGATCAGGCTGGCGACCATTCGCGTCGCTCCAATAAGCGCGTTCAGATCGGGCCGCTTCTGCCGGTCCACGGGCGTGGGCACCGCGACGATGTAGACATCCACGCGACGGCACGTCTCAGGATCAGAGGTGAGCGTGATCGACGAACCGACCAGCGCGTCCTGTGCGACTTCCCGTGTTCGATCGTAGCCAGCCTTGAGCTCTCCTATCCGCTCGGAATCAATATCAAATCCGATGACGTCGAATTTGCGGGCAAGGGCTATCGCCAGCGGCAAACCCACATAACCGAGACCGAAGACTGAGATTTTCATTCGAGGATTGGTATTCCGTGTCAGCGGTGATTGGAATGCAGTGACGCCGAGAAGGAACCTCGGAAATTTTCAGCCACTTCCTGATTTCTCAAACAAACAGCTGCTTTCATCCGCCCCTGGTGAAAAGCACAGCTGCGCTCCAGCTCGAAATCTGAACTAACTGAATCCACCCGTTTTCCCGCTCTGCTCGATGGCCTATTGCGCGAAAGCGGGTTTGCGGCAATAGCTATTCGCATGCCCCATCCAGCCTCCATCAAAGCCAGGCGATCTCCAGGGAAGCTGCGCGAAATTACAGCCGGGACCAAAGTTGGCGGCTGATCGGCTGGATCAACTCAGGCGGGTGGATGGGTCTTGGTTGGTCACCGGCGCAGCCGGCTTCATCGGCTCGAACCTGGTCGAAACGCTCCTGGCGGCAGGGCAGAATGTTGTCGGACTCGACGATTTTTCCACAGGCCACCGTCGCAATCTAGCCGAGCTGCAACAGATTTTGCCGAAGGCGTACGAGGGAAATTTCCGTCTGGTCGAGGGAGACATTCGTGATCGGAGGGCTTGCGAGCAAGCGGTTCAAGGAATCGATTATGTCCTCCACCAGGCTGCGTTGGGCTCGGTCCCACGCTCGCTCGATGACCCCCTGACCTCCCATGATGTGAATGTCACCGGGTTCCTCAACATGCTCGATGCGGCCCGGCTCCAGGGCGTAAAGCGGTTCGTCTATGCGGCATCGAGCTCGACCTATGGCGACAGCCTCGAGCTGCCGAAGCGCGAAGACCGCATAGGTTCGCCATTGTCGCCTTACGCCGCCACCAAGCTCGCGGACGAGATTTATGCCTCTGTTTACCAGAAGTCCTACGGCTTCAAGTCGACGGGTCTGAGGTATTTCAATGTATTCGGTCCAAGGCAGGATCCGAACGGCGCCTACGCTGCGGTGATCCCGAAATGGGCTGCGGCAATGATCAATGACGAGCCGGTCACCATACATGGTGATGGACTGACCACCCGCGACTTTTGCTACGTCGCAAACGCGGTTCAGGCTAATATACGGGCGGCACTTGCTCCCGAAGATGCCCAGGGACAGGTATATAATGTCGCAGTCGGCAACCAGACAGGCCTCCTCGAACTGTTCAACCTGTTGAAAGATGCGCTTGGATCGCATCAGGTCCATTATTCCCGCGAACCCGCAATGGCCGATTTTCGAGTTGGCGACGTTCGCCATTCACTGGCGGATATCAGCAAGGCGTCCCGGCTGTTGGGTTACGAGCCCACGCACTCGGTCCAACGTGGCCTAGCCGAGGCGATGCCATGGTATCTGAACTTCTTCAGGTCGGCATTACCGGAACTTCATTGAAAACGGCGTAGATGTTTGACGATCTCAGGAGCGGACCCAACCGGCGCCGCAAGCCGCAGCAATTCTCTCGGGCATTTCGCACAGTCGCATGCGGGGGGGCGCAGCCGATGCCAACAGGCCGGTGTCGAGCATGTAGCCGGCGCCATTATGCTCACCATTCTTAATCGCGACGAATACAACGTCGTCACGCAAGCGGCGCATTGTCGCATTGTCGATGCCATATTCGAGATCCGCGCCGATATCGTGAGACCACGCCAGCGTTACGAACAAATCAGCGCCTCTATTGTCCACCATGAATAGGGGCGTACCGTCGGATGTCTTGATCCCGGCGAGGCGTTGCTCTGCATGAGCCGCCTGAGCTTCGTCAACGCAGTAGACGATGAAGTCACGGGACATGCGAGGCTCTACAAATTTAAAGGGAACATCAGCCTTTCGAAGAAAGGCCGCATGATCCTTTAGCCGCCAGTAAAAGGTAACATCACTGTGTGCGTCCTGATGAAGTCCCGTTGCGAGCATCAAACGGTAACCCGGAAAGGCCCGCTCGACCTGGCCGACAATCTGGTCGTAAAGCCGATATACTTCCAGGATCGGATCAATGTGTTTCGGCGCGTACCACTCGGGATTAGCGCGCGGACCCGCATAAACCTTCGAATTGAACATATAGTGGTGCTGAATATGCGCGCCGGCATTGAGGAACAAAGACGCAAAATCCGGCTTCGTCCTTTTCACCTGTCGGATGAATATGTCGGCCAGCAACTGGTCCAGCAACAGTGCCTTCATCCAGGGCCTGCGCCGCGCGGCGCCAAGTACGAACGAGCCGTACCGGATATAGTTTTGAGGACGGGCATAGGCGCCGAGGCCGGCGAGCAGCCAAGCGGCCGAGGATGGCGTCAGGCGCGACTGGGCATTGTCGTTAACTGCCTGTGCAACGGCGCCGTACAGCTTCTTCATCATGCTCGAACCGGTGAGGTCCGTCGGAGTCCAAGGGTCCGGAACGAAGAAGGCGGGGTTTCTGCAGCGGTTCTTGGCATTCATTGGGCTGATCGCGCCGACCTTCAGTCCCTGGCTTTCCAGAACCTCCCATATTTGCGGGAGGTCGCGCTGGACGATGTCGCCGAGGCGAAAGACTCGATGCTCGGAAAGAGTCATGCCGGTATGGGCAGTCACCCACTGAATCCAGGGCTCGAGCTCCTCGTAATGCTTCTCCGAGGTGGTTTCGGTGACGCCATGCGCTGCAATCAGCCGTCCCAACACCGGTAATTCGCCAAGCTGGACGTAGGCCCGGACTTGATCGAAATTTATCTCGTTAAGCTGCAGCAATAGGAGAGCCATTCGAAAAGTACCTCTAAGGACCTTCGCACCCCACAGGGCAAGTGCCGCAGACCTATCTAGTTAGACAGTGGGAGACAACCGGCCTCGCTGACTGGCTATCCGGCGGGACGACTTGCGAGGCAGCCAGCCGTGGACACGACAATTCCCATTTCGCCGAGGAGCACCTCGTTGATGACGCGAATGTCAAACCGCTCTTCAGCAAGCCTCCGGCTTTCGGCGCCCATGCGGCCGACCAGCAAGGGATCGTCGACGAAGCGCAACATGGCCCCAGCGAGCGCGTCACAGTCGCCCACGGGCACGAGAAAACCGTTCACGCCGTCGTCCACGGTATCCCGGCATCCCGGCGCGTCGGTGGTAATGATGGGCCTGGCCATTGCCATCGCCTCTTGCGTGCTTCGCGGCTTTCCTTCGCGATAGGAAGGAAGGACATAGACGCCGCTGGCGGCAATCCACGGCCGCACATCGTCGACATGGCCATGCCACTCGACTACCCCCTCCGCGTGCCAGGCCTCGACCTGTTTACGCGACAGTCCGCCGGGATTGGGGTCCGTGGCGCCGAGCAGGATGAAGCGCGCTTCGGGGTGCAGCATGCGAACAGCGCGCGCCGCTTCCACATATTCGAAGATTCCCTTCTCGCGGAGCAATCGGGCCATCAGCAGGAATGTCGGCGGGCTCGGGACCGGAGGGGCCGGCTGCCAACGATCAAGGTCCACACCCGTACCGTTGATCCGGCGGATCCGCTCGGGGTCAATCAGTCCGGCGCTCACGAATTCGCGGACATCGTCGTCGTTCTGGAAGAAAACGCGGCGGCAAAGCTTGAACGCTAGACGATAGAGCGTCGACACTCCCGCGCGAAGTGCGCGGCGCTTCAGCGTTAATCCAGAGCTGTCGGACGTGTAGACATAGCCGAGACCCGCAACCATGGCGTAGCGATGCCTTACGCCGGCGAGCTTGGCGGCGACGCTGCCGAAGATCACCGGCTTGATAAAATAGTTGAAAGCGAGGTCTGGCTTGAGGCGCCGCAGCTGCCACATCAACCGGATCGTATCAATTGCGTCGCGGACGGGGTGCATGCCGGTACGGTCAAGTGAGAAATCCACGGCCTCAGCGCCGAACTGACGCACCGCGGCCCTTGTTTTTTCGTCATGGTCGGGTGCCATCGCGTAAACACGAAGGCCCGCGTCCACCATCGTCCGGATGAGCGGGCCACGGAAGTTGGCCAGCGAATAAGCGATGCTGGAGATTATGGCGACAGAACGGATCGTTTCGGCTTCGCTCTCTACCCTTACCTGTGCGAAATCCTTGCCCATCTAACGAGCCGTGGCGGCTCCGACACGCGCTGACATCTACTGTTGCTCCGAATGCCATGCCTGAAACATCAGCAGGTCCCACAGGCGGGCTACCAAGCGGCTTTCGATCCGGCAAGTCCCTCGACCATTTGAGTATGAAATTGCCTTCAAATCCATTGCCGCGACAGGTGGGTCACTTCACCAATCGCTTGGCTCGGGAAGGGCAAGACAATCCCCAATGCTCCTATCCCTCCCCTGCCAATGCATCTACAAGCGCATCCGGGATAATCACGGGATAAAGCCAATGACCGTTACGCAACGGCTGACGTCAGCGCTGCTCGTTTTGGGTCTCTTCGGCTGTATGCAGGAATCCGATCCCCGGGAATCCGTCGAGGGAAGCTGGGAGCCGATCCGTGCGAGCGGCGCCACAACCGACATGCCTATCCTCCAGTACCGGCTTGATGGCGACCGGTTGCAAATGGCCTCATCAACCGGCCATGCTTACGATTCCAAGCTCGGCGGCGGTCCGGTACCGCTGGAAGGCGCCCCCGCCGGAACGACCGTCGCGGTCCAGGATGTGCAGGCAGTCGCGTACCGCGAAATCGTGATGCGCAATGGACAGCCCGTTGCCGTGAGGCTCATTGCCGTCAGCGACCGGAAAATTGCGACAATATTCGAAAACCGTCTCGATGGATCGGCAGAGGTCTTCGCTGCAGTCAAACGATAGGGCACATCCTCAAGCGCTTATCGGCGACGAGCTTGCCAAAGACGCCGCCGGCACATCCTGGGCCAGCCATTCGGCAAGCGCCACTCGCGCCCGGTCGGTATAGGCTTTTTTCCGGTCGGCCTTTTTCGCTTTGCCCTCAACTGGCGGCATTAGCCCGAAATTGACGTTCATTGGCTGGAAGGTCTCGGCGTTCGCTCCGCGGGTGATGTGGCCGAGCAGCGCCCCGATCGCGGTCTCCCTCGGTAGCGGGAGAAGCTCGGCGCCCAACAGCTCGGCCGCGGCAAAGCGCGCGGCGATCAGCCCGATCGCCGCACTTTCGACATAGCCCTCGCAACCGGTAATCTGGCCGGCGAAGCGGATGTTCTGCCTGGCGGCAAGCCGAAGCTGGTCATCGAGCAGCCGCGGCGAGTTGATGAAACTGTTGCGGTGGATTCCGCCCAACCGTGCAAATTCCGCATTTTCCAGGCCGGGGATCGTACGGAAAATCCGCACCTGCTCGCCATGCTTCAGCTTGGTCTGGAAGCCGACCATGTTCCACAAGGTGCCAAGCGCATTGTCCTGCCTGAGCTGGACGACCGCATAGGGCCAACGGCCGGTGCGCGGATCGTCAAGCCCGACCGGCTTCATCGGCCCGTAGCGCAGAGTTTCGGGGCCACGCTCGGCCATCACCTCGACCGGCATGCAGCCCTCGAAATAAGGGGTCTCGCGCTCCCATTCCTTGAACTGGGTCTTTTCGCCGTCGATCAGCGCCTGGACGAAAGCCTCGTATTGCGGCTTGTCCAGCGGGCAGTTGATATAGTCCTTGCCCTCTCCCTTATCCCAGCGCGACTGGAACCAGGCAATGTCGAAGTCGATGCTGTCGCGATGGACGATCGGCGCAATTGCGTCGAAGAAGGCGAGCGAGTCCTCGCCGGTTTCGGCTACGATCGCCTCGGCTAGCTTCGATCCGGTCAGCGGCCCGGTAGCAATTATCGCCGGATGGTCGGGAAGCAGGTCGACCCGCTCGCGAACCACGGTGATGTTCGGATGCTTCTCGATGACTCGGCTGACTTCGGCAGCGAACCCGCCGCGATCGACCGCTAAAGCTGAGCCCGCCGGGACCTTGTGCAAGTCCGCGGCGCGCATGACGAGAGAATCGAGCGCTCGCATCTCCTGGTGGAGAAGGCCTATTGCATTATGCTCGGCATCGTCGGACCGGAAGCTGTTGGAGCAGACCATCTCGGCCAGCCTGTCGGTTTCGTGGGCGGGCGTCGTTTCGCCACTGCCGCGCATTTCCGACAGCCGGACCGACAGTCCCGCTTCAGCGAGCTGCCAGGCCGCTTCCGAGCCGGCGAGGCCGCCGCCGATGACATGGAGGTCAAAGCTCATTTTCATGTTCGGTCTACCCACCACCTGGCAACGCATCCACCCTTGTGGGCACAAATTACCGCTAGAGGAGCTGCGAGACTGTGGTTTTTTCTCCCTGCATTCCGAACATTCGTAGGTGCGGCGATCGGAAGAAGACGCTCCGAGTTGCAGGTTCCGGGAGGAGTTGAACAGACAGTCAGCGACACGCTGGCGGCACCGTCAGCGAAGGTGTCTTGTGTGGACGGAAAGCGGACATTCAGCGGCTGGTCTCGGTCTCCTGGTTGCCCCGCCGCCACCAGACGACCGCCAGGACCAACGATGCCCCGATGGTGCCCGCTAGCCAATCCACCGGGTCAGCGTCCCGGCCGAGCCTTGGAGCCATTTGAATGAGTTCGATCAGTCCGGCGAAAGCTGACAAACCGGCAAGCAGTTTAATCAACGACGTCGAAGGGTGGCCAGCCGACGCGAGCGCTGCGAGCGTCGCAAACGCAACAATGTGCTGGAGCTTGTCAGATGGGTTTCCCGGTAGCTCCGGCGGCTGCGGAACTACGGCCATGACCAACGCGAAAATGAGTGCTGCCCAAAAGATACCTCGATACAATTCGATCACACACTATCCTACTGACGTTTCCGTAATGTCCGCAATAGGTAGAAACGGACCTTCAGCCGTTGTGCAGTGTCCGCATTGGGTGGAAAGCGGACATCAGCGGGGAACCTGGCGCTTCAGTTGACCGACTGGAGCAATTCTGATTAGCAACTATTGATGCCGACGCTGCTCCAACGTCGCGCTCGCCGCGCCCTGGAACGCCAGCTCGCTACTCAGCAGCGAAAGGCAGAGGCTGTCCGCGGCCGCGAAGCCGAGCTCATGGTGAATATGGCGGAGAAGTCTCGCTTAGTTCGAGCGAAGATCAATGCAGTGCAAGCTCTACCGGCTAAAGCGCGAGTTCTTGAAGTCGGGTCCGGCGCCCATGGCCTGATCTTCTTCTTCGACGCTGCGGAACGAGTAGGGGTCGATCCTCTTGCCGATGAGTATAAGACGCTGTTTCCCAAGTGGCAGGGGCAGGCGCACACCATCGCCGCGGGCGGGGAGCAGCTTCCATTCGAGGATGCTAGTTTTGATGTTGTCCTGTCGGATAATGTGGTGGACCACGCGGAGAGTCCGCGGCGGATCGTAGAAGAGATCGCTCGCGTGCTTGCACCAGGTGGGCTGCTTTACTTCACGGTGAACGTTCACCACCCGTTCTACCATTGGGCGGCAACCGCTCACGCCGCTTGGCGCGCTCTCGGCATTCCGTTCGAGATTACCCCATTTGCCGACCACACCGTACACCTCACACTTCCTGCCGCTAAGCGCTTGTTTGAGGGGCTGCCGTTCAAATTTCTTCAGGAATCCGACCCCATCTCGAGAACGCGACGCCAGTCTGTTCAGGGGCGCCATGCGGGCGACCGCTTGAAACGCCTCTTCTTCAAGAATGCAAGGTGGGAGCTGATTGCAAGGAGAGACTAAGCGTCGCGAATGTAACAAGTGTATTGGAGCTTATCAGATTCCCGACAGCTGCGGCGGCTGGGGAAGGCAGTGGCTGCCCGCGGCCGCGAAGCGGAGCTCATGGTGCGGATGGCGGAGAAATCTCTTCCCTGCTTTGGTGACGATAAATCCCTGTTTCCGTTCACCGGGAAAATTCCCGAGAAAAGATTCGACTGTGCTTCGGACTATCCGGTTTGTTTGTTTCTGCAGGCGCTCGTGCTCTGACCGTTTGTGCGCCATCCGCTCCCACGCCTCCGCGGAGCGGAAACGCTTTTGTCGAACCCGCGGCAAAGCGCACGTTCGTGCCTGCTCCCTGCACTCAGCGGCTCGCTCGAAACACTCCTTGGACAACAAAGCCTCTGGGCGCTCCTGAAAACGATTTTCCGAGTCGGGAAGCGATTCTACAGTTTCTGTTGGATCAGTTCACCTTGGCGGCTGAAGGCGCACGGATTTGAAACATTCTGGCGCCGCTAGCGTCTGCATTGGGTGGAAAGCGGACAGCTCAATGAGTGCAACAGGAGCGGTGTGCTGCAATGATTCTAAATAGGCGGACATTCCTCAACGCCCTCAAAGCGGCCTGTTGCGCTCATGCCATTTCCGCGCTTCGTGGCGCAACGACGGGAATTGCTGGCGGAGCCGTGGGTTCAAGCGCAGCCCCGCCCGTGGATCCCTGGGCATTTGGCGCGAAGTTCGATGGCGTGACCGACGACACGCCGGCATGGCAGGCTGCCATCAATCGGGCTGCCGCCACCGGGCGACCAGTTCGGCCAGGTCGAGGCGGAACCAGCCTCCTGCGGTGCGGCCCTAACCCCCGTGGATCCTACGCAGCATTGCCCGGGATGGCAGTCTATCAAGCGCTCGACATCAACTTTTCAAACCTCACCATCGATCTCGCCGGATCGACACTAAGGCTCATAGGTCGCGGAACACAGAATGCGGTGAATTATGCTTTCGGCACTGCTTTGAACATTGACCGGGACCTAAGACACATTCGCGTGCGGAACGGGACAATAGACTTTGACCCGACCGGTGACCCGTCCATCAATAAGCGCGCCTTCTATCTGGTCGGTGTGGAGGGCATCTACATCGAGGACCTGATACTGACCTCAAGCGGGAGACGAGCTGGCGCAACCATCACGCTCCAAAACTGCCAGTCCGTTACAATACAGAATATCCGGTGCGTGAACGTCACTCAGGGGATGAATCTGTCCTTTGTAGAAGACGTTGTTCTTGACACGTTACTCTTCGATACTTTTCGCGAAGCGATTGACTGCGACAGGAAAGTTTCACGCCTGGTCGCGCGGAACCTCACGTTCCGAAATGGCGGACCCACCAACCAGTGCCTCGACTTGAACAGCGTAGTGGACGCGGTGATCTCGGGTATCCACGCTCACAACGTCGGCAATATAGCGCTCATCAATTACAAGTTGACCACGCAAGAGACCTTTCCAGCGTGGGTGCGTAACGACCCTGCGCGGGCCTTCTCGCCGTCTAAGAACATAGTCATCGAAAAAGTGCGGGCTGATACGATTTGCTATCCCAAGTCGACTACGCGGCCGTTCATCCTCGGAAATGACCAGCGCAGTTCAGCGGAAAGTGCGTTCCCCCTCGAGAACATCACACTTCGAGATGTGGTGCTTACGAACTGCCCCAGCTTCATCCCCATTGAGCTGGTCAAAAACGCAACCATTGAGAACTTCCGGTTTGAAGGCGCCGTCAATCCGATCCCTGGCATGGGATGCATTGACATCCGAAGCGATTATCCGGGCACGCATACTTCCGTGGCGCTACGCAACGTCACTATCGAAATGGGTCCAACCGCCACCCGCGGAGTTCGCGCAACTGCGCCCGCCTGGCTGCGGATGTCCGACGTGCGCGTCGTGGGGCCCTCAAACGGTGCCGCAGTTCTCTTCCAGTTTGTAAACCTGGAAAAGAACAATGCGATTATTCAAATTGAGAAAGTGACGGCTCAGGCACGCGCAGGTGGAATAGCATTTTACTTCGGCGGAACGGGCGAGCGCTACTCGGTGGTTTGGGGCAGCGGAAACTGCGTGCGGGGCAGGTTCGCGAGAGTGCTTTCCCTCAACGGCAGCGCTGCGGAAAGGATGACGGGTTCGGGACTTCCCGCGTTCTGCGGAAGCTCCTCCTTCCCTGGTCTCTCTTCTAAAACGAGCTTTCGCGCGCTCTCAAGATTCCAATAAATCTGAAGTGCCGACGACTGTAAAGAGCCGGCGAAAAAATTTCGCGTCACCTTGTGGGTGCCGGCGATAGGACAGGCCGATCCCTCGGCGAGGACTTCCGACCCGCCCAGCTACCTATAGCTTTGCTACCCGATACTGACCGACCCTCTCGAAAAATATCGGAAAGAACAGGAGGTCGCGCTCCGGGCTGGGCCAATCCTAGCCTGTGGTTGGCGGCGCGCCTTCCCCGACAAGCAGCTCCTCGATGTCACGGACCGGCCGGTCGGTCATTTCCTTGTTCACCGTAAGGACGACCCGCCGCTCGGTTTCCTTGTGCAATTTCTTGCGGAGCACTCCCAGCGCCTTGGGCGGCGCAACGATGACCAGCGCGTCGAAATCATTGCCGAGCGCCCGGCGATTGAGCTCCTCGGCCGCCTCCTTCACCCAGCGGTCCTCCTCCTGCTGGTGGAAATCACTCTCTTCCATCGTGTCGCGCCCGATTCCGACACGCGGCGACTGGGCGCCGGGGGCATCGGTCTTCAGTTCGCGGTCCATCTTGTCGGAGCGTTCGTCATGCGATTCGGTCCTGAGGTCGAGCATTTCGGAATCGCCCTTGTTTCGAAGGAACAGCATCTTGGTGCCGTCGCCGACGAAAATGAGTGCTCCGTTGGGAATGACCATTGGGTGATCTCCTTGACTTGGCTTCGGCCAAGCAACGCCGACCGATGCATCGGCGTTCCTTTAAGTGCGGGCCTTTAAGCGCGGGCCTTTAAGCGCGGGAAAGCGCCGCTGATGCGCTAGCTCGCTTGCGGGTCCGCCGGCTTCTCCAGCTCGCTCTCCTCGAGATCGGCGTCCGGGACCGGGTCGAGCTCCTCGTCTCCCTCGAGCTCCGCCTCTTCGCTCTCGTCGATCCTCGCGACGCTGACCACGTGCTCGTTCTCGGCGATGCGGAAAATAGTCACGCCCTGCGTGTTCCTGCCCATGACCCGGATATCGCCGACGGTGGTGCGGATGATCTTCCCCTGGTCGGTGACCAGCATGAGCTGCTCGCCCTGCTTGGCATGGAAGCTGACGACGACCTTGCCGTTGCGCTCGGAGGTATCGATGTTGGTGATGCCCTGGCCGCCGCGCTTGGTGCGCCGGTATTCATAGGAAGAGCTTCTTTTCCCGTAGCCGTTCTCGGTGACGGTGAGGATGAACTGCTCTTTCTCCGCCATCTCCGCGAAGCGGTCGGGGACAAGCGTGCACTCGACATCGTCGCGCTCGCGCCAGGGCGGGCATTTGAGATAGGCCTCGCGCTCCTCCGGGGTGGTCCCGGCACGGCGCAGGATCGACATCGAGATGACCTCGTCGTCGCCGAGCAGCCGAATTCCCCGAACGCCGGTCGACTCGCGGCCCGCGAACTCGCGCACGTCGGTCGACATGAAGCGGATCGCCTTGCCGTTGCGGGTCGCCAGGAAGACATCATCTTCCTCGGTCAGGAGCCTCACCCCGATCAGCCGGTCGCTCGGGTCGCCCTCGTCGTCCGAGCCGAACTTCATCGCAATCTTGCCGTTGCTCGGAATGTTGGTGAACGCGTCCATGCTGTTGCGCCGAACCGATCCGTGGGCGGTGGCGAACATGATGTGCAGGCCACCCCATTCGGACTCGTCCTCCGGGAGCGGGAGGACGGCGGTGACCACCTCGCCTTCGGCAAGCGGAAGCAGGTTCACCATCGGCCTGCCCTTGGTGTTCGGGCCGCCCTCCGGCAGCCGCCAGACCTTCATCCGGTACACGCGGCCGAGATTGGAGAAAAACAGGACCGGGTTATGGGTCGAGGTGACGAACAGGTTCGTCACCACATCCTCTTCCTTCGTCTGCATTCCCGCCCGGCCCTTGCCGCCGCGTTTTTGCTCGCGGAAAACCGACAAAGGCGTGCGCTTGATATAGCCGGTCATGGTCACCGTCACGACCATGTCGTCGCGCTCGATCAAATCTTCGTCCTCGATGCCGTCGGCCGCCGGGGCGAGTTCGGTAACCCGCTCAGTCGCATATTCCGCCTCGACCTCGTCGAACTCCTGGCGGATGACCGCGTAAAGGCGGGCGCGGTCCGCGAGGATTTCGAGCAGCTCGCCGATCGAATCCGCCAGCTCCTTCAGCTCGCCGGCGATGTCGTCGCGGCCGAGCGCGGTCAGTCGGTGGAGCCTCAGCTCCAATATGGCTTTCACCTGGGCCTCGGACAATCGGTAGGTCTTCGCCTTCCCCTGCGGCTCGACGGCCTCGACCAGCGCGATATAGGGGCGGATTTCCGCGCCGGGCCAGGTGCGGGCGAGCAGCTTCTCGCGCGCTTGCGCAGGCGAAGCGGAGCCGCGGATCAGCTTCACCACTTCATCCAAATTGGTCACCGCGACGACCAGCCCGAGCAGGATATGGGCGCGCTCGCGGGCCTTCAGCAGCTCGTGCTTGGAGCGCCTGGTGATCACTTGCTCTCGGAACTTGACGAAGCTCTCGATGATGTCGCGAAGGGTCAGGGTCTCGGGCCGGCCGCCGCGGATCGCGAGCATGTTGGCGGGGAAGCTCGACTGGGCCGGGGTGTGCCTCCAGAGCTGGTTGAGAACGACCTCGGGAGTCGCGTCGCGCTTCAGGTCGATGACGATCCGGACGCCCTCGCGGTTGGACTCGTCGCGGATGTCGGCGACGCCTTCGATCCTTTTGTCCTTGGCCGCCTCGGCGATCTTCTCGACCAGCCCGGCCTTGCCGACCTGATAGGGAATCTCGGTGAGCACGACCGACCGGCGGTCGCCCCTTCCCTCCTCGATCGCGTAGCGCGAGCGCATCATGATCGAGCCGCGCCCGCTCGTATAGGCGGAATGGATGCCCGACTGGCCAAGGATGAAGGCGCCGGTCGGGAAGTCGGGCCCTTTGACATGCTCCATCAGCGCTTCGGACGTCACCGCCGGGTCGTCGATATAGGCGCGGCAGGCGGCCAGCACCTCGCCCAGGTTGTGCGGCGGGATGTTGGTCGCCATCCCGACGGCGATGCCGCCGGCGCCGTTGACCAGCAGGTTCGGGAAGCGCGCCGGAAGCACCTGCGGCTCGCTTTCGCTGCCGTCGTAATTGGGCTGGAAATCGACCGTGTCCTTGTCGATGTCGGCCAGGAGGAAGTTGGCGACCTTGCCCAACCGCGCCTCGGTGTAGCGCATCGCGGCCGGCGGGTCGGGGTCCATCGATCCGAAATTGCCCTGGCCGTCGATCAGCGGGACGCGCATCGACCAGGGCTGAACCATCCGCGCCAAAGCGTCGTAGATCGCCTGGTCGCCGTGCGGGTGATATTTACCCATGACGTCGCCGACTATACGGCTGCACTTGCGGTACTGGCGCCCGGCGACATAGCCGGCTTCCTGGCACGCATAGAGGATCCGCCGATGGACCGGTTTCAGTCCGTCGCGAACGTCGGGCAGAGCGCGGCTGACGATCACGCTCATCGCGTAATCGAGGTAGCTGGCCTTCATTTCGTCGACGATGGAGATCGGCGCGATGTCGCTGGTGTCGGTGATGTCGCGGCCTTCGCCGGGCGGCGGTTCGGTGGCCAAAAGGCTATCCTTCTTGCGGTCTGGGCTATGCGGATTGGTTACACGGAGAATGAGCGCCAATGTCGGCGCCTTGCCCCCGAACCGGCCTAGCCGATTGTGAACCCGGGCGCCACCCCGCGCGCGTATGTGCGCGCATGTACGCACACGCGCGTGAGCGAGGCGGAACGACCGGCCGGTTCAAAGGCGGTTCATGCCGGTCGCGGCAGTGACTTGGCGATCCAGCCGCCCGGTTCTATTGGCCTGTGCGGACGCGAAACCAACACACGAACGGGCCGGGCCATTCGACCCCGGCGGAGGAGAGATGATGAAATCCACGATGACCGCTTTCGGCGCCGTCCTGGCCGGCGCTGCCCTTGCAGCCGCCCCGGCGAGCGCTCAGCCAGGCTACGGGGCCCAGTCCGCGCCGCCGCAGCCGCAGCAAGTGGACCCGCAGTCCGCAACACAACAGGCAACCGCCCCGGCTGCCCCGGAAAACCCGAACGCCATCAAGATTCATCCGCCGGAGATCTCGCGCCAGGCGCGCAAGGAGATCGCTGCGCTGGAAACGGCGGTCAATGAGAACAAGACGGCGGAAATTCCCGCAGCCCTTGCAGCGGCGCAGGCCGCGGCGAAGACCGCGGACGACCGCTATGCAATCGCCATCCTCCAGCTGAAGGCGGCGGCCAACGCCAAGGACAATGCCGGGGTAGCGAGTGCCATCGAGGCGATGCTCGCATCCGGTTCGGTCACCGAGGAGGAGAAATTCCCGCTCTATCTCACTCTCGCCAAGACCTATGACGGGCTCAAGCAGGCCTCCCGCGCGGCGCATTATTACGACCTCGCCCTGAAGCAGAACCCCAACAGCATCGATGCCACCGCAGGGCTTGCCGAATCGAAGGTCGCGATGGGCCAGGCCGCCGAGGGCCTCGCCTTGCTTCAGAAGGGCATTGCGATCCAGTCGGCTTCCGGACGTCCGAGCGAGGCCTGGCTCAAGCGAGCGCTTTCCATTGCCTACAAGGCGCAGATGCCGGAGGCGGTCGAGCTCAGCCGCGCCTGGGTGAAGGCCTATCCGACCACCGAGGCGTGGCAGAACTCGCTCGCCATCTACCAGAATCTCGCGGATTTGGACGATACCAGGACCCTCGACACCGTTCGGCTGAAGCGTGCCGTTGGCGTGTTGTCGCCGGGCGATTACTTCAACTTCGCCGAAATCGCGCTTCGCAAGGGGCAGTCGGGTGAAGCCAAGGCGGTTCTCGAAGAGGGCTTCGCCGCCAACGCCATCAGCCGCACCGACCCGAGCTTCAGCCAGGCCTACAGCCTGGCGACGGAAAAGACGAAAGGCGACCGCGAGAGCCTTCCAGCGACGCCTCCTGCCGACGCAACCGCCAGGCAGATGCTCAACACCGGCGACGCCTATTACGGCTATGGAGATTATGCCAAGGCAGCCGAGTTCTACCGTGCCGCGCTGGCCAAGCCGGGCGGTGATGCCGATCTCATCAACCTGCACCTCGGCATGGCGCTCGCCCGCCAGGGCGACAAGGCCGGCGCCGCGGCGGCGCTGAACCTGGTCGGGCCCGCTTATTCGGACCTCGCCCAGTACTGGCTTTTGTACGCCAACTCGCAGGCGTAACAATACCGGGGCCGCCTTTGCGGGCGGCCCCTCCCTCCCTCGATGAATCCTCCTCGGATTCCTGTCCCGTTTCGGGATAGTTAACCGCTCTCGCCTTCCCTTGGGGCGAAGCGCCGATAGAGCTGCACTTGGGATTTCCCTTTGGGCAGGCGCGCGAGAATGACCGGTGCGATTGACGATCGATTGAGGACGGTGCTGGCCCAGCCGGCAACCGACCCGAACGATCGCGCGGCGCGGTGGCGACAGCTCGTCGAGTTTGCCGCCAAAGCGGAGCCCGGCGACGACAGCGACCTCATCCAACAGGCCATCGAGTCGATCCGCAAGGATTGTGCCGCCGTCGACGAACGGGTGCGGAGCGAAGCAGCGCTGGCGGTTGCGCCGCTCGCCCCGCCGGTCGAACTGGTCGCCGCCTTCGCTGCCGACCTGCTCGACGTCGCAGCTCCGGTACTGGTCGGGGCGAGGCTCACCGCATCCGAATGGAATTGCGTGTCGCAAGGCGCCAGCGAGGAATGCCGAGATTTCATTGCGACGATGCGCGCCGGCGATCGCCGGGCGGACGGCAGGCACGCCGAGCCCGCCCAGCCGCCGGACCAGCCCAGGCCCACCCCGTCGATCCCCGAGGTCGTTGCACGAATCGAGCGGCTGCGCTCGTCTCGTGAACCGGATGAAGGCGAGGCGCCGCCGCCCGATCGAGGCGAGGAGGCCCCGCGCCTGTTCCGGTGGGAATGCAACGAGGCCGGCGAGATCGACTGGGTCGAAGGCGCACCGCGAGGAGCGCTCGTCGGCCATTCGATCGCCCAGCGCGCAACCCCCGGCGGCGGCTCGATCATCGAGCGCGCCTTTGCCTCGCGAGCGCCCTTCCACGACGGCCTTCTCGAACTACCGGCAGACGCGGCGATCGGCGGGACATGGAAGATCAGCGGGATTCCGGCCTTCGACCGCTCGAGCGGCCGCTTTTCCGGCTATCGCGGGATAGCCGAAAGGCCCGGCCAGCCCATTGACCGGTCGGGGGCCGGGCTTGCCGGCAGCACGATCTCGATTCGCGAGCTCGCGCATGAAATCCGGACGCCGCTCAATGCGATCATCGGCTTTGCCGAGATCATCTGCGGCGAATATCTCGGGCCCGCAGAGAGCCGCTTCCGCGAACGCGCCGCGCAAATCGTGAGTGACGCCCGCCAGCTGCTGAGCGCGGTCGAGGACCTCGACCTCGCGGCTCGGCTTCGTTCGTCCAGCCGGCCGGAAATCGGCCGCGCCGACATCGACCGGATCGTCGAAAGCCTGATCGACCGGATCAGAAAAAGCGCGTCCGAACGCGGAGTGGAGGTGGAGCCATCGGCGGGCAAAGCCCAGCTGACCGCTGCCGTGAAGCCGGAGGTAGCCGAGCGGCTGATCGACCGGATGTGCAGCGCCGCGATCGCGGCCGCGTCAAAGGGGGAACGGCTTGCCTTGTTGGTGGACGAGGACGCAAATCACTGCACCGTCTCCATCAGCCGGCCAATGAGCCTCAGGGAGAGGGACTTCCGGCCCGACCGGAACCGCCGTTCAAGCGATGGCGCGACGCTCCCGATCCGCCTCGTGATGGGGCTCGCGCGGACCGCCGGCTGCGAGCTCGAGGCCGGCGACGACCGGCTGACCTTGCGGCTGCCAAGGACCTAGCGCCCAAAGCTTGTGTTGCGCCCGCGCCTCGGGCGACTTACCTCGGCGGCGGCGGGGGCCTGTAGCTCAATGGTAGAGCCGGCCGCTCATAACGGCTAGGTTGGGGGTTCGAGTCCCTCCGGGCCCACCGCTTTGCCGATTCCAGGCTTGGCCTGCCTTGTCGCCTGCTTGTGCGGTCAAGTCGGCACGCGTAAGCGCGGCTCGAGTCGGCCCGGCCCGCGCAAGCGGGGCTAGAATCGGGGAGTGGCGCAGCCTGGTAGCGCATCTGCTTTGGGAGCAGAGGGTCGCAGGTTCGAATCCTGTCTCCCCGACCATCAGTAACCGGCCTTGAAAGGCGGCGCCTCAAAGGAGCCGCAGCTGGTCGCCCTGCGGCGGCTCGAACAAATCGCTTCGAAGCACGAATTTGGAGCGGCCGAGGCCGAACTTCTTGGCGGCGATATCGAAGCGGGTGGCAAGCAACTCGGCCCACGGCCCCTGCCCCCGCATCCGGCTGAAGAAATTCGGGTCGTTGTCGCGGCCGCCGCGCATCGATCGGATGACCGCCATCACCTTGGCCTCCCGGTCCGGGAAATGCTGCCTGAGCCAGTCGCGAAACAGCGGCGCGACCTCGTTGGGAAGCCGCACGGCAAGATAAAAGCCGCCGCGCGCCCCCGCCTCGGCCGCCGCCTCGACGATGCTTTCAAGCTCATGATCGGTGACCTGCGGGATCACCGGGGCAATTGCGACGTGGCAGGGAACGCCTTTTGAATTCAACTCGCGGATGGCCTCGATCCGCTTCCTTCCGGCCGGAGCCCTCGGCTCCAGGATCCGGCTGAGCTTCGGGTCGAGCGACGTGACGGACAGCGCCACCGATGCGATCCCGAGCATTGCCGCCGGCTTCAATACGTCGAGGTCGGCAAGCACCCGGTCCGACTTGGTGGTGATGGTGAACGGGTGCCTGCACTCGTAAAGAAGCTCGATCACCGAGCGGGTGATTTTCCACCTCTCCTCGATCGGCTGATAGGGATCGGTGTTGGTTCCAAGCGCGATCGGGGCGCATCGATAGCCCGGCCGCGACAGCGCCTGGTGGAGAAGCGCCGAGGCATCCGGCTTCACGAACAGTCGCGATTCGAAATCAATGCCGGGCGACAGATCGTGATAGGCGTGGGTCGGCCGGGCGAAGCAATAGATGCAGCCGTGCTCGCAGCCGCGATAGGGGTTCACCGACCGGTCGAAGCCGATGTCGGGAGAAGTGTTGCGGGTCAGGATCGTCCTGGGCCGCTCGATCGTCACGGTCGTTCGCCGCCTCGCGGTCCCGTCAAGCGCCTCGACGCTGTCCAGCCATTCCCCGTCCTCGACGCGCTCGTTCAAGTTGAATCGCGTCGGAGTGGAATTGCGCGTTGCGCCGCGCCCGCGGATCGATTCGACCGGCATAACGCAAGACTATCGCGATAATCGAACAAAGCAAGAACATTGGCGGCCTGGAGCGACGGATCGAGTCGTTTTCGCGCCGCATGGTTCTGGAAGCATTCAGCTTGGGCAGATAAGGGTGAGAGTAATGAAGGTGGGGCTTGGCATATTCGCCGCGGTTGCGGCCTGGGTTAGCGCGCCTGCGCTGGCGGTGGACAAGCCGATCGAGCCGATCGAGCTGCCGCCGAGCATCGAGCAAGGCGTCGACCTCATCTACATCGACCCGGAGATCAAGCCGGAAATCGATCGTCGCAACGCGCTTCTGGAGAGCTTCGGATTCCAGGACTGGACCGGCGCTCCGATCGACCTGTTCGTACCGGTCAACGACACCTACACCAAGCTTCGCCGGGGCCTTGCGAAATACAGGGAGAGGTGGGGCAAGCTTCCGCAGGTCGATATCCCTTCGGGCGCAATTCTCAAGGCCGGATCGACAGACGAGCGAGTGCCGCTCCTTCGGCAGCGGCTCGGCCTGTCGCCCGGCGACAAATTCGACCCGGCGCTCGAAAAAGCGGTTCGTGCATTCCAGGCGGCGCACGGCCTGACCTCGGACGGAATCGTCGGCAACGGCACCATTGCGGCCCTCAACCGGGGCTCCGACCATTACGAGCGCCTGATCATCGTCAACATGGAACGGGCGCGAAGGCTTCCAAGCTCGGCCGACAAGGGCCGCTACGTCCTCGTCGATGCGGGCTCGGCAAGGCTCTACATGTATGAGGACGGCAAGGTCGTCGACAGCATGAACGTCATCGTCGGCAGCTCCAACACCCAGAGCCCGATGATGGCCGCCGAATTGAGCTATGTTCAGCTCAAGCCCTATTGGAACGTCCCGCCGGACCTTGCCCAGAGCCTGGTCGCCAAAAGGGTCGTCGAGCAGGGGCTGACCTATCTCGTCGAGCGCGATTACGAAGTGCTTTCCGACTGGAGCGACGAGGCCGTCCCGGTCGATCCCGAAACGGTGGACTGGCATTCGGTCGCGCAAGGGAAGGCCGATATCCGGGTTCGCCGCGGTCCCGGGCCGTGGAATTCCATGGGTGACGTAAAGTTCATGATGCCCAACGATTTCGGCATCTACCTTCACGACGTTCCCGACGCTGAAACATCGATGTTCCTTGCCGACGATCGCTGGATCAGCAACGGCTGCATCCGGCTGCAGGACGCCGGCCGGTTCCAGAAATGGCTGTTCGGCAAGCTGCCCGAGGCAAAGGGAGAGCCGGACGAGCGGGTCGACGTGCCGGACCCGGTGCCGGTCTATATCACCTATTTCACCGCCGCTCCCAGCCGTGACGGAATCGCCTTCCGGCCGGACCGCTACGACCGCGACGAGAAGCTGCTCGCCCGGGTGAAGCTCGACGCCGGCTCGCTCGACCTGGCCGCGAGATAATCCTCCCGGCCGAAAGGTTCAGCATTTGCACTTGGGTTTCTTGCGCGGCTTCGGCGCGGTGGTCGCATATTCCGCGCGGGTGAGCTTGCCGTCGCGGTTGGCGTCGGCGCCGTGGAACCTCTCGGTCGTCCGGATCGCCCATTCTTCGAACGACAGCTTGCCGTCGCCGTTCTTGTCGAGCTTGGCAAAGGGCTTGCGCCGCGGCTGAAGCAGCTCCTCGCGGGTGATCAGCCCGTCCTTGTTCTTGTCGGCCCGGTCGAACCTTTTCTGCTCGCGGGTCCTGGGGCTCGCCTCGGGGGCAGGCGTTGGCTTGCTGACGATGGTCGGCGTCTCATCGCCCGCGGGAGGGGGCGGAGGAAGCGAGGATTGTTCCGCCCGTCCCTGCCACAACAGGAAAGCGCCGGTCAGCATCAGGAAAGAGGCCATGGCCCCGGCCAGGAATCGCCACACAGGGATTTCCCCCCAGATTGGAGATTCGGCGTCAGCATCGTCCGTCGCCAACGAGCGACTGTCAACCTATGCGGCCGCTCCAGCGGTGCGCCAGCATTGCAAGGACCCTCGCCTTGCCCCCCTCGGGCTCGTCGCGATCGAGGTCGCGCGCCGCCGCCCGGGCGAGCATCGTCAGCGGCCTCACCCGCTTGTCGAAGCGATGGCCGCGCAAGGCTTCAAGATGCTTGCCGGCGGGCCCGAACAGCTCGGGCACGTTGCGCCTGGCGACGGCAGCGAGCGCATGGAGCGCGCCCGCCTCCTTAAGCTTGGGGTCACGCGAGCCAAGCAGCCGGCCGCCGATCTCGAACAGGACGGCTCCGCGGCTAGCCACCAGCTCTTGATCGATCTCGGGGTCGAGCAGGGTCGCCCATCCGGGTTCCAGTTGGGCGACTTCGGCAAGGTTGACGCCACTTGGAACCAGCTGCTCGGCGACCGCCCGAAGCCGCGGCTCGGCCGGCGGCGGCTCCATGCCCAGCGCTTCGAGCTGTTCGCGCCACCAGGCGAGCTTGATCCTTGCCAGAGCCGGCTCGGTAGAGCGGGCGACGACGTCACCCATCGCCGAGTCGATCGCGAACAAAGCGCGAAACGCCTCGCGCAATCGAGCGGGCATGTGGATCAGCGCCAGCTCACGGTCGGCGCCGATGGGGCCGATGGGATCGTCAGCGATAGCAGACGCGCTTTGCGGCCAGGACGACATCCTCGGTCTTGATCAGGGCCAGCTTCTCGAGATTGGCGGCATAGGGCAAGGGCACGTCGGCGTTCGTCACCCGAAGGACCGGAGCGTCGAGATTATCGAAGCCCTCGATCATCGCCAGCGCGATGATCTCCGAGCTGATCGAGCAGGTCGGCCAGCCCTCCTCGACCACCACCATCCGGTTGGTCTTGGCGAGGCTTTCAAGGACGGTCGCGCTATCGAGCGGCCGAAGCGTCCGAAGATCGACGACTTCGGCATCCACGCCCTCGGCTTCCAGCTGCTTGGCCGCCGCGAGCGCCACGCCGACCCCGATAGAATAGCTGACCAAAGTGACATCCTTGCCGGGCCGGACCACCTTCGCCTTGCCGATTGCAAGCAAATGATCCTCGCCCTCCGGAACCTCGAAGGTCTGGCCATAGAGCAATTCGTTCTCGAGGAAGACGACCGGGTCCTCGCTGCGGATCGCCGCCTTCAGCAGGCCCTTGGCGTCCGCCGCGCTATAGGGGGCGATGACGATCAGCCCCGGAACGCTCGCATACCAGGGGCCGTAGTTCTGGCTGTGCTGGGCGCCGACCCGCGAAGCCGCTCCGTTGGGGCCTCTAAACACGACCGGGCAGCGCATCTGGCCCCCCGACATGTAATTGGTCTTGGCCGCCGAGTTCACGATATGGTCGATCGCCTGCATCGCGAA
>DATKAY010000085.1:0-7998 GCA_035514495.1 Sphingomicrobium sp. | reverse complement strand
TGTCAGGCCAGCGACGCAACCCGTTTGGACAGGCGCGACAATTTCCGCGAGGCGGTGTTGCGGGGAAGCACTCCGCGTGCGACTCCCCGGTCCAGCTCCGGCTGCGCGGCCCTCAGAGCCTTGGCCGCTTCGTCCTTCTTGCCGGCGGCGATCGCCGTTTCGACCTGCTTGATATAGGTTCGGATCCGACTGATTCGCGTGTGGTTGATCGCGGCGCGAGTCGCATTGCGACGGATTCGCTTCTTGGCTTGCGGCGTATTCGCCATTCGGACATTTCCTTGGCAGATGAAAAAGCGGCGCCGGAGGACAGGCCCCCGCGCCGAGATGGCCGCTCCCCTACAGGCGGAGCCGATTCGGGTCAATGTCGGAAACCAGGGGCGTCCGGGGGACAGCCCGTTTCCGACATCGCGATCAGCGCTGGCAAGCCGGGCAATAGAAGGTGGAGCGGCCTGCCTGGACTGTCCGCCGGACCGTCCCGCCACAGCCGCAGGCCTGGCCCTCGCGGCCGTAAACGGTGAAGCGCGCCGAAAAATAGCCGAGCTCCCCGTCCGGCCGGGCATAGTCCCGAAGCGTCGATCCGCCGGCTTCGATCGCATCGGCGATGACGGTGCCGATGGCCTCGACCAGTGCCGCGACTCGCGCCCGCGACAATTTCCCCGAGGCTTTGAGCGGATGGATTCGCGCGCCGTAAAGCGCCTCGCAGGCGTAGATATTGCCGAGCCCGGCGACCATTCTTTGGTCGAGGAGCAGCGCCTTGATCGGCGCCGACCTTCCCCGCAGCTGCTCGTGCAACCTGCCGGGATCCAGCGCCATCGGCTCGGGCCCAAGGCTGGCGATCGCTCCCCAGCCGTCGATTTCGCTTGTCGGCACCAGGTCCACCGAACCGAATCGGCGCGGGTCGTTCAGCGCCAGCAGCCGTCCCTCGTCGGTCGAAAGGAGCAGATGGTCGTGCGGCCCGATCCTTTCCGGGTCGATCCTCCATTTGCCCGACATGCCGAGGTGAAAGATGAGGCTGTCGCCGCGGCTGGTGTGGATCAGCCCGAATTTGCCGCGCCGGCCAAGCCCGATGACTCTCGCCCCCGTCAGGCGCTGGCCAAGGTCGGGCGGAAAGGCCCGGCGAAGGTCCGCCCGGCGCGGCTCGACGCTTGCAATTGCGCGCTCCAGCAGCACCTTTTCAAGACCCCTGACGGTCGTTTCGACTTCGGGAAGCTCCGGCACTTGGCCGATATGGCGAAGCTTGGCTCAGCCAGCTAGAGGCACGGCGATGACAGATAAGGTCAACTTCGGCGAACAGATCGTCACCAGGCAGGAAAAGACCCGCCGGGTCGGCGAGGTCTTCAGCTCGGTCGCCCGGCGCTACGATTTGATGAACGATTTGATGTCGGCCGGGCTTCACCGCCGCTGGAAGCGCCGCTTCGTCGCCCGGGTGAAACCAAGGCCCGGCGAGCGCATCCTCGATATGGCCGGGGGAACCGGCGACGTCGCGTTCCGGATGGCGAGCCGCGGAGCGAAGGTGACCATCGCCGACATCAACCCGGACATGCTCAAGGTCGCAATGGAGCGCGCCCAATCGCTCGGCCTCGACGCTCTGGCCTTCAGCCGGGAGAATGCCGAGCGCCTGACCTTCGAGGATGACAGCTTCGATGCCTATACGATCGCCTTCGGAATCCGGAACGTCGCCGATATCGAGGCGGCGCTTTCAGAAGCGCATCGGGTCCTGAAGCGCGGCGGGCGCTTCTTCTGCCTCGAATTCTCGTCAAGCGACTGGCCGGGCTTCGCCAAGCTCTACGAACTTTACTCGAGCCGGGTCATTCCCCGGATCGGCAAGGCGGTTGCCCGGGACGAGGCAAGCTATCGGTATCTCGTCGAGTCGATCCGGCGCTTCCCGAGGCCCGAGGAATTCCGGCTGATGATCGCCAGGGCCGGCTTTGCGCAAAGCCGGGCGGAGGTGATTCTCGGCGGCCTGGTGTGCATCCACAGCGGCTGGAAAATCTGACTTGGCGACCTCGGCGACCCATTTGTGGCGGCTGTTGAAATGGGGCCGCATCCTTGCCCGTCACGGAGCGCTTCGAGGGATCGAGAAGGATCCCCTCACCCCGCCCGAAATCCGCCGGATAATCCGCCTCGCCGGCCTGGGAGCGCGAATCCGGCAAGTTCCCGATTATGCGGCCGCCTTCCAGGCGATCGGGCCGGCGGCGATCAAGCTCGGCCAGACCCTGTCGACCCGGCCGGACCTGGTCGGCGCCGACGCCGCCGATAATCTGTCCAAGCTTCAGGACCGCCTTCCCCCGGCGCCTTTCGAGGCGATCAAGGCGTCCATCGAGGATGCGTTCGGAGCACCGCTCGAGAAATTGTTCAAATCCTTCGACCCCAGGCCGGTCGGCGCAGCTTCGATCGCGCAAGTCCACCGGGCCGTCACCACCGACGGCCGCGATGTCGCGGTCAAGGTCCTTCGTCCCCGGATCGAGGAGGAATTCGCCCGCGCCGTCGAAACCTATGAATGGGCCGCGGCGCAGGTCGAGGCGCGAGGCGGAGAGGCGGCCCGGCTCCGCCCGCGGCTGGTGGTTGCCCAGTTCAAGCAATGGACGGCGCGCGAGCTCGACCTCCAGCGCGAGGCCGCTTCCGCCTCCGAGCTGAAGGAGAATATGGTCGCCGAGCCCGGCTATTACGTGCCCGAGATCGACTGGCGCCGAACCGCCCGGCGGGTGCTCACGCTCGAATGGCTCCAAGGCATCAAGCTCAACGACCGCGACGCGCTGGTCGAGGGCGGCCATGATTGCAAGGCGCTCGCCGCCACCCTCGTGCGCGGCTTCCTTCGCCAGGCGATTGTCGATGGCTTCTTTCACGCCGACCTCCACCACGGAAATCTGTTCGCGCTTCCCGACGACAAGGTGGCGGTCATCGATTTCGGGATCATGGGGCGGATCGACCGGCGCGCCCGGGTCTGGCTTGCCGAAATCCTCTACGGGCTGATTACGGGCAACTACCGGCGGGTCGCCGAAATCCACTTCGAGGCGCAATATGTCCCGGCCCACCACAGCGTCCAGGAGTTCGCGACCGCTCTGAGAGCCGCCGGCGAGCCGATTCGGGGGCTTCCGGTCAAGGAGATCTCGGTCGGGCGGATGCTCGAGAGCCTGTTTTCGATCACCCGCGACTTCGACATGCCGACCCAGCCGCATTTGCTGCTGCTGCAGAAAACCATCGTCATGAACGAAGGCGTGGCGAGCAAGCTCGATCCGGACATCAACATGTGGGAAACGGCCGAGCCTTTCTTGCACGAGTGGATGCGCTCCGAGCTCGGCCCCGAGGCCTATTACGCCGACCGGATCGTCGATTCGGTCCGGGCGATCAAGAAGATCCCCGACCTCATCCACCGGATGGACCTGTATTATCCCCCCGCCGGAGGAGCGCCGCCGCCGCCGCCGCTTCCGCGGATCGCGGTCATCGAGCCCCGGCGCTGGTGGGCGATCGGCGCTGCCGGGCTGGCCGGTGCGATAGCCGGAGCCGCGGCGATTCTGCTCCTCGCCTGAGCCGCGATACTCGACTCAGCGCTCCTGGCGAGGCAATTGACGGCACATGAAGGTTCTTCTCATCGTCGGCGGCGGGATCGCGGCCTATAAATCGCTCGAGCTCGTCCGGCTGTTGAAGAAAGCCGGCCATCAGGTGATCCCGGTGCTGACCAAAGGCGGCGAGCATTTCGTCACCGCCATGAGCCTGGGCACCCTTGCCGAAAGCCCCGTCCACAGCTCGCTTTGGGAGCTCAAGGACGAGGTCGAGATCGGCCATATCCAGCTTTCGCGGTCCGCCGATTTCCTGCTCGTCTGCCCGGCCAGTGCCGATTTGCTAGCGAAAATGGCGGCGGGGATCGCCGACGACCTTGCGACCACCTTGCTGCTGGCGACCGACAAGCCGGTCGTCGTCGCCCCGGCAATGAACGTCCGGATGTGGCAGCATCCGGCGACCAGGCGGAACATCGAGCAATTGAAGGCCGACGGCGTTCGTATCCTCGAGCCTGCGACAGGCGAGATGGCTTGCGGCGAGTTCGGCCCCGGCCGGCTTCCCGAGCCGGAGCAGATTTTCGACGCTCTGGGCGACCTCCTGAAGTGAGCCTGCAAGGCAGGCACATCCTCGTCACCGCCGGCCCGACCCACGAGCCGATCGATCCCGTCCGAGTGATCGCCAATCGCTCCTCCGGGCGGCAGGGCTTTGCAATCGCCAAAGCCGCCGCCGAGGCGGGCGCCCGGGTGACGCTCGTCGCCGGTCCGGTCAATCTCGCCACTCCGGCCGGAGTCGAACGGGTGGACGTCGAGACCGCGATCGAGATGCGCGAGGCGGTGTTCGACGCGCTTCCGGCGGACACCGCAATCCTGGTTGCCGCGGTCGCCGACTGGCGGGTGGAGCCCTCCACGATCAAGCTCAAGAAATCCGCCGGCCCGCCAAAGCTGAACTTCCTTCCCAACCCCGACATATTGGTCGAGCTTTGCGCCCGCCCCGACCGGCCCCGGCTGGTCGTCGGATTCGCCGCCGAGACCGCCGACATCCTCGAAAATGCCGTCGCCAAGCAGGTCACCAAGGGCGCCGACTGGATCCTCGCCAACGACGTCTCCGGCCCGAAGGAAAAAAGCGCGATGGGCGGGACAAGCAATCGGGTCCATCTGGTCTCCTGCGACGGGATCGAGCACTGGCCGGAGATGACCAAGGACGAGGTCGCCCACCGCCTCGTCGAGCGGGTGTCGAAGGAGCTCCAATGATTAGAATCAAGCTGTCCCGGCTTCCCCATGGCGAGGGCCTGCCTTTGCCCGCTTATGCGAGCGAGGATGCCGCCGGCCTCGACGTCACCGCCGCCGAGGCTCTGGTCCTCGATCCGGGCGAGCGCCGCGCGGTCGCCACCGGCTTTTCAATCGAGATCCCGCGCGGTTACGAGGTCCAGGTTCGTCCGCGCTCGGGGCTCGCCGTCAAGCACGGCATCACCTGCCTCAACACGCCCGGGACCATCGACAGCGATTATCGCGGCGAAGTGAAAGTCATCCTCGTCAATCTGGGCCAGGAGCCGTTCGAAATCCGTCGCGGCGAGCGAATCGCGCAGCTTGTCCCGGCGCCCGTGCTTCGAGCCGATTTCGTCGAGGTCGGCGAGCTTGCGCAAAGCGCGCGCGGCAGCGGGGGCTTTGGAAGCACCGGCCGGTGAGCGATTTCACCGACGACGAGCTGGAGCGTTACGCTCGCCAGATCGTCCTTCCGCAGCTGGGGGGAGCCGGTCAGCGGCGGCTGAAACGCTCGAGCCTGGCGGTCGTCGGGGCGGGCGGAATCGGAAGCGCCGCAATCCCTGCCCTCGCGGGCGCCGGCATCGGCTCGATAACGATCATCGACGATGGAACAGTCGAGCTCTCCAACCTCCAGCGGCAGACGATCTTTCACGGCGGCCAGGTCGGACAGCCCAAGGCCAGGCTCGCCGCCGAGTTCGTCCGGGCGCTCAACCACCATGTCGATGCCCGCCCGGTCGAGCAGCGACTGGACGCAGATACCGTCGAGGAGATGATTTCCGGCCACGACCTCGTCCTCGACGGAAGCGACAATTTCGCCACCCGCCTCACCGTAAGCGACGCTTCCACCCGCCTTGAAATCCCGCTGGTCAGCGCCGCCGCGGTGCAGTTCCAGGGACAGGTCGGGCTGTTTCGAGGCTGGGAAGCCGACAAGCCCTGCTACCGCTGCTTCGTCGGCGATGCGTTCGACTCGGACGACTGTGATACCTGCGCCGAGCAGGGCATTTTGGGAGCGGTAGCAGCGAGCGCGGCAAGTTTCGGCGCACTGATGGCGATCCGGTCGCTGGCGAGGGTCGGCGCCGACCCGGCCGGATCCCTCTTCCTTCTCGACGGCCTGGCGCTCGAATGGCGCCGGATCCGGCTTCCCAAGGACCCCGGCTGCGCGAGCTGCGGCTAGGCTTTCTTCTTCCTTCGGCCGCCCTTCTTCTTCGCCGGGCCCTTGGCGGCTTTCTCGTCGATCCACTGGATCGCCTGCTCGAGCGTGACCGAGCTCGGCTCAATGCCCTTGGGCAGGGTCGCGTGCATCGTTCCGTCGCTGGCATAGGGTCCGTAGCGCCCGGCCATCACCTTGACGTCCTTGCCGCTTTGCGGGTGCTTGCCGAGGACCGCGATCGGCTCGCGCGCGGCGCCGCCCCTCCGCCCGGCACCGGATGCCGCGTCGGCGAGCTTGGCGACGGCCGCGTTCATGCCCGTCTCGAAAACCTCGGCACTCGATCCGAGCTTCGCATATTTGCCGTCATGGGCGAGATAGGGGCCGTAGCGCCCGATCGACGCGGTGATCGGCTTTCCGCTCTGAGGATGCGGACCAATCTCGCGCGGAAGCGACAGCAGCTTCTGCGCCATCTCGACGTCCACCTCGTCGGGCGGGACATCCTTGGGGATCGATGCACGCTTGCCATCGCGCTCCAGATAGGGGCCGAAACGGCCGGTCTTGAGCTCGATGCCCTCGCCAAGGTCGCGCGGGCCCTCGCCTGCCTGCGGGTCGGAACCGGCCTGGCCGAAGCGCTGCGTGAACTTGCATTCGGGGTAGTTGGAGCAGGCGATGAACGCGCCGTAGCGCCCGCCGCGAAGCGACAGCCTGCCATCGCCGCATTGCGGGCATGACCTGGGATCGCTTCCGTCCTCTCGCGGCGGGTAGAGCCAGGGCTCGAGAAACTCGTCGATGGCCGCGGTGATCTCGGACGGCTTCTGGTCCATCACCTCGCCGGCCTTGGGCTGGAAATCGCGCCAGAAACCCTCGAGCAGCCGCTGCCAGTCGAGCCGGCCGCCCGACACGTCGTCGAGCTCGTCCTCGAGCTCGGCGGTGTAATCATAGCTCACGTATTTCTCGAAAAAGCGCTCGAGGAAGGCGGTCACCAGCCGGCCGCTTTCCTCCGGAACGAAGCGCGCTTTGTCGACCCGCACATAGTCGCGGTCCTTCAGCGTCTGGAGGATCGACGCATAGGTCGAGGGCCGGCCGATCCCGAGCTCCTCGAGCCGCTTGACGAGGCTTGCCTCGGAATAGCGCGGCGGCGGCTGGGTGAAATGCTGGCTCGCCTCGACGCCGGTCTTGGCGGGCGAGTCCCCTTCGCGGAGCAAGGGCATCCGCGCGCCGTCTTCATCCTCGCCCTTTTCGTCCAGGCCTTCTTCGTAGAGCGCGAGGAAGCCCGGGAAGAGCACCACCTGCCCGGTTGCCCGAAGCACCACTCGCCCGCCCCCGTCCGACAGCTCGACCGTCGTTCGCTCCAGCCGCGCCGAGGCCATCTGGCTTGCAAGCGCGCGGTTGTAGACCAGCTCGTAGAGGCGCGCAGGGTCGCCCGAGCCGGCCCCGCTTTGCGAAAAATCGGTCGGCCGGATCGCTTCATGCGCTTCCTGCGCATTCTTGGCCTTGCTGGTGTAGTGCCTCGGCCGGTCCGGCACATAGCCGGCGTCATAGCGCGCCGCGATGGTCCGGCGAGCGGCGCTGATCGCCTCGGCCGCCATATCGACGCCGTCGGTCCGCATGTAGGTGATCAGCCCCTGTTCGTAGAGCCCCTGGGCGACCCGCATCGTGTGGCTGGCGGCAAAACCGAGCTTGCGCGCCGCTTCCTGCTGAAGGGTCGAGGTGGTGAACGGCGGCGGCGGATTTTTGGCATAAGGCTTGGTCTCGACCGAGGCGACGGTGAATTGCCCGGCCTCGACGGCTGTCTTGGCCCGCTCGGCTTCCGCGCCGTCGCCGATCGTCAGCCGCTCGATCTTGGCTCCGTCGAACTCGACCAGCCGCGCCTGGAAGCTTTGGCCGTCGGTCTCGAAGGCGGCGGTGATCGACCAATATTCCTGCGCCCGGAAAAGCTCGATCTCGCGCTCGCGGTCGACGATCAGCCGAAGCGCCACCGACTGCACCCGCCCGGCGGACTTGGCTCCCGGGAGCTTGCGCCAGAGGATCGGCGACAAGGTGAAGCCGACGAGATAGTCGAGCGCCCGCCTCGCCCGATAGGCG
>DATKAY010000084.1:0-12579 GCA_035514495.1 Sphingomicrobium sp. | reverse complement strand
AGGCTCGCCTCGCCGAGAAAGTCGCCGGCGTGGCGCCGCTCGTCCGATCCGAGCTGGAGAGGGTCCTCGAAATGGAATTCCCAGCGCCGCCCGCTGGCGCTTTCAAGCTCCGCGGAAACGTCCTCGGCCAGCTGCCGGCCGAGCTGGGTGAGCGAGTCGAGGGATGCGCTTCGGGAAGGCGCAATGATGATTCCCACTTGGACCGGTGCGGAGGTCACGGCTGGATTTCACGTCCCGATTGCTGACTGACAAGGCGCCAATGTGCCCGCAAGCGGATCGTTCCGCACACCCCCTCGCGCTTGCTCCCCTCCGCAAAACCCCTCGGGGCTTGCGCGAGCCGGCCGCATCGGCCAGCTAAGTTGCAGTGCAGCAAAACCTTTCGATGGAGCAACTGGTGCGGGGCGGCAGGCGCGAAGGCCTGTACGATCCGCAGGGCGAGCATGACAGCTGCGGCATGGGCTTCATCGCCCATATCAAGGGCGCCCCCTCGCACGAGATTATCGCTCGCGGCCTTCAGATTCTCGCCAGCCTCGATCATCGCGGCGGGGTCGGCGCCGATCCGACCATCGGCGATGGCGCCGGTTGCCTGATCCAGTTACCCGATTCGCTGTTGCGATCCTGGGCGGCCGGGCAGCGCATCAACCTGCCGCCGTCCGGCGATTATGCGGTGGCGATGTGCTTTCTTCCGCGGGACTCGCAAAGCCGCTCCGAAGCCGAGGCGCGGCTCGAGCGTTTCGTCCGGCTCGAAGGGCAATTGTTCCTCGGCTGGCGCGACGTCCCGGTGAACCTTGCCGGGCTCGGCGCGGGCGTCACTGCCTCCGCGCCTGTCATCCGCCAGGCGATCGTCGGGCGCGGCAATGGCGTTCGCGACCAGGATGCGTTCGAGCGCAAGCTGCTTGCCATTAGAAAGCAGACCCAGAACCCGCTCGAGCAACTTGCGCGCGAAAAGCAGCTGCCCCAGCTCGCCGACTTCTACATCCCGTCCTTTTCAAGCCGGACCATCGTCTACAAGGGGCTTCTCCTGCCCCACCAGCTCGGCAGCTTCTACGAGGATCTGGCCAACCCGCTGACCGCCTCGGCGCTGGCGATGGTGCACCAGCGCTTTTCGACCAACACCTTCCCGAGCTGGCGGCTGGCGCATCCCTACCGCTTCATCTCCCACAACGGCGAGATCAACACGGTTCGCGGCAACGTAAACTGGATGAACGCCCGGCGGCGGACCCTCGAATCGGCGCTGATCGGCCCGGATCTCGACAAGATGTGGCCGATCATCCCGCACGGCCAGTCCGACACCGCCTGCCTCGACAATGCGCTCGAGCTGCTGATCGCCGGCGGCTATTCGCTGCCCCACGCGATGATGCTTCTGATCCCCGAGGCCTGGGCCGGGGACCCGCGGATGGATCCCGAGCGCCGGGCCTTTTACGAATTTCACGCCGCGCTGATGGAACCGTGGGACGGGCCGGCGGCGATCGCCTTCACCGACGGACGGCAGATCGGCGCAACGCTCGACCGCAACGGGCTGAGGCCTGCCCGCTTCTGCGTGACCGACGAGGATTTGGTGGTGATGGCCTCGGAGGCCGGAGTCCTGCCGATCCCGGAGGAGAGGATCGTCCGGAAGTGGCGGCTTCAGCCGGGCAAGATGCTGCTCATCGACCTTGAGCAGGGACGGATCATCGACGACGACGAGGTCAAGGCGGAGCTCGCCCAGGCCGAGCCCTATGGCGACTGGCTTGGTGATACCCAGTTCAACCTGAAGGACCTGCCGGTCGCGGCCGAGCCGAAGCGCACCGATCCCGCCGAGCTGCCGGTGCTTCAGCAGGCGTTCGGCTACAGCCAGGAGGATTTGAAGGTCTTCCTCGCGCCAATGGCGGCGGCGGCCGAGGATCCGGTCGGCTCGATGGGCAGTGATACGCCGCTTGCGGTGCTCTCGCAGCGCCCGCGGCTGCTGTACGATTATTTCAAGCAGAATTTCGCGCAGGTGACGAACCCGCCGATCGACCCGATCCGCGAGAGCCTGGTGATGAGCCTCGTCTCGATGATCGGCCCGCGGCCGAACCTGCTTGGCCGCCATGCCGGCACGCACAAGCGGCTCGAGGTTTCGCAGCCGATCCTGTCCAACGAGGATCTGGAGAAGATCCGGTCGATCCACGATCGTCTCGACGGCGCCTTCCGGACCTCGACCCTGGATTCGACCTGGCCGCGCGGTGGCGATGTCCAGTCGCTGGAGGCGGCCCTGCAGCGCCTGTGCTGGGAGGCCACGGAGGCGGTGCTCGCCGACGTCAACGTGCTGATCCTGTCCGACCGGGCCGCGTCGGCCGGTCGAATCCCGATTCCCGCGGCGCTCGCTACCGGAGCGGTTCACCATCACCTGATCCGCCAGGGCCTGCGGATGCAGACCGGCCTCGTCGTCGAGACCGGCGAGGCGCGCGAGGTCCATCACATGTGCGTGCTCGCGGGCTACGGCGCCGAGGCGATCAACCCCTGGCTCGCCTTCGACACGATCGAGGCACTCGCCCCCGGATCGCCCGCTGCAACGGACAATTACGTCAAGGCGCTCGGCAAGGGCATTTTGAAGGTGATGTCCAAAATGGGCATCTCCACCTTCCAGTCCTATTGCGGCGCGCAGATCTTCGATGCGATCGGACTGTCCGAGGCCCTGGTCGACAGATATTTCTCCGGCACCCGGACCGCCATCGGCGGAATCGGGCTCGCCGAGCTGGCGGAAGAAACCGTCCGGCGGCACCGCTTCGCTTATTCGACCGGTTCGAACCGTCTCGACGTCGGCGGTCAGTGGGCGCTTCGGGTCGGCGGCGAGGCCCATGCCTGGACTCACGACAGCATCGCCAATCTCCAGCATTCGGTCCGGGGCTCGCTTCCCGCAAAGTATCGCGCCTTCGCGAGCGAAATCAACGAGCAGGACCGGCGCCTCCTGACCATCCGGGGATTGCTCGATTTCGCTTCCGGGCAAACGCCCGTCCCGATCGACGAGGTCGAGCCCGCGGCCTCGATCGTCCGGCGCTTTTCAACCGGCGCGATGAGCTTCGGCTCGATCAGCCGCGAGGCGCACACCACCCTCGCGGTCGCGATGAACAGGATCGGTGGCCGCTCCAACACCGGCGAGGGCGGCGAGGAATCCGACCGCTTCGAGCCGCTCGAAGGCGGCGATTCGATGCGCTCGGCGATCAAGCAGGTCGCGTCGGGGCGGTTCGGCGTCACCGCCGAATATCTGGTCAACGCCGACGAACTGCAGATCAAGATTGCGCAGGGCGCCAAGCCCGGCGAGGGCGGTCAGCTGCCGGGGCACAAGGTCGACGCGTCGATCGCCGCGGTTCGCCACTCGACTCCCGGTGTCGGCCTGATTTCGCCGCCGCCGCACCACGACATCTATTCGATCGAGGATTTGGCGCAGCTCATCCACGACCTCCGGCACGCCAACCCGGCCGCTCGGATCTCGGTCAAGCTGGTCGCCGAAATGGGGGTCGGCACGGTCGCCGCGGGAGTCGCCAAATGCACCGCCGACCACATCACCATTTCCGGCTTCGAAGGGGGTACGGGCGCCTCGCCGCTGACCTCGCTGGTCCACGCAGGCTTGCCCTGGGAGATCGGCCTCGCCGAGGCCCAGCAGACGCTCGTCCTCAACGGCCTCAGGGGCCGGGTGACCCTGCAGGCTGACGGCGGCTTGAGGACCGGCCGCGACGTGGCGATCGCGGCGCTTCTGGGTGCCGACGAATTCGGCTTTGCGACCGCTCCGCTGATCGCGGCGGGCTGCATCATGATGCGCAAATGCCACTTGAACACCTGCCCGGTCGGAATCGCGACCCAGGACCCGGTGCTTCGGGCGCGCTTCACCGGCCAGCCCGAGCATGTGATCAACTATTTCTTCCATGTCGCCGATGAGCTTCGCGAGATCATGGCCGGGCTCGGGCTCCGTAGCCTCGAGGAGATGACCGGCCGAACCGATCTTTTGGCCCCGCGCCCCGCCGCCGAGCATTGGAAGGCGAAAGGCGTGAGCCTGAACCGGCTGCTTCACCAGCCCATCGCTTCGGGGCCGCGACGCTCGACCGGCCCGTGCAGGCCGCCGCTCGAGGCCGCCATCGACCAGACGCTGGTCGAGGGAATCGGAACCGACTCGCCGCTGCTGGTGGAACAAGCGGTGACCAACGTCGACCGCTCGGTCGGGGCCTTGGTCTCGGGCGAGATCGCCCGGCGCTTCGGCCATTCCGGGCTTCCCGACGGCCGCCTCCACGCGCTCCTCACCGGCACTGCCGGCCAGAGCTTCGGCGCCTTCCTCGCTCGCGGGGTAACGCTCGAGCTGGTCGGAGATGCGAACGACTATGTCGGCAAGGGGCTGTCGGGCGGCCGGATCATCGTTCGACCGCCAAAAAGCGCCGGTCGCGACGCCGCCGCCAATATCGTTGTCGGCAACACCTGCCTCTATGGCGCGATCGCCGGCGAAGCCTTTTTCGCCGGGGTCGCCGGCGAACGCTTCGCGGTCCGCAACTCCGGCGCCCTGGCGGTGGTCGAGGGGACCGGCGATCACGGCTGCGAATACATGACCGGCGGAATTGTCGTGGTGCTCGGAGAGGTCGGGCGCAACTTCGCAGCCGGCATGTCGGGCGGCATCGCATTCGTCTGGGACCCGGCCGGCGAGCTCGAGCCATTGTGCAACGGCGCCGGCGTGACCCTGGAGGCGGTCGAGGATTCCGATGCGCTCCGGCAGCTGGTCGAGCGCCATTTCGAGGCGACGGCAAGCCGCCGGGCCGAGGCCCTGCTGGACGAATGGAGCAAGTCGCTGGCGCAATTCGTGCAGGTCATGCCGGACGAATACAGGCGCGCCTTGGCCGAGCTCGAAACCGCCAAGGTGGAGGCGGCCTGAAATGCCCAACCCAACCGGCTTTTTGACCATCGAGCGGCGCGACCGCGGCTATCGCCCGGTCGAGGAGCGAGTGCGCGACTGGCTCGAAATGGTCGAGCCGCTTCCCGACAAGGACCTTCGCCGCCAGGCGGAACGCTGCATGGATTGCGGCGTGCCCTTTTGCCACACCGGCTGCCCGGTCAACAATCTGATCCCGGACTGGAACGAGCTTGCGGCAGGCGGCCGATGGCGCGAAGCGCTCGACCGGCTCCACGCCACCAACAATTTCCCAGAATTCACCGGCCGCGTCTGCCCGGCGCCCTGCGAGGCGGCCTGCACGCTCAACATCGACGACAACCCGGTCACCATCAAGACGATCGAGTGCGAGATCGTCGACCGCGGTTTCCGCGAAGGCTGGGTCGTCCCGCAAATCGCGCCGCGCGGCACCGGCAAGCGGGTCGCGATCGTCGGATCGGGGCCGGCCGGCCTCGCCTGCGCGCAGCAGCTCGCGCGCCTCGGCCATTCGCCGACGGTGTTCGAAAAATCCGATCGGATCGGCGGGCTGCTTCGCTACGGAATTCCCGACTTCAAGCTCGACAAGGCGCTGATCGATCGCCGGGTCGAGCAGATGGAGGCGGAAGGCGTGATCTTCCGGACCGGGATGGAGGTCGGGGTCTCGGTCTCGGTCGAGCGGCTTCTCGACGATTATGAGCGGCTGGTGCTCGCCGGCGGAGCCGAGCAGCCGCGCGACCTTTCCGTGCCCGGGCGCGATTCTGCCGGAGTCCATTTCGCGATGGACTATCTGACCCAGGCGAACCGAAGGGTCGCCGGCCTTGCTGAACGCGGGGAGCCGATCCTTGCGGGCGGCAAGCATGTCGTGGTCATCGGCGGCGGCGATACCGGGTCGGACTGCATCGGCACCGCCCACCGGCAGGGCGCCGCCTCGGTCACGCAGCTCGAAATCCTCCCCGAGCCGCCGCTCAAGGAAGACAAGGGACTGACCTGGCCGCACTGGCCGATGAAGCTTCGGACCTCCTCATCGCAGGAAGAAGGCGCGGATCGCGAGTTCGACGTGACCACCCGCGGCTTTCGAAGCGAGCAGGGCCGGCTCGCCGCGATCGTCTGCGCAAGAGAGGGAAAGGAATTCGAGCTCAGGGCCGATCTGGCGCTGCTCGCGATGGGCTTCACCGGGGTCCAGAACGGCGGGGTCGCGCATCGCGCGCGGGTCGCCTTGTCGCCCCGCGACACCGTCGAATCCCCGGCTCCCTATCGAAGCTCGCAGGAGCGGATCTTCGCTTGCGGCGATATGCGCCGAGGCCAGTCGCTGGTGGTCTGGGCAATCCGCGAAGGCCGCGAATGCGCTGCCGCTCTCGATGCCGAGCTGGCAGCCGCGCGCCCGCCGGCCTGACCTCTCGCCTCAGAAGCCAAGCACCAGCTTCTGAATCACCACATTGTCGTCCAGCCGCCAGATCCTGATCGTGCGCGGACCGGCGGAAAGCCGGTGCGGGGCCTCGATCACATAGGCGTTGTTGCTGACCGCTTCTTCCCAGCCGGGCCGGTCGGGGATCAGGTTGAATCTGAGCATTTGCACCGGGCCGTCGTCCACCGACAGGCCGATGTCGATCCCGTCGCCGCCGGTCACGTCCAGAGTCGGCACCATGTGCAGGGACAGGCTCGCACCGCCCGCCGGGACGAGCAGGTCATATTCGAGCCTGACCGAATCCCCCACCGTCGTCGCCGGGCGACCTTGCGGGAAGGCGGTGACGGCGCCCAGGGTCCGGCCGAGGTTCGGGACGGTCCGCCATTGAAGTCCGGCGCCGTTCACCGCCCGGCTGAAGTTCGGCGCTTCGATGGAAATGCCGGCGGGCTGGGCATCGGCGTCCGGCGACGGCGCATCGGCCCCGATGGCGCTCGTCGCGACGCGCCTGACCGGCGGCATCGCGTCCTCGTCCGGCTGCTGCCAGCCGGTGTAGCTGATGTGGGTCTGGGACATCATGTGGTTCCACTTGCCGCCGAGCAGCGAATGATAGGCGGCCGTGATTTGCCGGTCGCGCTCGAATGCCGCCTCGGCCGCATCGGCAAAGGCATTGGCGCGCGGGTCGCCGGCGGCCGCCAGCCGATGGTTCAGGGCGACGTTGTAATAGAGCGCATAGAGGTTCGACAGCGCCAGGATGGGGTGCTGGACGAGCTGGTAATAGGCCGCGTGCTGCGCGGGCGATAGCCTCTGGCGAACCTCGCCGGCCGAGCGCTCGAGCGCCTCCCACTGGCCGACAAAGCGCTCGAATTGCGCTGGCGTGAAGCTCGTCTCGTCAATCAGCTCGGGCTTACGCCTGGCGGCATATTTCGCGTAGCTGGTCAGAAGCGGCGCGATATCGGCGGCCTGCTCGGGGCCGAAGGTCGCGGCCGACCATCGCCGGGCGTAGCCGCTCATCGCCTCGAGCGTCATCGCTTGCGGATTCCAGGCCATGTCCATGAAGAAGGAGAGCGGAAATTCCATCGGCTTAATGTCGCCGACGTTGACGATCCACAAATCGTCGGCGCCGCGCTCGAAGGCCAGGTTCATCTGCTGCCAGACCTTCTCGATCTGGTTGGTGTTCAGCCATTTGTAGTTCCGGGGTCCGCCGACATAGTCGAAATGGTAATAGACTCCGTACCCGCCTTCGCGATCGCGACCGGCTTTCGGCAAGCGGCGGATCTGCCCCCAATTGTCGTCCGCGAACAGCAGGAGCACGTCGTCGGGCACCTGCATGCCCTTGTCGTGATAATCCTGGACCTCCTTGTAGAGCGCCCAGACCTGCGGGGTCTGCGACGCCGGCCTGCCGGTGACGTCGGCGATGATCCGGCGCTGGTCGGCGACGATCCGCTCGAGGAGCTCGATCGCCGTTCCTTGCGTCATCGGCTCGTCGCCGTCGCCGCGCATCCCGACCGTCACCAGGCTCTCGTAAACATGCCGTCCGGGCTTGGAGGCCATTCGCTCGATCCCGCCGCGCCAGAAGGCCCGCAGCTTGGCGGCGTTCTTCACATAATCCCAGGCGCCGCCGGTTATCCCCTGCTCCTTGTTGCGATGCCATTCGACCTGTGCGCGCATCATCGGCTCGTGATGCGAGCTGCCCAGGATCACCCCCATCTCGTCGGCCAGCACCATGCTCGCGGGATCGTCGTCGGCGATTGCCTTGCCCCACATCGCCGGCCACAAATAATTGCCCTTGAGCCTGAGGTTCAGCTCGAAGACCTTCTCGTAAAGCCGGGCATTGATGCCGCCGAATTTCTCCCGCGCCCAATTGCCGAACGCCGGCTCCTCGTCGTTGATGAACAAGCCGCGGTATCTTACCCTCGGCCAGTCGAGCCGCGAGCCCTGGGTCAGGTACAGCTCGCTTCGTTCCCGGACCGGCACGTCCGCCCACCAGTACCAGGGCGAGACGCCGATCTTTTCGGAAATGTCATAGGTGCCGAAGACCGCTCCGCGGCGGTCGGAGCCAAGAATGACGAGCGCCCGCTCGACGGTCGGAAACGGCCGGTCGACGATCACCTGCCGGAAGGCTTCCCACCGGCCCTCGAGCCCGGCCGTCTCGATTTTCCCGGACCTGACCAAAGCATCGATCGACGGGCTCTGACCGAGCACCCCGATCAGAACGACCGGCCCTTTCGCCGAGGCGAGGTCGCTGAGCAAAGCGGAGCTTTTGCCGCTGACCCGCCCCAGGTCCTGGGCGAAGTTCGACGCCGCATGGTGAAGAGCCTTGTCGGCGCCCGGGTCGACATGGACCTGCGCCGGCTCGCCCGCCGCAACGAGTGCCAGGCTGCCCGGTACCTGGTGCCCGCAGACGCTCACCTGCGTCGCGCAGGCCGCCGCGGCCTCGGGCCTGAAAACGGCCAGGAAGGCGAGGGCCAGCAAGAATGCTCCGGCTTTCATGCTTGAGATGAACGCTCCTCTGGCAAAGGCCGTCTGTTGACACTCCGGCTCCGGCAAGGCTCAATGTTAGCGCTCACACGCGCGAGGCGCCATGCTCAAGATCGACGGTGCAAGGGTCGTCGTTACCAGCCCTGGCCGCAACTTCGTCACTCTGGTTGTCGAAACCAGCGACGGCGTCCGTGGAATCGGCGATGCGACTCTCAACGGCCGTGAGCTGGCCGTCGCGAGCTATCTCCACGACCATGTCATCCCCTGCCTCATCGGCCGCGACGCCCACCGAATCGAGGACATGTGGCAATTTCTCTATCGCGGCGCCTATTGGAGGCGCGGGCCGGTGACGATGACCGCCATTGCAGCGGTCGACATGGCGCTGTGGGACATCAAGGGAAAAGCCGCCGGCCTTCCGCTCTACCAGCTGCTGGGGGGCGCCGCCCGCGAAGGCGTGACCGTTTACGGCCACGCCAATGGGAAAAGCATCGACGAAGTGATCGAGAGCGCGCTCGACTATAAGGAGCAGGGCTACAAGGCGATCCGGCTTCAGTGCGGGGTGCCGGGGCTCGCTTCGACCTACGGGGTCTCGACCGACAAATATTTCTACGAGCCGGCCGATTCCGATCTTCCGACCGAAAACGCCTGGTCGACCGAGAAATATTTGCGCGTCGTCCCGGAGCTGTTCGCCGCGGCCCGCGATTGCCTCGGCTGGGACGTCCACCTCCTCCACGATGCCCACCATCGCCTGACCCCGATCGAGGCCGCCCGCCTCGGCAAGGATTTGGAGCCGTACCGGCCGTTCTGGCTGGAAGATGCGGTCGTCGCCGACAACCAGGAGAGCTTCCGACTGATCCGCGAGCACACGACCACTCCGCTCGCGGTCGGCGAAGTCTTCAACAGCGTCTGGGACGCCAAGCAGCTGATCCAGGAACAGCTGATCGACTATATCCGCTCGACGGTGGTTCACGCGGGCGGGATCACGCACCTTCGCCGGATCGCCGCCTTCGCCGACATGTTCAATGTCCGGACCGGCTGCCACGGCGCCACCGATCTGTCGCCGGTGACGATGGCCGCGGCGCTTCACTTCGACCTGTCGGTGCCGAATTTCGGAATTCAGGAGTATATGCGCCACGTCGAGCAGACCGACGAGATGTTCCCGCACGACTACAAATTGGAGCGGGGAATGATGCACCCCGGCGACTCTCCGGGCCTCGGCGTCGACATCGACGAGAAGCTGGCGGCGAAATACCCGTACCGGCGAGCCTATCTGCCGGTGAACAGGCTCGAGGACGGGACGATGTTCGATTGGTGACCGAGGGCGCTTTCCCGGCCGATGCGCATCGCGAGCCCGGCACTCCGGAAGACGGCCGGGTCGGCCGCTACCGCTGGGTCATCTGCGCTCTGCTCTTCTTCGCGATCACCATCAACTACATCGACCGCCAGGTCGTCGGAGTCCTCAAGCCGCTGCTCGAGCAGGAGTTCGGCTGGAGCGAAAACGACTATGCGAACATCGTCCTGGGCTTCCAGACCGCTTATGCGATCGGGCTTCTGCTGGTCGGCCGGTTCATGGATTCGGCGGGCACCCGGATCGGCTATGCGATCGCCATCGGCGTGTGGAGCCTGGCGGCGATGGCCCATGCCGCAGCAAGCACCGTCTCGCAGTTCATAGCCGCGCGGTTCGTGCTCGGTCTCGGCGAGGCCGGCGGGTTTCCGGGCGCGGTGAAGGCGGTTTCCGAATGGTTCCCGAAGCGCGAGCGGGCGCTCGCGATCGGCCTGTTCAACGCCGGCGCCAATGTCGGGGCGCTGCTCACTCCGATCGTCGTCCCGCTCCTCGTCCTCGCCTGGGGCTGGCGAGCCGCTTTCCTGATCACCGGCCTCAGCGGCTTCCTGCTGCTCGCTGTCTGGCTGACGGTCTACCGGCGGCCGCGCGAGCACCCGCGGGTCTCGGCTCGCGAAATCGCCTATATCGAAAGCGATCCCGCCGACCCGCCCGGCCAGGTCAGCTGGCGGCTTGCGCTGCGCCGACGCGAGGCATGGGTGTTCATCGTCGGCAAGTTCATGACCGATCCCGTCTGGTGGCTGTTCCTGTTCTGGCTCCCGGACTTTTTCGCCAAGACCCACGGCCTGACCCTGCTCCCGACGGGCGGCGGAATCTTCATGACCTTCGGCCCGGCGCTGGTCGCTGTGTACCTGCTCGCCGACGTCGGAAGCATCGGGGGGGGCTGGCTGTCCTCGGCGCTGATCAAGCGTGGCTGGTCGGTCAATGCCGGGCGCAAGACCGCGATGCTGATCTGCGCCCTGTGCGTCACTCCGGTTTCGATGGCGGCGTTCGTCGATAGCCTGCCGCTGGCGGTCGCGATCATCGGGCTGGCGGCGGCCGCTCACCAGGGCTGGTCGGCCAACCTCTTCGCGCTGACCTCGGACATGTTCCCGAGCCGGGCGGTGGGCACCATCGTCGGCCTTGGGGGAATGGCGGGCGCCATCGGCGGAATGTTCATCGCCAAATTCGCTGGCTGGACGCTGGAAGCGACCGGCAGCTACGTGCCGCTGCTGATGTTCGCGGGCGTCACCTACCTGGTTGCCCTTGGAATCATCCAGCTGCTCAGCCCGAGGCTGGAGCCGGCACGCCTCCAGGCCTGACCGTCAGTTAAACTAGCGGCGAACGTCGGAAGCGCCGGCCAGGAAATCCTCGACGTCTTTCGCGCCGAACAGGCTGTGGTCGCCTGGAAGGCCGTGCTTGAGGCAGGCGAGCGCGAGGCCGGCGCGAGCGGTCCAGTCGAGTTCGCGGTCCTGGCGGATCCCGTGGAGAACGCCCGCAGCAAAGGCGTCGCCGCCGCCGATCCGGTCGACGATCCCGGCAATCGCGATTTCCTCGGTCTGCGCCCAGTCGTCCCGCCGGTCGACCCGGGCGGCGAGCGAGTGGCGGTCCGAATCCTCGATTCTGCGCGCCGTCGAGCCGATCAGGCCGAGGCCGGGGAAGGCCTCGAACGCGGCCTCGGCCGCGGCCCGGCGCCGATCCGGCCCGGTGCCGCCAAATTGCCTGTCGAGCAGCAGCGAGAGGTCGCGGTGATTGGCGAACAGGATGGTCGCGAGCCCGGCCAGCTCGCGCAATATGGCGGGCGCCTCGCCGCCCCGGTCCCGCCACAGCTGACCCCGGTAATTGACGTCGAACGAGACTTGCAGCCCCTCGGCCCGGGCCGCTTGCGCCGCCGCGATCGCGGCCGCCGCCGACCGATCCCCGAGCGCCGGGGTTATTCCGCTGAGGTGGAGCTGGTCGACTCCGTCGAGCAGCCGGTCCCAGTCGAAATCCTCCGGCCCGGCGAGCGCAAAGCTGCTTGCCTCGCGGTCGTAGAGGATTTGCGAGGCTCGAAGCCCGGCCCCCGCCGCCATGAAATAGAGCCCCATTCGCCCCGCCGAGAATCCGACCCCCGACACATCGACGCCGTGGCGGCGGATTTCGCCGAGCGCCGCTTGGCCGAGCGGATTGTCGGGGAGAAGCGAGATCATCCGGCTGTCGTGGCCGAGGCAGGCGAGCGCCACCGCAACATTCTTCTCCGCGCCCCCGACATGGACGTCGAGATGCGGGCGCTGGAGCAGCAGCTCGCGGCCCGGGGCGACCAGGCGCAGCAGGATTTCACCGAAGCAGGCGATCTTCGCCATCAGGCGGCCTCCACCAGCGGCTGCTCGATCCGATAGGCGTCGCGGACGAGATTGCTCGTCAGGTCGAGCGCGACTTCGACGGCCTCGTCCATTTCGAGCCGGTGCTCGGCGACCATCCGGGCGAGGAAGGCGCAATCCACCCGCCGGGCGACGTCGTGCCGCG
>DATKAY010000083.1:0-5070 GCA_035514495.1 Sphingomicrobium sp. | reverse complement strand
GTGAAGCGCCGGCCGCGAAAATTCGGCATCGGGTTGGTCTTGCGCCACACGACGTCGTTGAGGATCCAGAACCCCAGGTCCTGGAGGATGGCGCCGACCCGGAAGATATTGTGGTAGCTGCCGATCACCCACAAACTGCCGGTATCCTTCAGCGCCCGACGGCACAAGCCGAGCCAGCTTCGGGTGAAAGCGTCATATTCGGCAAAGGTGGCAAAGCGGTCCCACGCCGCGTCCACCCCGTCGACCCGGCTCTGGTCGGGCCGGTGCAGATCGCCCATAAGTTGGAGGTTGTAGGGCGGATCGGCGAACACCAGATCGACCGACTTGGCCGGCAGCTTCTTGAGCTCGTCAAGACAGTCGCCGACCAGGATCCGGTCAACGAATGGCTGAACGTCCGGCCGGGCATTGAAGCCCATCTTTCCCCCCAAACCCGCTGGCCCCAAACCAGCCGTCAGGGTGGGGTCTCGCCGCGCCCGATCAAACGGTTTTCCGGTTTCTTGGTTAACCTCTCCTTGCCGACCGGGCGGGCGATCTAGCCGGCCCGGACCACTTTCTGGCGCTGCTTGCCCAAGCCCTCGATGCCGAGATGCATAATGTCGCCGGGCTTGAGGAAGCGGGGCGGCTTCATGCCGAGGCCGACGCCCGCGGGGGTGCCGGTGCATACGAGATCGCCCGGCATCAGCGTCATGAACTGCGATAGATAGGAGACGAGGTGCGCGATGCCGAAGATCATGTTTTTTGTGGTGCCGTCCTGGACCCGCTTGCCGTTGAGCTCAAGCCAGATCGACAAGGCTTGCGGGTCGGGCACTTCCTCGGCGGTCACCAGCCAGGGGCCGACGGGGCCGAAGGTGTCGAGCGACTTGCCCTTGACCCACTGACCTTGGCGCTCGAGCTGGTATTCCCGCTCCGACACGTCGTTGACCACGCAATAGCCGGCGACATGTTTGAGCGCGTCGCGTTTCGTCACGTTCCTGGCCGTGGCGCCGATGACAAAGCCGAGCTCGGCCTCCCAGTCGCCCTTCCTGGAGCCCTTGGGCAGCACGACATCGTCGTCGGGGCCGGAAAGGCAGCTCAGATGCTTGGTGAAGATGATCGGTTCGGGCGGCGGCGCGGCGCCGGACTCGATGGCATGGTCGGTGTAGTTGAGGCCGATGGCGACGAAATTACCGATGCCGGCGACCGGAACGCCGAGGCGCTGCCGACCGCGCACTGCCGGCAGCTTGTCGATGTTCAGCCGGGCGAGCCTGGCCAGGCCCTTGGGCGAGATCGCCTCGGCGGTAATGTCGTCGACCACGCCGGACAGATCCCGGATCGAGCCTTGAGAATCGAGAATGCCGGGCTTTTCCTTGCCGGGCCTGCCATAGCGTAGAAGCTTCATGAATGTCCCCTTGTGGCGATCATTGGCCGATCGCCATTTCGCCAGGATGGCGAGATTGTCCGCCGGAGTCAAAACCGCCACGCCAATTCGCCGCCCGGATCGTGGGTCCGGGACGGGAGAGCCTGAGGGTCCGTGCGGGCGCTTGGGCGACCTGCACTTTAAGTTATTTTACCAGGCGACCAGGCGCCCGCACCGGCGTTTCTTTACAGGCTGGGGCCGCGCTCTTTCCACTCCCTTCCGCATTCTGACTCAAATGAGGTAGGGACTGCGGTCAAGCAGGCACTCGTCCACGAGGATCTCCTGCAGCCCTTAAGCCTCGCGGCCGTCAGGGCCGGGGTCCCCCAGCCCGCTCCCGGAGCCGGTCCGTCACCGACACCCGTGAGACACCGATCCTCCCCACGTCGTCCGGCGGCCCGGGACCGTCGCACCCTCAGGGGAAGGATGCAAGGATCATAAGCATAAATAGGAATATATGTCAAGTGCGGAATTCGACGCGCTAGCGTATCATACCAGCGGCCATTACCAATGACTCCTGTCATGCCCGGCTCTTTGAGCCTGGCATCCAGGGGCCGCAAGCGCGCAAGTCCCCAAGGCCCTGGATTGCCGGGTCAGGCCCGGCAATGACGTGGATGGGTCAATAATAGGGGCCGTTGGTATCAGTCTGAAATTCAGCTCCCGACCCATCTGGCCGCTCGCACTGCTGCTCTTGGATGAACCAAGTTGACCCGAAGACGACTTTCGCGGCTCAATCCTCCTTTCCGGAAGCCGACACCGGCCGCAACCAGCGCTCATGACCCGAAGTTGACCTTGGAGCATGGCAACCTAAAGGGCCGCAATGAAGCCCAAAGCGGCGTTCTGGCCCGCCGCCCGGATGGCGTTAGCTAAAAATCACTAAGGCGGGTAGAAGTGCCTTTGGCAGGTTCAGAGGACAGCTATGAGTGATGAGCAGGTTGAGCGCCGGCTGGCGGCCATACTGGCGGCCGACGTTGTCGGTTACAGCCGGCTCATGGAGGCGAATGAGGAGAGGACGCTCGGCGCGCTTCGCCAGCACCGCCGCGAATTCTTCGATCCGACCGTCGCCAAGCATGGCGGGCGCATCTTCAAGGTGATGGGCGACGGGCTTCTGGTCGAGTTCGGGAGTGTTCTGAATGCAGCGCGCTGCGCTGTCGAAATCCAGCGCGGCATGCCGGAGCGCAATGCCGGAATTCCCGAGGACCGGCACATCAAGTTTCGCATCGGCATCAATCTCGGCGACATCATCGTCGACGGCGACGACATCTATGGCGACGGCGTCAATATGGCGGCGCGACTCGAGGGGCTGGCGGGGCCGGGAGGCATTGCCTGTTCGGCGGTGGTGCGCGACCAAGTCGGCAACAAGCTCGAATTGGAGTTTCTCGATCAGGGCGAGAAGACGGTCAAGAACATCGCGCAGCCGGTGCATGTCTATTTCGTCAATCTGGGGGCTCCCGCAAACGGCTCCCTCAAGACCGAGGTAGGCGCTCAGCCGCGTCCGCGCTCCGACAGGCCGTCGGTGGCGATCCTGCCGTTCGCCAACATGAGCAATGACCCCGAACAGGAGTTCTTCAGCGATGGTATCACCGAGGACATTATCACCGACCTGTCGAATGTCTCGGGCCTGTTCGTGCTCGGCCGCAACACGGTGTTCACTTACAAGGGCAAGGCAGTCAACCTAGAGCGCATCGCGAAGGAACTGGGTGTTGCCTATGTGGTCGAGGGCAGCGTTCGCAAGGCCGGGAACCGGGTGCGGATCAACGCGCAGCTGATCGAAGGGACCACAGGGGGACACCTGTGGGCCGACCGCTACGACCGCGAGCTCACCGACATCTTCGCCGTTCAGGACGAGATCACCCATACTATCGTCGATCAGCTCAAGGTGAAGCTACTGCCGGAGGAGAAGAAAGCGATCGAGCAGGCGCCAACGGAGAATGTCGAGGCCTATACTCACTATCTCAAGGGCCGCCAGTTGCTCCACACGTCGACAAAATTGTCGTTGGAACTTGGCAGGCGAATGTTCGCCAGGGCGGCAGAACTGGATCCGCTCTATGCACGCGCCTATGCCGGCATGGCGAATTGCGCTTCGCGTCTCTATTCCAAGCATGGCGTCGCCATTTCGGCCGACGAAATCCTGGCGACCACCGGCAAAGCACTGGCGATCGAGCCCAATCTGGCGGAAGCTCATGCTGCGCGGGGATACGCCTTGATGATCGCCAGCCGTCCCGTCGAGGCGGCTTCCTCTTTCGAACAGGCGCTCGCGCTGGATCCCAACTGTTATGAGGCCAACCAGCTATATGCCGAGTTTTGCGTCACCACGGGCGACTTCGAGCGGGCCGCGCAGCATTACCTCCGCGCGATGGAGATTCAGCCCGACGACTATCAGTCGCCGTTTTTCCTCTCGAGTGTCCTTCAGCCTCTCGGTCGCCGTGAGGAAGCGGTAAAATATGCGTGGCTCGGAGTGAAGCGAGCCGAGGAGGCCCTCCGGTTGCACCCGGAAAGCTCCAAACCCGCACAGCAGGGCGCCTGTGCTCTCGCGTTCCTCGGCGAGCGCGAACGGGCGAAAGAATGGCTAGCGCGCGCACTGGCGATTGATCCTGACGACAACCTCGCCCTCTACAATGCCGCCTGCACCTACTCGATGCTGGGCGAGATCGACCGCTCTATCGATCTGCTCGAGGTTTGCTTGCAGCAGTTTGGAAGCGCCATGAAACTATGGTTCAAGAATGATTCCGACCTCGATGCCATCCGCAATCATCCACGCTATCAAAACTTGCTCAAACTCACCGAATAGAAATCAACAGGCGTGAAGCGGCGCGGTCGGAAAACTCTGTCTAGCGGACTGCTGCCACTTCCGCTGTTGGCACGTTTGCGACTTTGGGATTTTGCGGCAGCTAGCGCATCGTCCGATCAGCTTGAACCACCCAACTTCGTCATGCCAGCGAAGGCGGGACCTTTGCATAAATCACTTGCATCTCCCCCTTTGCCTTGCTCGGGCTTGACCCGAGCATCCACAAAGCCAGGCGCGAGGACGTTGAACCGCGGCCATGGGTCCTCGCGTCAAGCGCGAGGACGTCAAGGAGAGGAGGTATGCAAAGGTCCCGCGAAGGCTGGCATCCAATTGGAATGCTCCGGCGGACTAAAATTCGTAATGGACCCCAGCCCCGGATCGGGTCCGGGGCAGGCTCTGCGCTGGGGTGACGGTGACTTTGGTGATTCAATCCGGTCGGAGAGCGCTCTAGCGCATGATGAATTCAAACCGGCTATCTCTGAAGCGTGGCGCCCCCACCCCACCCTCCCCCCAAAGGGGGAGGGGAGCCGAAGGCGATCATGGATTGCCGGGACGAGCCCGGCACTGACAACAGTGGGGTTGGCAGGTTGCTGAAAAAGTCTCCAATTGGCGGCCCATCCTTCGAGACGCTCGGCTCGCTCGCTCCTCTGAAGCCTGCCCCGGACTTGATCCGGGGATGAGGCTTCGAGACGCCCTTTGCAAAACTTCATTTCCAGCGCCGGGCGGCAGTTTCGTCGCTAGTGCGCGCCTCGACCCAGCGTTCGCCGGTCGCGTCGGCCTCGAGCTTCCAGAACGGCGCCTTGGTCTTCAGCCAGTCCATCAGAAAGGCGCAAGCCTCGAACGCCGCCTCGCGATGGGCCGAGCGCGTGATCACGAGGACGATGTCCTC
>DATKAY010000082.1:0-3723 GCA_035514495.1 Sphingomicrobium sp. | reverse complement strand
GGAGCCGCTGCAGCCGGTCGTCCATTACCTGGCGGTCGATCTGGTTCTCCATCACTGCCGCCGGCGTTCCCGGGCGGGGGCTGTATTTGAACGAATAGGCCGAAGCGTAGCGAACCGCATCGACGACCGCGAGAGTTTCTTCGAACTCGGCCTCGCTCTCGCCGGGGAAGCCGGTGATGAAATCGCCCGAAATGGCGATGTCGGGGCGGGCGACGCGTACTTTCTCGATGATTTCAAGATAGGTTTCGACCTTGTGGCTGCGGTTCATTGCCCGCAGCACCCGGTCGCTCCCGGACTGAACCGGAAGGTGAAGATAGGGCATCAGCTTGGCGACCTCGCCATGGGCCGCAATCAGCTCGTCGTTCATGTCGGCCGGGTGGCTGGTCGTGTAGCGGATTCGCTCAAGCCCCTCGATTCCGGCGAGCTCGCGGATGAGGTCGGCAAGCCCGCGGCTCTCGTGGCTCCAGGCGTTCACATTCTGGCCGAGGAGGACGATCTCCTTCGCTCCGCCGTCAACCAGCAGCTGCGCTTCGGCGAGGATGGCACCCCAGGGGCGCGAGACCTCCGCGCCGCGAGTATAGGGGACGACGCAATAGGTGCAGAATTTGTCGCACCCTTCCTGGACGGTCAAAAACGCGCTCGGGCTGGAGCGGCGGCGCCCGGGAAGCGCGTCGAACTTGGAGTTCGCCGGCATGTCGGTGTCCACCGGCCGGGCCCCGAGCGAAGCTTTGGCGATCATGTCGGGGAGCCGGTGATAGGCCTGCGGGCCCACGACAATGTCGATCATTGGCGAGCGGGCTTTGGCTTGCTCGCCCTCGGCCTGGGCGACGCAGCCGGCCAGCGCCACCATCGGCCTCGACCCGTCTTCGCGCGTCAGCCGGCCGACGTCCGAATAGGCCTTCTCGGCCGCTTTCTCGCGGATGTGGCAGGTGTTGAGGACGACGAGGTCGGCGTCCTCGCCCGCGGCGGCGAGGCCCTGATCCAAGAGGAGCTCGGAAATGCGCTCGCCGTCATAGACGTTCATCTGGCAGCCGAAGGATTTGATCCGGAAAGTCCTGGGTGCGTTCATCAGGCTGCCGCATATAGGCGCTGGCCGGCGCGACTTGAAGCGAGCGCATCGGTTATCGCCTCGCTCGCCGCCCGGGCGAGCGCCTTGCGGTCGGTCATCGGCGGCAGCGGGTCGAGCAATCGAACGGTGACCTCGATATTTTTCCACCGTCCAAGGGTGCGAAGCAAATTTTCAATCCCCGTTTCCTCGTGCCAGCCGAGCCTGGGAGCCCATTCGCCATAGTCGATCGCAACCGGCCGCACCTCGACTCCCTCGGGCGGCGGCGCGACCGCGGAAAACAGGGCCGGCCGGAACGGGAGCAGATCGGTTCCCGGCCCGGTCGTTCCTTCGGGGAACAGCGCCAGCGGCTTGGCTTGCCGCAGCTTGCGGGCGATCGCCTCCGCCTGGTTGGCGGCGCCGCCGCGATGGTCGCGGCGAACGTAAAGCGTGTCGTTCTGGTCGGCCAGCCAGTGCAACAGGCCATGACCCAGCTCGTTCTTGGAAACGAAGGCGCATCCCGTCGCCCCGGCGAGCACCGGAATGTCGAGCCAGCTGACATGGTTGCAAATCAGCAGCGTGTGGGGCTGGAGCGTCCGGCCGGCGATCCGGACTTTGGCGCCGCACAGGCGCGCCGCGGCGGCAAGGAATCGGCGCGGCCAGTTCGACCGGCCGAAAAGCCTGGTGACGAGGTGGAGCGGAAGGCAGACGGCGAGAAGCAGCGCAAGGGCGGCAAGCCGCCCGGCCGCCACAGCCTTCGGGCCCAGGCTATTGGCGGTTTCGGTTGAGAGCGACGCCGTAAAGCTCCATCCGATGGTCGACGAGGCGGAAGCCGAGCCTCTCGGCGATCTTTTTCTGGAGCGCTTCGAGCTCCTCGTCGACGAACTCGACCACCTTGCCGGTCTCGACGTCGATCAGATGGTCGTGATGCTCATCCGAAACGGCTTCGTAGCGCGCGCGCCCGTCGCCAAACTCGTGACGTTCGAGAATCCCCGCTTCCTCGAACAGCCGCACCGTCCGGTAGACCGTGGCGATGGAGATTCGCGGGTCGATCGCCGCCGCTCGCTGGTGGAGCGTCTCGACGTCGGGATGGTCTTCCGATTCGGAAAGGATCTTGGCGATCGTCCGCCGCTGATCGGTTATCCTCAGGCCCTTGTCGGCGCAAAGCGCCTCGACGTCGATCGCTGTATGGCTCATCCTCGGAATTTAGGTGCGGCGGGGCCCCGCGTCAAAGGCGCGATGCGCTGGTTGTGCGCAATTGTTATTTCTTTTTCCCGCCCTTGGTGCGGCCGCGCTTCGTGCCGAGGCCGATCGACTTGGCAAGCGCCCGCCGCTGCGCGGCATAATTGGGAGCGACCATCGGGTAATCGGTCGAAAGTCCCCACTTCTGCCGATATTCGGCCGGGGTCAGCTCATGGCTGGTCATCAGGTGCCGCTTGAGCATCTTCTGCTTCTTGCCGCATTCGAGGCAGGTGACGTAATCGGGCTTGACCGACGCGCGGATCGAAACCTTCGGCTCCTGCTTTTCTTCGGTCGCGGCTTGCGAGGCCGAAATTCCGGTCAGCGCCTGGTGGACGTTCTCGATCAGGGAGGGAATATCGCTGACCGCGACACTGTTGTTGCTCACGTGCGCGGCGACGATATCGGCAGTGAGGGTGAGCAGGATGTCTTCCGAGACTTCGTTGGCCATTTTATTCGCTCTCCGGCGTAATCTACAGGCGCCGCTTTTGCGCGGCAGGGGAAATAGTCCCATAATCTATTCGCGGGTAAGGCGGCAATAGCGCCAATATTGATTTCGATTACTCTTGCCGCTCCAGGACGAGAGTCAAAGCGTCATATTGTTCTCCTCCACGTCCGCGATAGTAATTGCGCCGCCTGTTTGCCTGCGCGAACCCGGCGGCTTCGTATATTCGGACTGCGGGATTCCCGTCGCGGACTTCGAGATGAATCCGTTCCGCCCCATTCTTCCGCGCATTTTGAATGAAATGGTTCAGAAGCCGGCGCCCGACTCCCCGATGCTGGGACTGGGGAGAAACCGCGATGAGCAACAATTCCGCGTCATCGGCGATCGTCCGGTAAAGCGAGAATCCGACGAGAGCCCCGCCGTCCTTCGCAAGGATCAGCTTCACCCCGGTCATCGGCAATATCCCGGCGCATTGCGAACGGGTCCACGCCTCTCCGAAGCGGTCGGAAAAGGCGGCGGCCATGATCTCCATCACCCGGTCGAGATCGTCGGCGCCGCCATCGCTCAGCCGGACGGTCACTTTGCGCTCCTGGCTTTTGCATCCGGCGCCCGGGCGTAGAGCGGCGCCGGGGGGAGCGATCGAAGCGCCCGGGGAAGCTTCAGCGCCTGTGACGCCGACGGCCAGATGTCGATCGCCGTGCCCTGCCCCCGGGCCTCGACGAGCTGGCCGGCTCCGGGGCCCGCAACCCGATCGGCGGAAATGGCGGCGGCCGCCCGCTTGGGCGGTAGGTTTAAGACCTCGCCCGTCGGAACCAGGTCAGCGTCGAACTGCTGGACGAACAGCTCTCCATGGCCGCCGGTCATCGCCGCGGCCAGCTCTCCATCGGCCTCGCCATCGGCCCTGGCGGAGGCGGCGAGCAGGCCCAGCGAGGACATTCCCCAAAGCTCGGCATCCCAGCCGATCGCAAGCCCGTGGGCGGCGGCGATCCCGACC
>DATKAY010000081.1:0-5932 GCA_035514495.1 Sphingomicrobium sp. | reverse complement strand
GCCATCGGTTCGAGCCGCTCGTGGGGGCCTTTGGTGCCCCAGGCCTTTGCTTGCGTTGCCATGACTATCCTTTGGTTGATTGGCCTCTCTCGAGAATGAGTCGCGCCTGTTCGAGATGCGGCCGGTCGACCATTCGCCCGCCTACCGACAGGGTCCCGGCGTCGGGATTGGCGGCGAACGCCTCGACCACCGCCTGGGCATGGGCGGTTTCCTCGGCCGAGGGGGTGAAAGCCGCGTTGATGACGCTCACCTGCGCCGGGTGGATCGCCAGCTTGCCGGTAAAACCTTCGCGGCGCGCCGCCTCGGCCTCGGCTTTGAGGCCCTTGCTGTCGCGAAAGTCCGCAAATACCCCGTCGACCGGCTGGACTTTCGCCGCGATCGCGCCGGCCAGGCACAAAGAGCGGGCCAGCCGGTAGGTGAAGGCAAGCTCGCCGCTCATATCGTATTTCGACGAGGCGCCGAGCGCGGCCGACAAATCCTCGGCGCCCCAGCTCATCGCCACCAGCGGCGACTTGGGGTCGCGGTAGGACAGCAGGGTGAACAGGCTGGCCGGTGTTTCCGTCACGATCGCATGGATCGGGATGTTGCCGGTGCGGTGCGCGAGCTGGGTGACGTCGGCCCCGCTCTCGGCCTTGGGAAGGACGATCCCGGTGATGTCGCCGCGCGCGATGAGCTCCAGATCGTCCTTGTGATACTGGCTGCCGACCGGGTTGATTCGAACCCACCAGTCGGGGCCGCCGCTTCGTTTCGCAAGGTCGATCAGGATCTTGCGGGCCTCGCCCTTTCGGTCGGGAACGACGCTGTCCTCGAGGTCGAAGATCACCGCATCGGCCTGCGATCCGATCGCCTTGTCGATCTTCTTCTCGCTGTCCGCCGGGACGAACAGCCAGCTTCGCGCCGCGCCCATTCCAGGCTTTTTGCTCATTGCGGCTTCTTGAGCAGAAGCGCCGTGCGGGTGCATTCGCAGACGATCTCGCCGCGCTGGTTCAAGCTCCTGTGGGCCCAGGTCACGATCCCGGCATTGGGCCGCGACTTGCTTTCCCGAACCGCGACGCATTCGGTCTCGCTTCGCAAGGTGTCGCCGACGAACACCGGGTTGGGAAATTTGAGGGCGTCATAGCCGAGATTGGCGACCAGGGTGCCCATCGTCGTGTCGGCCACTCCGACCCCGATCATCAGCCCGAAGGTGAAGACCGAATTGACCAGCGGCATCCCGAACTCGGATTGCGACGCGAGCTCATGGTCGAGGTGCATCGGCTGCGGGTTGTGGGTCAGCGTGCAGATAAGGACGTTGTCGGTCTCGGTGACGGTGCGGGTCACCGAATGCTCGATCCGGTCTCCGACCTTCCATTCATCGAAAAAGCGTCCCGGCATGGCCGTGGTCTAGGCGAGCCTGGCCGGGCTTGCAAAGGGCTGCCGGCTCAGCCTTCGGGAACGCCCTGGAAGCGGTCGATCGCTTCGAAGATGGCGGAGATGGCGGAGCGCTCCTCTTCGCCGATCTCCGGGCGCCAGATGTCGAACAGCAGGATGACCCTTAGCTTGTCGGCGGGATTCTTCGCCTCATGCTCCATGCTGTCGTCGAAGATGAGGAGCTTGCCTTCTTCCCACTGGCGGGTCTCGTTGCCGACCCGAAGCCAGCAGCCTTCGGGCACGACCAGCGGCAAATGGCAGATCAGCCGGCAGTTGAGCATGCCCGCGTGCGGCGGGATGTGGGCGCCTGGCTCGAGGCGCGAGAACAGCACGGCCGGGGTCCGCTTTCCGATGGCGCTGAGCGGCACCTTGTCGAGCGCCGCCATCGTTTCTGGACAGCGCCGGGCATTCTCCTCGACGATTTGCGAATCGCGCCAGAGGTACAAAGCGGTCCAGCTCTTGTTCTCGTTGAGCCCGTGAAAGTCGCGGTGCGGGCGGTTCGGATCGTTCTCGACATAGGGGCGGAAGTCGACCCCCTCTTCGAGCAGCGCAAGCAATTCCTCGCGGATCGCTGGAGTGGCAGCCTCGAGATCCTCGACCCAGTCGAACTCGTCGCGCTCGAAGAACTGCCGCTGGGCGAGATAGGGATAGTGAAAGACCGACGGGCTCTGGTGGTAGATCCGCCGTTCGCCCTTGAGCATGGCGAGCGAGTGGGAGAGCCGGATCGCCGCAGCCGGGTCGGCGGGACTGGCCTGCTCGACGGCCTGTTCGAGAGTCGCCTGGAACTCGCGCGCACGTTCGATCACGAACGCCTGGGCCCGCTGCAGCTGGGACAATGTCTGCGGGTCGACGAGCCGGGGATCGCGGACGCTGCCAAGCGCCGATTGATAAAAGGACACGGCTGCGCGGACGTCGCCGCGCGCCGCGTAATCGTCTCCGCGCGCGAGCATCGCCTTCAAATCGGCGCCGGGCCCGGCCTGGTTCACGCCGACAGCAACCGCAGCGGGTTCTCGATCAGCGGCTTCAAGTCTGCAAGGAAGCTCGCCGCGTCCCAGCCGTCGACCACCCGGTGATCGCAGGACAGCGACAGGTTCATCCTTTTGGCGATGTCGATCTCGCCGTCCACGGGCACGAGCTTTTCCTCGATCTTGTTGACCGCGACGATCGCCACCTGGGGCGGGGCGATCACCGGGGTCGAGGCGATTCCGCCCATCGGGCCGAGGCTGGAGATGGTGAAGGTCGCACCGGTCAGCTCGTCGCGCGACGCCTTGCCGCTTCGCGCCGCCTCCGAAAGGCGAAGGACTTCCGAGGCGATCTGCCAGACGCTCAACCGCTCGGCTCCGCGGATGACCGGCACCATCAGCCCGTTCTGAGTCTGGGTCGCGATTCCCATGGCGACCGAGCCGTGGCGGGTGAGGGACATCTTTTCGTCGTCGAAGGTGGCGTTGAGCATCGGCCAGTCGGCGAGCGCCTTGCTCATCGCGGCGACGAGGAACGGGAGCAGGGTGAGCTTGGGATTGTCGCCGCGGTCGCGGTTCATCATCGCGCGGGTTTCCTCGAGCGCAGTGACGTCGAACTCCTCGACGATGGTGAAATGCGGGATTCGCCGGTTGGCCTCGGCCATGTTCTCGGCGATCTTGCGGCGAAGCCCGACGACCTTGATGGTCTCGTCCTGGCGGGCGGGCGCGGTGCCTCGGGCGGAGACGCTTGCCCCCTGGTAGAGAATATAGGCGTCGAGGTCGGAGTGGCGAATCCGGCCGTCCTTGGATTTCACCCTGGCAAGATCGATACCAAGGTCGCGCGCCCGGGCACGGACGGCAGGCGAAGCGAGGACTTTTTCCTGCTCGCCGCTTTCCTGTGCAGGCTCCGGCTCCGGCTCGGCTTCCTTGGGCTTGGCAGTCTTTCCGGCCTTCGGCTTCTCCTCGACCGAAGTGATCGGGATCTCCTCCTCCTGGGCTTGCGTCGGCTCCTGCGCCCCGTCGCCAAGCGGCCGCTCTTCCTTGCTCTCCGCGGCCGCCGCGGACTTGGCATCGGTTTCGATCACCGCCAGCACCGAGCCGATCGGGATCTGGTCGCCGACCTCGCCGGCAAGCTCGACCACCTTTCCGGCAACCGGCGATTCCATCTCGACGGTCGCCTTGTCGGTCATCATGTCGGCGAGCTGCTGGTCTTCCTCGACCCGTTCGCCGACCTTGACGTGCCAGGCGACGATCTCGGCCTCGGCGATCCCTTCGCCGATGTCGGGCAGCTTGAATTCGTAGCGGGCCATCAGTCGCTCATCACTTTCTCTAGGGCGCGTTTCAGCCGTTTGGGACCCGGGAAATAGGCCCATTCATAGGCGTGCGGGTAGGGCGTGTCCCAGCCGGTCACGCGCTCGACCGGCGATTCGAGATGATAGAAGCAGCGCTCCTGGACCAAAGCGACGAGCTCGGCCCCGAAGCCGGTGTTGCGCGGCGCTTCGTGGACGACGAGGCAGCGGCCAGTCTTCTTCACCGATTCCTCGATTGTTTCGGTGTCGAGCGGGACCAGCGAGCGAAGGTCGATGACCTCGGCGTCGATCCCGTTTTCCTCGACCGAAGCGAGCGCCACATGGACCATGGTGCCATAGGCCAGAACGGTCAGGTCGGAGCCTTCGCGAACCACCGCCGCCTTGCCGATCGGGACGGTGTAATGCCCGTCGGGGACCTCGCTCGCGGGATGCTTCGACCAGGGTTTGACGGGCTTGTCGTGATGGCCGTCGAACGGCCCGTTGTAGATTCGCTTCGGCTCGAAGAAGATTACCGGGTCGGGATCCTCGATGGCGGCGATCAAAAGTCCCTTGGCATCATGGGGAGTCGAGGGAATTACCGTCTTCAGGCCGGCGATATGGGTGAACAGGCTTTCCGGGCTCTGGCTGTGGGTCTGGCCGCCGAAAATGCCGCCGCCATAGGGGGAGCGGATCACCATCGGCATCGCCCATTCGCCGGCCGTCCGATAGCGGATCTTGGCGACCTCGCTGACGATCTGGTCGTAGCCCGGGTAGATATAGTCGGCGAACTGGATCTCGATGACCGGCTTGAGGCCATAGGCCGCCATTCCGACCGCGGTGGCGACGATGCCGCCTTCGCTGATCGGCGAGTCGAAGCAGCGCTGCTTTCCGAACTGCTTCTGAAGCCCCTCGGTCACCCGGAAGACTCCGCCGAAATAGCCGACATCCTCGCCATAGACGACGACGTCCTCGTCGCGCTCCATCGCTATCCGGTGGGCGCTGCCCAGCGCCTGGATCATGTTCATGACCGCCATCAGTCGCGGCTCTCGGCGAGTGACTGGTCGCGCTGTTCGGCGAGGGCTGGCGGGATCTCGGCATAGACGTCTTCGAACATGCTCTCGATATTTTCCCTGCCCTGCTCGGGGAGGATTCCAAGCTTCTCGGCCTCTTTCTGGGCGCTTCGGACCTCAGCATCGCACTCCGCCCGCGCCGACTCGTGCCGCTCCTCGTCCCACTCGCCGAGCCCGATCAGATGCGCTTTCAAACGCTCGACCGGATCGCCGAGCGGCCAGGCCTTGGCTTCGCCGGTGGGGCGATAGCCGGACGGGTCGTCCGAGGTGGAATGGCCTTCGGCCCGATAGGTGAAGAACTCGATCAGCGTGGCGCCCAGGTTGGACCGGGCGCGGTCGGCTGCCCAGCGGAACGCCGCATAGACGGCGAGCGCGTCATTGCCGTCGACCCGAAGGCCAGGCAGTCCGTAGCCGATCGCCCTTTGCGCGAAGGTCGCCTTTTCCGCTCCGGCGATCCCCGAGAAGCTCGAGATTGCCCACTGGTTGTTGACCACCACGAGGATTGCGGGAGCGTTATAGACGGCGGCGAAGGTCATTCCCGCGTGGAAGTCGCCCTCGGCCGTCGCCCCGTCGCCGATCCAGCCGACGGCGATCCGGCTGTCGCCCTTGATCGCGCTGGCCATCGCCCAGCCGACCGCTTGCGGGAACTGGGTCCCCAGATTGCCGGAGATGGTGAAGAAGCCGTGCTCCTTCGACGAATACATGATCGGCAATTGCCGACCGCGCAGCTTGTCGCCTTCGTTCGAATAGATCTGGCACATCATCTCGACGAGCGGATAGCCCCGCGCGATCAGCAGGCCCTGCTGGCGATAGGTCGGGAAGTTGATGTCGTCCCGGTCGAGCGCTGCGGCGGCGGCGATCGCGATCGCCTCCTCGCCGGTCGCCTTCATGTAGAAGCTGGTCTTTCCCTGCCGCTGCGCCCGGTACATTCGATCGTCGAAGATGCGCTGGAGCACCATGTCGCACAGGATCTTGCGGAGCGTGTCGGGGTCGAGCTTCGGGTCCCAGGGCCCGACCGCCCGGTGGTCCTCGTTAAGGACCCGGACCAGCCCGCGGGCAAGCGGCTCGGTCTCGGCCGAAGCGACGGAAATATCGGGCTTGGGCGCCGAGCCCGCGGCCGGAACCTGCAACCAGCTGAAATCGGGCGTGTCGCCGGGGCGGAACGGCGGCTCCGGGACGTGCAGCGACAGCTGCGGCCGGTTCG
>DATKAY010000080.1:0-29313 GCA_035514495.1 Sphingomicrobium sp. | reverse complement strand
CACCATGCGGGAGCCGATTATTTCGGCGGCTATTGCTATCTCGGCAACGCCGCCATCGCCGCCGAGCGGGCGGTCGCGGCGGGGAAAAGGGTCGCGGTTCTCGATGTCGATTACCACCATGGCAACGGCACCCAGGACAGTCTGGCGGGGAGGGAGGAGGTCGGCTTCGTGTCGATCCACGCCGACCCGTCCACCGACTATCCCTATTACTGGGGACATGCCGACGAGAGCGGCGGCAACCTGCTCAACCTGCCGCTGCCGAGGGGAACCGGCTGGGCGGCTTATGAGAGCGCTCTCGACGAAGCGCTCGAATGGATCGGGAAATTCGCCCCGGACCTGCTGGTCGTCTCCTATGGAGCGGACACTTACGAAGCCGATCCGATCAGCCGTTTCTGCCTGAAGACCGAGGATTATCCGGCGATGGCTCGGCGGATAAAGACCCTCGGCCTGCCGACGGCAATCGTGATGGAAGGCGGCTATGCGGTCGATCGGCTCGGCGACAATGTCGCCGCGTTCCTGAGCGGGTTCTAGGGACCCTATCAAAGTACTACTTTGATGGGAACCCTTAGAGCTTTTCGGTCAGCTCCGGAACGATCTTGAACAGGTCTCCGACCAGGCCGATGTCGGCGACCTGGAAGATCGGCGCCTCCTCGTCCTTGTTGATCGCGACGATGACCTTCGAATCCTTCATCCCGGCAAGGTGCTGGATCGCTCCGGAAATGCCGATCGCGATATAGACTTGCGGAGCGACGATCTTGCCGGTCTGCCCGACCTGATAGTCGTTGGGCGCATAGCCGGCGTCGACCGCGGCGCGCGACGCTCCGACGGCGGCGCCGAGCTTGTCGGCGAGAGGCTCGAGAAGGGCCTGGAACTGGTCAGCCGAGCCGAACGCGCGCCCGCCCGAGACGATGACCTTGGCGCTCGTCAGTTCGGGGCGCTCGCTGTCCGAGGCCTCGAGCTCGACGAAATCGCTGAGACCCGCGGCCTCGCCAATGTCGACCTGTTCGATGCTGGCATCGCCGCCTTCGCGCTCGGCCTTGTCGAAGGCGGTCGAGCGAACCGTGATAACCTTCTTCGAGTCGGTCGAGCGCACCGTCGCGATGGCGTTGCCGGCGTAGATCGGCCGGGTGAAAATGCTGTCGTCCTCGACCGAAAGGATGTCGCTGACCTGCATTACGTCGAGCAGCGCCGCGACTCGCGGAGCGATGTTCTTGCCGAAGGTGGTCGCCGGAGCGACGAAGGCGTCATAGCCGTCCATCAGCTTGACGACGACGGGTGCGACCTCCTCGGCCAGCTCGTGGTCGAGATGGGGAGCGTCGGCGACCAGCACCTTCGAAATGCCGGCGATCCGTGCCGCTTCCTCTGTCACTGCGCCGAGGTTGGAGCCGGCGACCAGCGCGTCCACCTCGCCCAGCTTTGAAGCCGCGGTGAGGGTTGCAAGAGTCGAATCGCGGACGCTTTTTCCGTCATGCTCGACCAGGACAAGAACGCTCATTTCGCCACCCCCAGGCTCTTGAGGCGCTCGACCAGCTCGTCGACCGAGTCCACCTTGATCCCCGCCTGCCGCTTTGGCGGCTCGGCCACTTTGACGGTTTCGAGCCGGCGCTCGATGTCCACTCCCAGCTCGTCGGCGGTCTTGGTCGCAAGCGGCTTCGACTTCGCCTTCATGATGTTGGGCAGCGACGCGTAGCGCGGCTCGTTGAGGCGCAGGTCGGTGGTGACCACCGCCGGTATCTTCAGCTCGTCGGTTTCGAGGCCGCCATCGACCTCACGGGTGACCTTCACCTTGCCGCCGCCGGCGTCGACCTTCGACGCGAAGGTGCCCTGAGGCCAGCCGAGCAGCGCCGCGAGCATCTGGCCGGTCGCATTATTGTCGTCGTCGATCGCCTGCTTGCCGAGCACGATCATGTCAGGCTTTTCCTCCTCTGCGATTTTGGCGAGGATCTTGGCGACGGCGAGCGGCTCGACTTCCGAGCCGATATCATCGGGGGTCTGGACGAGGATTGCCCGGTCGGCGCCCATCGCGAGTGCCGTTCGGAGCGTTTCCTGCGCCTTGGCCGGCCCGATGGAAACCGCGACGATCTCGCTCGCCACGCCCTTTTCCTTCAGCCGGATCGCTTCCTCGACCGCGATCTCGTCGAATGGGTTCATGCTCATCTTGATGTTGGCGAGATCGATTCCGGTGCCGTCCATCTTCACCCGCGGCTTCACGTTGAAGTCGATGACGCGCTTGACCGCGACGAGGAGTTTCATTCGCCTTGCTCCTGAACCTTAGGCGGGGGCCGACTGCTTCACTTGCGCGACGACCTTTTTCGCCGCGTCGCCGAGGCTGTCGGCGGTAATGATCGCAAGGCCGCTGTCCGCGAGGATAGCGTCGCCTTCCTTCACATTGGTGCCTTCCAGCCGGACGACGAGCGGCACCTTGATGTCGATTTCGCGGGCGGCTGTGACGATCCCTTCCGCGATGATGTCGCAGCGCATGATCCCGCCGAAGATGTTGACCAATATGCCTTTGACCGACGGGTCCGACAGGATGATCTTGAAGGCGGCGGTGACCTTTTCCTTCGAAGCGCCGCCGCCGACATCGCAGAAGTTGGCCGGCTCGCCGCCTTCCAGCTTGATGATGTCCATCGTCGCCATCGCGAGGCCGGCGCCGTTGACCATGCAGCCGATATTGCCGTCGAGCTTGATGTAGGCGAGGTCGTGCTTCGACGCCTCGATTTCCGCCGGCTCCTCCTCGCTGGGGTCGCGAAGCTCCTCGATTTCGGGATGGCGGAACTCGGCATTGCTGTCGAAGCCCATTTTGGCGTCGAGCACCAGCAGCTCGGTCCCCTGGCCGTCCCTGGCGCCGGTGATCGCCAGCGGGTTGATCTCGATCTGCGAGGCGTCGGTTCCGACGAAGGTGTCGTAGAGCTTCGACAGGACCTTGCCCGCCTGCCTGGCGAGATCGCCCTCCAGCTTCAGCGCCGCGGCGAGCGCCCGACCGTGATGCGGCATCAGGCCGGTCGACGGGTCGATCGTCAGCGTCACGATCTTCTCCGGCGTCTCGTGAGCGACCGCCTCGATATCCATCCCGCCCTCGGTGGAGGCGACAATTGCGATCCGGCTCGATTCGCGGTCGACCAGGAGCGCGACGTAGAATTCCTTTTCGATATCCACGCCGTCGGTGATGTACAGCCGCTGCACCTGTTTCCCGGCCGAACCGGTCTGCACCGTTACCAGCGTGTTGCCCAGCATCCCGGCGGCGGCCTCGCGAACCTCGTCGAGCGATCGGGCGAGGCGAACCCCGCCCTTGGCGTCGGGACCGAGCTCCTTGAACTTGCCCTTGCCCCGGCCGCCGGCGTGGATCTGCGCTTTCACCACCCAGAGCGGCCCGGGAAGCTTCTTCGCCACCTCGACGGCTTCCTCGACGCTCATTGCCGGATAGCCGTCGGGAACCGGCACCTTGAAGGTCGCGAGCAGTTCCTTGGCCTGATATTCGTGGATGTTCATCGGCCGCGGCCTTAATCAGAAGCTTCGCCCGATGCAAAGTGCCGACCGTCCGATCCGCAAGATCATCCATGTCGACATGGATGCCTTTTACGCGTCCGTCGAGCAGCGCGACGATGTCTCGATCCGGGGAAAGCCGGTCGCGGTCGGCGGCGGGCACCGCGGAGTCGTCGCGGCGGCAAGCTACGAGGCGCGAAAGTTCGGAATCCGCTCGGCAATGCCTTCGGTGACCGCAAGGCGGCGCTGCCCGGAGCTGATTTTCGTCAAGCCGCGGTTCGACGTGTATCGGCAGGTGTCGGGCCAGATTCGCTCGATCTTCGCCGACTATACCAACCTGGTCGAGCCGTTGAGCCTCGACGAAGCCTATCTGGACGTCAGCGAGGACCGGCTCGGCCTGGGCAGCGCAAGAGCGATTGCCGAGGATATCCGCCGCCGCATCGCCGGGGAGACCGGGCTCACCGCCTCGGCCGGCGTTTCCTACTGCAAGTTCATCGCCAAGCTCGCTTCGGACTATCGAAAGCCCGACGGCCTGACCGTCATCAGGCCCGGCCAGGGCCCCGATTTCGTGGCGTCGCTTCCGGTGGCGAAATTCCACGGCATCGGCCCGGTCACCGTCCGCAAGATGGAATCGCTCGGAATCCTGACCGGCGCCGACCTTAGACAATGGAGCGAGGCCGAGCTGGAGGCTAGGTTCGGAAGCTCGGGGCGCTGGTATCACACGATCTGCCGAGGGATCGACGAGCGCGAAGTCAGGCCCGACAGGCCCTATAAATCGGTCAGCGCCGAACGGACTTTCGATGAGGACGTGACCGATCCGCTACGGCTCGCCGCCGAGCTCGCCCGGATTGCCGGCTATGCCTGGGCTCGGGTCGAGCGGACCCGGGTCGCCGGAAGGACGGTGACCCTGAAGGTGAAATATGGCGATTTCACGCTCATCACCCGCTCGCGAAGTTTCGCCGATCCGCTGGCCGGCGGGCCGGAATTCGAAGCGGCCGGCCAGGCCCTGCTTTCAACCCTGATGCCCGCTCGCCGGGGAATCCGGCTGCTCGGACTCGGGCTCCACAATCTGGTCGATTGCTTCGACGAGCCGAAGCAGCTCAGACTCGCATTTTCCGACTAGTCGTGATATAAAATAGGCAGAGAGGCTGCGGCGGTTCCCGTTGCGGCTCAAAACTAGCAGGAAGCTAAATCAGGCGGTGAGCCACGACGGACTGTCGTTTTGGGGGGTGGCGCTCATTGCGTCGGCTCTTGGCGCTTCTGATCTTGTCGCTTCCCAACAGAAAGGTTTTTGAATGGCTGCCAAGGCTTTGAGCTTCGACGTCGGCGATTACGTTGTCTACCCCAAACACGGTGTCGGCCGCGTCGTCGAATTGCAGAGCACGGAGATCGCTGGAACGAGACTCGACCTTTACGTCCTTCGCTTCGAGAAAGAGAAGATGACGTTGCGGGTCCCGGTCAACAAGGCCGACTCGATCGGAATGCGCAAGCTCTCCTCCGACAAGACGATGAAGGACGCCCTCGACACGCTCAAGGGCAAGCCGAAGGTCAAGCGCACGATGTGGTCGCGCCGGGCGCAGGAATATGAAGCGAAGATCAATTCCGGCGACCTGACCTCGATTGCCGAAGTCGTCCGCGACCTGTTCCGCCCCGAGGATGCCCCGGAGCAGAGTTATTCGGAGCGGCAGATTTTCGAGGCCGCTTCCTCGAGGCTCGCCCGCGAACTCGCTGCGATGGAGCAGACCGACGAGAAGTCGGCGCTGGCGAAGATCCTCGAAATCCTGAACAAGGCGGCTCTGATCCATCACAAGCCGAAGGAAGAGGTTGCCTAGGACTTCTGGGGAAGTCCGTAGCGGCAATCTCTGTGGCCTAACCACGGCGCCGAGCCGAAACCAAAAAGGGCGCGCCGAACAAGCGCGCCCTTTCTTTTTGGTTGCGGCCCCGGTGTGTAATGCTGTAGTATAGCAACAACACACAGGGACGGAGAGGCAAATGCGCAAGGCAGGCATGATCGGAATCCTGGCGGCCGTGGCGGCCTCTGCCGGGTGCGGCAGCGAGAGCCGGGCCGAGGACAACGGGGCGACGGTCCACCAAAGCTATGAAGTGGGCGCTTTCGAGCGGATCGAGGTCGCCGGACCTTATGACGTTCGAGTCAGGACCGGCGAAAATGCGTCGGTCGTTGCCAGCGGGCCCGCAAAGGTGATGGAGCGCCTGGTCGTCGAGGTGAAGGGCGACCGGCTTCTCATCCACACGCGCAGCGACCGCAACATGTTCAACTGGGCCCGTGGAAGCCGCGGCACGGCGACCATCGAGGTGACTGCGCCGGCGCTTCGCGCCGCGACGATCGCCGGCTCCGGAACGGTCGCCGTCGATCAGGTGAGCGGTGACAGCTTCGCCGGTGCAATCGCGGGTTCGGGCGATCTCAATGTCGATTCGCTCGACGTCCGGACCATGAAGCTCTCGATATCCGGTTCGGGCGACCTGCGGGTTGGATCGGGGCAGGCGCAAAGCGCCGAATACCGGGTCGCGGGTTCGGGAAATATCGACGGCCGCGGCGTTCGAAGCGAAACCGCCAAGGTGTCGATCAGCGGGTCCGGAAGCGTCCACTCTCAGGCGACCGGCACTGCCGACATTGGCATCTCGGGTTCGGGCGATGTCGTCCTGACCGGCGGCGCGAAGTGCCAGGTCAGGAAGTCGGGCTCCGGCAACGTGCGCTGCTCTTAGCGGCCTGTTAACCATGAGCGGCGAAGGTGGGGGCATGAACCTTCGCCTATTCAGCCTCGCGGCCGCGCTATTCGCCCTGTCGACCCCGGGCTTTGCCGCGGACCGCAATTACAGCGTCACCGGCTTCGACCGGATCCGGGTCGATGGGCCCTATCGAATCGCGACGACGACCGGCGTTGCGCCGTTCGCCCGGGCAAGCGGCTCTCCAGCGGCGCTCGACGACATTTCGATCCAGGTCCAGGGTCGCACTCTCGTCGTTCGCAAGAACTCGTCGAGCTGGGGTGGCTATCCCGGCGAAAGCCCCGGCCCGGTGGAGATCGCCGTCGGGACTCACGAGCTGACAACGGTTTGGGTCAACGGCGCGGGAAGCCTCTCGATCGACTCCGTCGAAGGCTTCTCCTTCGACCTGTCACTTCAGGGGCCGGGCTCGGTCGCCATCGGCCGACTGGACGTTGACCGGCTTCGGGTTGGCCTGACCGGCGCGGGCTCGGCGGTGCTCGGCGGCAAAGCCGCCGAGGCCATCACCATCGCTCGCGGCACAGGCTCGATCGACGGGTCGGCCCTGACGGTGAAGGACGTGACGATCGGAGCCGAGGGCTCGGCGGTCGTGAAGCTGCGGACGAGCGGAACGGCCAAGGTTGACGCGACCGGGACGGCCATCGTCGAGCTAGCCGGCCGGCCCGCCTGCACGGTTCGAGCTTCGGGCTCGGCCGTGGTCAGCGGCTGCCGCTAGCTCGCAAGCTCAGTTGAGCGGAGCGCTGGCTTCGACTCCGGAAAGGAAGTCCCACAGCGCCCCGGCAAGCTCCTCGCCGGCGGCGATCGCCTCGGCTTTTTGACTGGCAGGAAGCCGGTCGAGAAGGTCGCGGCACACCGCGCTGTGCTCGACATCGGCGGTCGCATGGACCTGGAAGAAGCGGAGCGTCTCCTCGTCGTCGATCCCGTAACGGTCCACCAGGCCCTCGATCTTGGCCGTCGCGACCCCCGGGAACTGCGATTCATAGGCATAGAGAGCGCCAAGGCCCGAGGCGTAGGACCGGTTCGACAGCCGCTTGAAGGTTTCGATCAGCGCCTGGGTCTCCGGATTCAGTCCCTGGTTGCGTATCGACTTTTCGTCCTCGCCCAGGCCGCAGGCGAACATCAGCCACAAGGTCGCATGGTCCTGCTTGCCTGCTTCGATCCCTTCCTCCTCGGCGAGGTTTTCGGCCAGCATCCGGCGGCCGTCGCGATCCGGGCAGGCGCTGTGGACGGCGCTTACCGCTCTTGGAAAGGCTTCGACATGGTGAAAATATTGACGCGCGTAGGCGCGAAGCGTGTCGAGGCTGAGGCGCCCCTCCGTCCAGGCTTGATAGAAGGGATGGCTGAGCATCGCCTGGCGCGCCACGCCCGCATCGATCGCTTCCGAAACCCGAACTTCAGTCATTCTTGCGCCTCCTTTTTCATGCCGCCTGCAATAGAGGCGGCGGGAGACGGCGGCAAGCGGGGGCTCGCCTCCGCGCGCATCACCTCGCAACGAATTGGCGGCCAGAGTCGTTACACCCTCGAAGCACAGAAAAAGGGAGCGACAACTATGTATATCGGAATCGGCGGACTTATTCTCCTGATCATCCTTCTGATCATCCTGTTCTAGGCTAGCCTAGACCAACGCCAGAGCGGCCAATCGGCCGTACAGCCGAGGCGGCAGGACGGCGAGACCTGTTTCCGTCGCACTCGGCTGTCGGTGCATCCTCATCACCCAGATAGCGCCAGCCCTGGTGCGCCCGGCGGTGCCTCGGGCTCACCTGCCGGAGCTCGGCCGAGCAGACGATGTCGATTCGGCCGTCCGGCCGGTCCTCGAAGCGCAAGATCTGGTTACAGGCGACGAGCCGGTGACCGACGACCCAGTAGAGGCGGCCGCCGATGAGCTCGTCCGCCCGGCGCGGCCGCATTCGGGTGGGCACCCGAAGCTCGCCCTCGGAGGCGCGAGAAAGGATTCGCGCCGCCAGCTGGTCGAAGTCCCGGCAGCCGACTGCAACCTTCGTCAAATGGAGATCAGGCACCATTGGTCTTTGACCGGAACCGGCAGCAATACAATGTCTTAGCTTGATCTTTTGACTAAGCCTCAGTTCGCGAGGCCAAAGGCCGTCGCGAGCCCCAGGAACAACAAAAATCCCATCGAATCGGTAATCGTGGTGAGAAAGACGCTGCTCGCCACCGCTGGATCGGCCCCGGCGCGCTCGAGCGTCAGCGGTACCAGGACCCCGGCAAGCCCGGCGATGATGATGTTGACCAGCATTGCTGCGGCGATGACCGCGCCAAGCGGCGGGCTTCCTAGCACGATCGCCACTCCGGCGCCGATCAGCACTGCGATCGTCACTCCGTTCATCAACGCCAGCCGTGTTTCCCGGCCGACGGCCCGCCAGCGGTTGGAGCCGGTCAGCTGGTTTGTCGCCAGCGCCCGGACGGTCACAGCGAGCGTCTGGGTCCCCGCATTGCCGCCGACGGCCGCGACGATCGGCATCAGCACAGCAAGGATCGCCAACCGCTCGATGCTCTCCTCGAACTGGCGGATAACCATCGCCGCGATGAGCGCCGTCAGCAGGTTGGCCATCAGCCATCGCACTCGCGACCGGTAGCTCTCACCGACCGGTTCGTTGATGTCGCCCTCGTCGACGCCGGACAGGAGCAGCGCGTCCTCGCTGGCTTCTTCCTGGATGATGTGGACCACGTCATCGACCGTGATCATTCCGACAAGCCGCCCCTCGCCGTCGACCACGGCGGCTGAAACCAGCGCGTATTTCTGGAATCTCAGGGCGACGTCCTCCTGGTCCATGTCGACCGGGATCAGGGTCTGGTCGCGAAGCATGATGTCGGAGACGGGCGCGGCGCGGGGGGTGCGCAGGACCGTCGACAGCTTGCAGGTTCCGATCGGGTGGTGGTTCGGCGCGACCACGAAGACTTCCCAGAAATCGGTGGGAAGGTCCTCGGTCGAGCGAAGATAGTCGATCACCTGCCCGACGTTCCAATGCTCCGGCACCGCGATCAGGTCGCGCTGCATCAGCCGGCCGGCCGATTCCTCCGGGTAGGTGAGTGCTTCCTCGACCGCCGCGCGGTCGTCGGGCTCCATCGCGCTGAGGACTGCCCGCTGCTCGTCCTTTTCAAGGTCCTCGATGATCGCGACGGCGTCGTCGGTCTCGAGCTCGCCGGCGATCCTGGCGACCTCCTTCGGCCCGAGCGCGTCGAGCAGGGCCTCCCGGACGTGCTCGTTCATCTCGGCGAGCACGTCGGCGTCCACCAGACCGGCAAGCGCCGTCACCAGCTCTGCGCGATCCTCGCGCGCTGCAACTTCGATCAGGTCGGCAATGTCTGCCGGGTGAAGCGGGGCGACGAGCTCGCGGGCGGTTTCGTCATCGCCGGCCTCGACCGCGTCGAGCACCCGGTCGACGAACTCGGGGCGGAGCCGGTCTTCCTCGTCGATCGCCGAGGACGAGGGGCCGTTCAGGGGGTCGGCTGGAGCGACTTTCGTCTCGCTTTCGCCCATTGACCGTGAACCCCTCGCAGCGCTTGCGCGGTTCCTATGGCCGCCTCGGCGCTGGCGCAAGCGGCGCCGGGGGAATAAGGCTCGGCTCGACCTTTGAACGAACCAGACAGGAGCAAGACATGGCCGACGACCGCCTCACCCTCACGCTTTCAACCGGCGGCGATGTCGTCATCAAGCTTCGAGCTGACCTTGCCCCGGCGCATGTCGAGCGGATCACCAGGCTTTCCGACGAAGGTTTTTACGACGGCGTGCTCTTTCACCGAGTCATTCCCGGCTTCATGGCCCAGACCGGCGATCCCACCGGTACCGGAACCGGCGGTTCCCAGCTTCCCGACCTGCCGGCCGAGTTCAGCCGAGAGCCGCATTTGCGCGGCACCTGCTCGATGGCGCGCAAGGGCGATCCCGACAGCGCCAACAGCCAGTTCTTCATCTGCTTCGACGATGCCCGCTTCCTCAACGGCCAGTACACCGTCTGGGGTCAGGTCGAGAGCGGAATGGAGCATATCGACGCCCTGCCCAAAGGCGAGCCGCCCGCCAACCCGGGGAAAATCGTGAAAGCGAGCGCCGGAAAGGTCGAATAATTGGCCATTCCCGTCGCGCTCGTCACCGGCGCTTCGGCGGGGCTGGGCGAGGAATTCGCCCGCCAGCTTTCGGCGCGCGGGCACCGGCTGGTGCTCGCGGCCCGAAGGAAAGACCGGCTCGACGCTTTGGCGGCCCAGCTCGGAAATGCCCGGGCGGTTGAAATGGACCTTAGCCGGCCGGGCGCCGCCGCCGAGCTGATGATCGACATCACGTCGGCCGGCGAGACCGTCGAGCTGCTTGTGAACAATGCGGGATTCGGGCTCCACGGCCGGTTCGACAAGGCCGATCCCGATCGGCTCAGGCAGATGGTCGATCTCAATTGTGGCGCGCTCACCGACCTTGGCCGGGCAGTCCTGCCGGCGATGATCGAGCGGCGGTCGGGCGGGATCCTCAACCTCGCCTCGACTGCGGCCTTCCAGGCGGGACCGGGAATGGCCGTCTATTTCGCGACCAAGGCCTATGTCCTTTCGCTTTCGGAAGCGCTGCACGAGGAAGTGCGCCGGTTCGGGGTGAAGGTCAGCGCGCTTTGCCCGGGGCCGACCCGGACCGAGTTCGGCGAGGTTGCAGGCTTTACCAACGGGGGAGCCTTCGACCGGATCTCGATGGACTCGGCAACGGTGGTCCGCGAAGGGCTGGAAGCGCTCGAGCGCAACAAGGCGGTTGCAATCACCGGCAGGCTCAACAAGTTGGGCGCCTTTTCGACGCGCCTTGTTCCAAGGGCGCTGGTGCGCAAGATCGCCGGGGCGATGAAGTTCTAGAGGGTTTCAACCGTCGGGCGCTGCCCCCAATTGGCACGACCCGATTGAACTTGAGCGCGCCCGTTCCGTTTCGAACGGGACGGGGACGGGGCGCTCAGAGGAGAGGCAATGGCTGAGACGGACGCGGCAGAGAGGCCGAAGACCCGGCGAGTCCAGGTTGCGAACCTGCCGCCTGGAGACAGCGGCCGAGGAATAGCGCGGCTGCCGGCCAAGCTCATGAAGGACCTCAAGGTAAGCGAGGGCGACATCATCGAAATCTCCGGCGAGCGCTCGACCGCTGCCCGGGCGATCCGGCTCTATGGTGAGAGCGAGGGACTCGACATCGTCCGGCTCGACGGGCTTCAGCGCGCCAATGCCGGGGTTGCCTCCGGCGAGTTCGTCGAAATCCGAAAGGCCAAGTCGAAGCCGGCGACCAAGGTCGCCTTTGCGCCCGCTTCGGACCATGTCCGGCTGCAGGGATCGACCACCGCCCTGAAACGCACCTTCGCCGGGCGGCCCCTGTGCGAGGGCGATACCGTTGCGACTGCCGGTCACCAGCGGGTCAATGCCGATATTCCCGACACGGTCCGGGAGATGCTGAACGCCCCCGCATTCGCTCTTCAGGAAGTGCGTCTGGTGGTGGTCACGGCGACCCCCAAGGGCATCGTCCATATCGACGCCAACACCGAGGTCGAGCTTCTTCCCGAGTTCCTCGGCAAGCCGGGCGACCGGCGCGCCGACGTCACCTATGACGACCTCGGCGGAATGCGCGACACGATCGATGCGCTTCGCGAAATGGTCGAGCTGCCGCTTCGGCACCCCGAGCTTTTCCAACGCCTCGGGGTCGATCCGCCAAAGGGAGTCCTTCTCCACGGCCCTCCCGGGACCGGCAAGACCCGGCTTGCGCGAGCGGTCGCGAACGAGAGCAGCGCCCATTTCATGAGCATTGCCGGCCCCGAGATCATGGGCTCCGCCTATGGGGAGAGCGAGCGCAAGCTGCGTGAGCTGTTCGAGCAGGCGGCGGCGGCCGCGCCTTCGATCGTCTTCATCGACGAGATCGACTCGATCGCGCCGAAACGCGGCCAGGTAACCGGGGAAGCCGAGAAGCGGCTGGTCGCGCAGCTGTTGAGCCTGCTGGACGGCATCGAGCCACGGCAGAACCTCGTCGTGATCGCAGCGACCAACCGGCCCGAGGCGCTCGACGAAGCGCTCCGCCGTCCCGGGCGGTTCGACCGCGAGATCGTGGTCGGGGTACCCGACGAGCAGGGGCGCGGCGAGATACTCGAGATCCACACCAGGGGAATGCCGCTCGCTTCCGACGTCGATCTGCCCGATCTCGCGCGGCGGACCTACGGCTTCGTCGGCGCCGACCTCGCCTCGCTGACCCGCGAGGCGGCGATGGAGGCCGTCCGGCGGATCATGCCGCGCATAAACCTCGAGGAGGACACGATCCCAACCGAGGTGCTCGACGAGCTTTCAGTCGAGCGCCGCGATTTCGAGAATGCGCTCAAGCGGGTCCAGCCCTCGGCGATGCGCGAAGTGATGGTTGAAGCTCCGCAGGTTCGCTGGGAGGACATCGGCGGTCTCGACGAGGCAATGAAGAAGTTGCGCGAGGGAATCGAGCTTCCGCTCAAGCACCCGGACGCCTTTCGGCGGATCGGAATCCGGCCGGCCAAGGGCTTTCTTCTCTACGGCGCTCCGGGGACCGGCAAGACCCTGCTCGCCAAGGCGACCGCGCGCGAAAGCGAATCCAATTTCATCGCGACCAAATCCTCCGACCTGCTTTCGAAATGGTATGGCGAGAGCGAACAGCAGATCGCCCGGCTGTTCGCGCGCGCGCGGCAGGTCGCGCCGACAATCATCTTTATCGACGAGATCGACAGTCTGGTCCCGGCACGCGGAGGCGGCCTCGGCGAGCCGCAGGTTACCGAGCGCGTGGTCAACACGATCCTCTCCGAGATGGACGGGCTCGAGGAGCTCAACAACGTCGTCCTGATCGGGGCGACCAACCGCCCGAGCCTGATCGATCCGGCGCTGCTCAGGCCCGGCCGGTTCGACGAGCTGATCTACGTGGCTCCGCCCGATACTCCCGGCCGCCGGCGGATTCTCGCCATTCACACCTCTGCCATGCCGCTTGCCGAGGATGTCGATCTCGAATCGCTTGCCCAGCGGACCGAGCGGTTCACCGGCGCCGATCTCGAGGACCTGGTTCGGCGCGCCGGCCTGACCGCGCTTCGCCGCGGGCTCGATACGGGCAAGGTGACGATGGCCGACTTCGAGGCCGCACTCACCGAAACGCGCGCGTCAGTGACCGAGCAGATGCTGACCGAGTACGACCGCATCAGGGCGACCCTCAAGAGCGATGCAGTGAGTCCGGGCGGGATCGGCTTCGTCCTGCCGGGAATGCTCCGGCCGCATCGCGACAAGGATGCCGATTCAGCTTCGCCCGAGGCTCCGGCTCAGCCAGGCCAGGAGGACGAGTAGGACCGCCGATATCGCGAACGGCAGGCTCGGCTCGAGCGCGTAGAGAGCCATTCCAATCGCCGGAGCGGCGATGAAGCTGATTCCGTTGGCCGAGGTGATCACTCCGGCGACCGCGCCCTGCTCGGAAAGCGGAACGGCGAGCGATGCGCCGGCGGTGAATCCCGGGCGGGTCATTCCGAAGCCGACGGAGGCCACGGCAAATCCCATGGTCAGCCCGTAGAGGCCGTCAGCGAGCATCGTCCCGACCAGCCCGACAGCGGCGATCAGCGAGCCCCAGACGATCAGCGCTTTTGGTTCGGCACCCAGCCGCGGGATCAGCCCCCATTGGGCGGCAAGGGTCGCGGTCGCACCGGCCATCATCACGATCGCAATCGAATCCTGCGCCCCGTAAGCCGGAAGCTGAAGGCGATCGATGACGAAAAATCCCAGGCAGGTGAGGATCGCCGCCTGGGCATGGCCGCCGACGACTCCGGCGAGGATCCACGGCCGGATTCGCGGATCGCTCCACTTGAGCCGCCGCCGCCGCCCGGACGCGGTAGCCGCGACGACGCTCGCGCCGGTGACCGCGGAGGCCTGGGAAGGATAGCTCATCGCTGCGCCCCGGCCGGCCCGGCGGGAATATTTGTCGTTGGGAAGCCAGGCGAGGATCGCCACCGAGACGAGGACTGCGATCAGCGCGAAGGCGAACAGCGGGCCGGTAAGCCCGACCGGCGAAAAGACGAACAGCGGCGCAAGGGCCGGTCCGATGATCGTTCCGAGGCCGAAGGCGGACGCCAAAGCGGTAAGCACCGCGACCCGGCCGCTGCGGCGAGTCTTGGCCGCCAGATAGGCCTGGGTCGCCGATGGGGTCGCGCAGCCCAGCCCGCCGTAGATGGCGCGGAACAATGCGAACAACACGAAGGTCAGCGTCCCGCCGATGATTCCGTGAAGCCCGAGGTCGAGGATCAGCCCGCACAGCAGCATCGAGAGGATGAAGCCGCCGAGGCCGAGCAGGGTCAGCGCCTTTCGGCCGTGACGGTCGCTTTTCTCGGCCCAGTAGGGGGCGAGCAGGACCCACAGGACCGCGGACCAGGTATAGGCGATCGCCACCCAGAAATCGGCGATCCCGACCTCGCGCCCGATCGCCGGCATGACCGTCTGGAGCGCGGTGTTGCCGGCGGCGGCGACCAGCATCGCCGCGTATAGCAACAGGAAATGCGGCGCGGTCAGGGCCGTGGTTGCAAGAGTGCCTTTCGGGGCGATGGCGGGCATTGATCGCCCTTAGCGGCGACAGCCGCGGCATCAAACGGGCCGAGCGAAGGAACCTTGCCAAGGCCTCCGGCATTTGCCAACGGAGCGGCTCGCCGAAATGGAGCTAACATTGCCGACCTCGACTGCTCGAACACTCAAAGGCCAGCGCCGACTGGCCCAGCGAGCGGCCAGGCGATCGGCCAGCCCGCATTGGCAATTCCTCCGAGGCTTCCTGAAGCACCCGGTGATGGTCGGATCGATTATTCCGTCGAGCCGGGTGCTGATCGAGCGGATGCTGAAACCCGTCGACTGGGAGCGAACGAAGCTGTTCGTCGAATATGGGCCCGGGGTGGGCACCTTCACCCGGCCGATTCTTGAGAAAATGGGTGACGATGCAAAGCTGATCGCGATCGACACCAATTCCGATTTCATCAAATTCCTGGGCAAGTCGATCGGCGACGGGCGGCTCATCCCGGTGACGGGATCGGCCGCCGACGTCGAGCAGATCATCAAAGCAGAAGGCTTCGAGTCTGCCGATTACGTGCTGTCCGGCATTCCCTTCTCTACCCTTCCGCCGGGCCTTGGCGAGGATATCGCCGAGGCAACCGCGAACGTGCTCCGACCCGGAGGCGCTTTCCTGGTCTATCAGTTCACCCCCAAGGTGCTGAACTTCATCAAGCCCCATTTCGACAGGATCAAACGCGGCTTCGAGTGGATCAACGTTCCGCCGGCGACCCTTTTTTGGGCCTACAAGGGCGAAGCGGAAGACTAGGCTCGGAAGTTGAGCCTTCGAGTCACCGTGTAATCGACGACGTTCACCAGGAAATGCGCGGCGGCCCATTTCAGGCGCCGCCACGGATTGGCGCGCTTTTGGTGAAGTGCCGGAGTGATCCAGCTCGACTCCCGACGCTCGCGCTCGAAATAGCCGCGCATCGAATCGGCGAAAGCCGGATCCTCGATCCGGAGCATGACTTCCAGGTTCAGGTAAAAGCTTCGGTAGTCGAAGTTGGACGAGCCGATGTGGACGACGTCGTCGACGATCACGAGCTTGGAGTGAAGCCTCGCCGGCTGGTATTCATAGACTTCGACGTGGCGGCGGATCAGCCTGCTGTAGCTGTGGCGCGCGGCGGCGACGGTCGCGTTGTTGTCGGACCTCGACGGGGTGATGATCCGGGCCCGGCCGCGCAGCCCGACCTGCCCGATTCGGCGCACCATCGCCCCTGGAGGCGCGAAATAGGCGAAGATCATGTCGAGCCGCGACGCCTGGCCGATGTCGCGTCCGATGCTCCGCCACCAGCTGTTGCGCATGCTCAACGGGCCGCTGAACTTCCACTGCAACGCCCCCCTCCCGCTGCTGTGCCGGGCAACCATCCTTCGAAGCGAGCGGAGCGACGCTTTCGGCCGGGTCGACCAGCGAAATAGCGAGTCGAGATAATCGCCGGCGACGGCCGCTTGGGGGCCCTGGACGCTCAGCCACAGGTCGCGCCACTGCCGATGCCCGGGACCGCCCATATAGGATTCCTGGATGTTGGCGCCCCCGAGGATCACCACCTCATCGTCGACGACGATCAGCTTCTGGTGGTTACGAAGCAGGTAGTTACGGCCGTATCTGCCGTTGAAGACGCAAGTGCGGCCGCCTGCCTCTTCGAGCTCGGCGAAGAACTTCAAAGGTGCGTCCGAGCCGAATCCGTCGATGATCACTTGCACGTCGATCTTTCGCAATGCGGCGGCGGTCAGCGCTTCGAGCACCGCCTTGCCGACCTCGTCCTGGCTGAACATGTACATCATGATCTTGAGGCTGCGCTCGGCCCCGCCGATCAGCCCGAGCAGGAGCCGCAGCCGCTCGGCACCGGTTTCGATCAGCTCGATTCGGTTGCCTTCGACCGTTGCCCGGATCGGCTCGGTCGGGGAGGCGGGCGGCTGGCTCTCCATCGGGGCCGTCTTCCTTGACTTTTCGAGCGACGGCAAGCTATTGGCGCGACCTTCCCGAAATCCTATATTCCCCTCACGGAGAAGCGGCTCATGGCGCGCGTTACAGTCGAAGATTGCGTAGACAAGATCCCGAACAGGTTCGACCTCGTCCTGTTCGCGGCCCAGCGTGCGCGCCAGATTTCCGGCGGGGCCGACCTCACCATCGAGCGCGACCGTGACAAGAACCCGGTCGTCGCGCTCCGCGAAATCGCGGAGGAGACGGTCAAGCCGAAGGAACTGAAGGAAGCGGTCGTGACCAACCTGCAGAAGGTTCGGGTCGACGAGGAGGACGAGACGGACGAGCTGGCGAGCCTTAGCGAATCGGCCGAAGCTCTTCGCCTTACCGCTGCCGCTCCGCCGCGCCCGACACCAAGCGGCGGCGATTACGATTAAGCATTGCTAGCGGGCAATCCGGTGGATTGCCCGGAGATGCTGCTTTCGTTCCACGATTCCATCAGGCCGCTTCGTCGGTCTTCCGCTCGACCTGATCGCGGCTGATCCAGGTAAGGTCGGCGAGCTTCAGCTCGCGCCCGTCTTCCGCGAGCACCTTGATCCGGCCGATCGGGCGGCCCTTCTGGTGATCGGCGAGCACGACCTGCATCTCGCCCATGCCCCAATCCTCCCCCCATTGCCGGACCGCGACGATGGCCGGAAGCAGCGCCTCGCCCTTCCGGGTCAGCGAGTAGATGACTTTGCGCTTGTCCGAGGGATCGGGTGAACGTTTGAGGATTCCGCCGGCGACCAGTTTGGCCAGGCGGTCCGACAGGATGTTTCGAGCCGTTCCGAGGCCGGCCTGGAATTCCTCGAAATGCTGAAGTCCGTTGAAGGCCCCGCGGAGGATGAGGAAGGCCCATTTTTCACCGACCAGCTCGATCGCCGCCGGGATCGGGCAGCTCAGCGCTGCTGCCCGGAATGCATCGATGTCCGGTGCATGCTTGTCGTTGGCGGCCACGCCATCTCCCCTGTGCCAGGACGCAAAAAGCACAAAAGCCGAAGAAAGAACAGTTCCAAGGCGCGCGGCTGCGCCCCGCCCATTCGCTTTCGCGCTTGCACAATAGCGCAACCTCCCCCCATCTTAGGCTCGTGCTTAGGCAGTACGAGCTGGTCGAGAAGGTGCGCTCCTACGATCCGGACGCGGACGAGGGGTTGATTAACCGCGCCTATGTCTTCTCGATGAAGGCGCACGGCGCTCAGAAGCGCGCGTCCGGCGACCCCTATTTCAGCCACCCGATCGAGGTCGCCGGAATCCTGACCGACCTCAAACTCGACGACCAGACGATCGCCACCGCCATCCTCCACGACACGATCGAGGATACCCTGGCCACGCCCAAGGAGATCGAAAGATTGTTCGGCAAGGATGTCGCCCGGCTGGTGGACGGCGTTACCAAGCTCAGCAAGATCGAGGCCCAGTCGGAAAACGAGCGCGCCGCGGAGAATCTGAGGAAGTTTCTACTCGCGCTGTCGGACGACATCCGGGTCCTGCTCGTCAAGCTCGCCGACCGGCTGCACAACATGCGAACGCTCCACCACGTCCCGTCGGACGAGAAGCGGCGGCGGATCGCCCGCGAGACAATGGATATCTACGCTCCGCTCGCCGAACGGATCGGCATGTACGAGATGATGACCGAGATGCAGACTTTGGCCTTTTGCCAGCTTGAGCCGGACGCCTTTGCGTCGATCACCAAACGGCTCAAGCAGCTCCATGAGGCCGGCGGCGACCTGGTCAGCCGGATCGGGCTCGGGCTGCAGCTCCATCTGGCCGACAATGGCCTGGAAGCCGAGGTCACCGGCCGGGAGAAGCATCCCTATTCGATCTGGCGCAAGATGGCCGAGCGCCATATCAGCTTCGAGCAATTGTCGGACGTGATGGCATTCCGGGTCATCGTCGGCAGCACCGAGGATTGCTACCGCGCCCTTGGGCTCATCCAGCAGCGCTGGCCGATGGTCCCGGGCCGCTTCAAGGATTATATCTCGACCCCGAAACGCAACGGCTACCGGTCGCTCCACTCCTCGGTGATCCACGATTCGCAGATGCGGATCGAAATCCAGATCCGCACCCGCGAAATGCACGAGCGGGCCGAGCGCGGCCTTGCCGCCCACTGGGCCTACAAGGAAGGCAAGCCGAGGGCCGATTTGAAGATCCCGTGGGTCGATGAGCTGGTCGAGATCCTCGAGCATGCGGCAAGCCCCGAGGAACTGCTCGAGCATACCCGGATGGCGATGTACCAGGACCGGATCTTCGCCTTCACTCCCAAGGGCGAACTGATCCAGCTTCCCAAGGGCGCGACCCCGGTCGATTTCGCTTATGCGGTGCATACCGACCTTGGCGACCGGACCGTCGGAGCGAAGGTCAACGGGCGGGTCGTCCCGCTTCGGACCATCCTCGAGAACGGCGATCAGGTCGAAATCCTGGCGTCGGAAGCGCAGCATCCGCAGCCTTCTTGGTTGCGGTTCGTCGCCACTGGCAAGGCCCGGGCCGGGGTTCGGCGGTTCGTTCGCCACAAGGAGCGCGACGAGACGATAGAGCTCGGCCGGAAAATCTACGACGACATCGTCAAGCGCCTTCCCGCACAGCTCGGCGAGGACTCGCTCAAGCGCGCCTTGAAGAAGCTCAACATGGAAGACGATGAGGCGCTGATGATGGCGATCGCCCGTAAGCGCGTTTCCGACGACGAGGTGATGGAGGCGCTGATACCGGGATCGGCCGGGGCCGACGTCGTCCCGCGCCCGCCGGCCCAGCTCACCGCCATCTCGATCAAGGGGCTGACCCCCGGAGTTGCATATCATCTTGCCGCTTGCTGCCATCCAATCCCGGGTGACCGGATCGTCGGGCTGCGCCGCGAAGACGAGGAGATCGAGGTGCACGTGATCGGCTGCGACACGCTTGCCAGCGGGGTCGATGCCGACTGGCTCGATCTCGCATGGGGCGAGGGATCGGGCGGGGCCGCGCGGCTTTCAGTGATCCTTCACGACGTTCCAGGCGCGCTCGGGACGATGGCCGGAATCCTCGGCCAGAAGCGCGCCAATATCGTCAACCTCCACCTGGTCCACCGCGACGGGAGCTTCCAGACCTTCAACCTCGATGTCGAGGTGTATGACCTCGCCCATCTTCACACGATCGTCGCCGCCCTTCGCGACGCCGACCCGGTCAGCTCGGCCGAGCGGGTCTAGGCCGCGACTGCCGACTCGCGAGCGCTTCCGGCGGCGAGCACCGCCAAGGTGACGAGGTCGGAAGCCGTCGCCGTCATCGGGGCGATCTGGACCGGCAGCTCGAGCCCGAGGATGAACGGCCCCAGCAAACTCTCGCCGCCAAGGCTCCGGAGCAGCTTCGACGACAGATTGGCGGACTGGAGCCCGGGCATCACCAGCACGTTGGCCGGTCCGCTCAACCGGCTGAACGGGTAGAAGCGCCGCTGCATTTCGAAATTGAGAGCGACGTCCGGTCCCATCTCGCCCTCATATTCGAAGTCCGTGTTGATCCCGTCGAGGATCTTCACCGCGTCGCGAAGTTCATCGATGTGAGTCCCGGGCGGATTGCCGAACGTCGTGTAGCTGACGAAAGCGATCCTCGGCTCAACGCCCATCCGTCGAGCGAAAGCCGCCGAGCGCAGGGCGATCGCCGCCAGCTCCCTGGCGACCGGGCGCTCGGTGACCGCGGTATCGGCGATCAGCACCGTCCTCTGACGGGAAACGACGACGTTGATCCCGAACGGGACGGCGTCCTTTTCGTCGTCGATCACCTGCCGGACCTGGCGGAGGGACTGGCTGAACGGACGGGTCGTCCCGGTGATCATCGCGTCGGCTTCGCCGAGCGCAAGCATCGCGGCGGCGAAATAATTGCGGTCCTGGTTGACCATCCGCTCGACCTCCCGGCGGAGCATCCCGTGCCGCTGGTGCTTGGCGTAAATGAAATCGACCGCTCGCCCGATCACTGGCGAATTGCGGCTGTTGAGGACTTCGTAGCTGCCGGGGTCTTCCACCCCCAGTTCCTCCAGCCGGTCGTATACCTCGTCGCGGCCGACCAGGACCGGGGTTCCGTAACCCCCCTCCCGGAAAGCGATTGCGGCGCGCAGCACGTTGGGCTCCTCGCCTTCTGCAAACAGGACCCTTTTCGGAGCGGAGCGGGCCGATTCATAGGCAAGGCTCAGGACCGCGACGGTCGGGTTCAGCCGGGCCCGAAGCGTTTGCCGGTAGGAATCCATGTCCTCGATCGTCTTTCGGGCAACCCCGCTGCGAATCGCGGCCTCCGCGACCGCCGATGCCACCACTTCCATCAGTCGGGGGTCGAACGGGGCGGGGATGATATAGTCGCGGCCGAAGCTGTGGACCTGACCCCCATAGGCCGCCGCGACCTCTTCCGGCACCGGCTCGCGGGCGAGCTGGGCAAGCGCCTCGGCCGCCGCGATCTTCATCTCCTCGTTGATCGCGGTGGCGCGCACGTCGAGCGCTCCGCGGAAGATGAACGGGAAGCCCAGAACGTTGTTTACCTGGTTTGGGAAATCGGAGCGGCCGGTGGCGATGATCGCGTCGGGGCGGGCCTTGGTGGCATCCGGCGGCCAGATTTCCGGATCCGGGTTCGCCATTGCGAAGATGATCGGCTGGTCCGCCATTTCGCAAACCATCTCGGGCTTCAGCGCCCCGGCCGCCGACAGTCCCAGAAACACGTCCGCGCCGACCAGCGCCTCGTGGAGGGTCCGCGCTTCAATTTCCACGGCATGGGCGGATTTCCACTGGTCGACGTCGCTGCGCCCTTTGTGGATGACGCCCTTGCGGTCGCACATGATGAGGTTGCCGCCCTTGACGCCCAGCGCCTTGATCAATTCGGCGCAGGCGATCGCGGCGGCCCCGGCCCCGTTCACCACCACCTTGATTTTCGACAAATCGCGCTTGGTCAGGAGACAGGCGTTGATCAGCCCGGCGGCGGTGATGATCGCGGTGCCGTGCTGGTCGTCGTGAAAGACCGGAATGTTCATCCGCTCCCTCAAGGTCTGCTCGATCACGAAGCAGTCGGGAGCGGCGATGTCCTCCAGGTTGATCCCCCCGAAGCTCGGCTCCAGCAAGGCGACCGCCTCGATGAACTTGTCGCAGTCCTCGGTATCGATCTCCAGGTCGATCGAATCGACGTCGGCGAAGCGCTTGAACAGCACCGCCTTGCCTTCCATCACCGGCTTGGCCGCAAGCGCGCCCAAATTGCCGAGCCCGAGGATCGCGGTGCCGTTCGAGATGACGGCGACGAGATTGCCCTTCGACGTATAGTCGTAGGCGCAGTCCGGATCGGCGGCGATCGCCCGGACCGGAACGGCGACTCCCGGAGAATAGGCGAGGCTGAGGTCCCGCTGGGTCGCCATCGGCTTCGACGCGATGATCTCGATTTTCCCGGGTCGGCCGCTCGAATGGAAGTCGAGGGCCTCGGCTTCCGAGAATTTGATGTTGCTCTCGCTCATCTACGCAACTGCTCCTTTGGGGGTCGGCTTTAGCCAAAGGGTGTGGGAAGAGTCACGCCGAGCCGCTACCAAGGCCGGTAATGGCTCGAGCGGATTCACCCACCCCGATGATGGCGCAGTACAAGCGTCTCAAGGACGAAGCGGGCGATGCGCTGCTTTTCTACCGGATGGGCGATTTCTTCGAGCTGTTCTTCGAGGATGCGAAGACCGCCTCGGCCTGCCTCGACATCGCCCTCACCAAGCGGGGGGAGGATTCGGGCGAGCCGATCCCGATGTGCGGCGTTCCGGCCCATTCGGCAGACACCTACCTCGCCCGGCTGATCAAGGCGGGGCACCGGGTAGCAATCGCCGAGCAGACGGAAAGCCCGGCCGAGGCGAGGCGGGCGCGCGGGTCGAAGACGCTGGTCGAGCGGGCAATCGTCCGGCTGGTCACTCCGGGCACGCTGACCGAGGAGAGCCTGCTCGAATCGGGTGCCGCGAACTGGCTCGCGGCAATCGGCCGCGCCGGTGAGGATTGGGCGATAGCCGCAGCCGATATTTCGACCGGCCGGTTCGAGCTCGTCGCCTGCGGCCCGGGCGAGCTTGCCTCGGAAATCGCGCGCCTTGCTCCGGCCGAAGTCGTAGCCGACGGGTCGGTTCCGGGCCTTAGCACCAATGAGGGGCAGGGCGCGTTCGACAGCCTGTCCGGCGAACGCGCGCTCAAGAGCCGATTCGGCCTGTCGACACTCGACGGGATCGGCGCTCCCACCCGGGCGGAGCTCAGCGCCGCGGGCGGGCTTCTCGCCTATCTCGATGCGACTCAACGGGGCGGGGCGGTGCTTCTCGATTCGCCCAGGAGGGTGGCGCGCTCGGCCTTCATGCAGATCGACTCCGCGACCAGGGAAAGCCTCGAGCTGAGCCGCTCGGTCGGCGGAACGCTCGCCGGAAGCCTGCTCGGCGAGGTCGATCGCTGCGTGACCGCTGGGGGTCGGAGGCTGCTTGCCGCGGACCTTTCGGCGCCGCTCACCGCCAAGCGGGAAATCGAGAGCCGGCTCGCGCTGGTCGAGTGGTTCCACGACGACCAGCATCGGCGCGAGCGCTGCCGGGCAGCGCTCAAAGCGCTGCCGGACATCGCCCGGGCGCTTGGGCGGCTGACCGCCGGGCGCGGGTCGCCGCGCGATCTCGCGCAGTTGCGCGACGGGCTCGCAGCCGCCGTCCTGCTCCGGCGCGAGCTTGAGAGCGAGCCCGTCCCGCCGCCGTTGCTGTCGTCGCTGCTGCCAAAGCTCGGCGGCCATGATGCCCTTGTCGCCAGGCTCTCCGACGCGCTTGTCGACTCTCCTGCGCTCGATGCCTCGAAGGGTGGCTATATCGCCGAGGGTTATGACGAGAAGCTCGACCAGCTTCGCGGTGCATCCTCGGATGCTCGCCGGGCGATCGCGGCGCTGGAGGCCCGCTACCGGGAAGCGACCCAAATCCTGTCGCTGAAGATCCGGCACAATGCTGTGCTGGGCTATCATATCGAGGTTTCGGCGCGGCATTCGGACAAGCTGATGGCGCCCGACAGCGGCTTTGCTCACCGGCAGACGCTCGCCGGGGTGGTACGCTTCAATTCGCCCGAGCTCCACGAGGAGGCGGCGCGGGTCGTCGAGGCGGGCGCTCATGCGCTGGCGCTTGAAGCCTCGCATCTCGAGGAACTCACGGCGCTTGCGCTCAAGTCGGCCCGGCAGATCCTCGCGACAGCCGATGCGCTGGCCCGTATCGACGTTGCGGCCGGCCATGCCTGCCGCGCCGCGGAAGGCGGCTGGGCAAAGCCGGTGGTCACCGACGAGCCGTGCCTGGAGATCGAGGCGGGCCGGCACCCGGTGGTCGAAAGCGCGCTGAAGGACCTGGGCGAAAGCTTCGTCGCGAACGACCTGGACCTCGACCCGGACGACCGGCTGTGGCTGATCACCGGGCCCAACATGGGCGGCAAGTCGACCTTCCTTCGGCAGGCGGCGATCGCTGCCGTGCTCGCCCAGTCCGGAAGCTTTGTCCCGGCGGCCCGGGCGAAGCTCGGCCTGGTCGACAAATTGTTCAGCCGGGTGGGGGCGTCGGATAATCTGGCGAGGGGCCGCTCGACCTTCATGGTCGAGATGGTCGAGACAGCGGCGATCCTCGCCCAGGCGACTGAGCAAAGCCTGGTCATTCTCGACGAAATCGGGCGCGGCACCTCGACCTATGACGGGCTTGCGATCGCCTGGGCGGTGGTCGAGGCGATGCACGACGAGATCCGGTGCCGGACCCTTTTCGCCACCCATTATCACGAGCTTACGAGGCTCGCCGGGCGGCTCGATTCGCTCTCGCTTCACCATGTTCGCGCCCGCGAGTGGAAAGGCGATCTGGTGCTGTTGCACGAGCTGGCCGAGGGTCCGGCGGACCGAAGCTACGGAATTGCCGTTGCCAAGCTCGCGGGATTGCCGCCCGGAGTCGTCAAGCGCGCCCGGGCGGTGCTGTCGAAGCTCGAGGCGGGCAGGGACGCCACCGGCGGGATAGCGGCCGGGCTCGACGATCTGCCCTTGTTCACGGCGGCGCCGGAGCCTGCAAGCAAATCCGACCCGATCGCCGAGGCGCTCGGCGGGATCGACCCCGATTCGCTCTCGCCGCGCGAAGCGCTGGAGGCGATTTACCGGCTCAGGCGAATGCTCGACGAGCGGAGCGAGCGGTGAACGCGCTGTTCGATCCTGTCGACGACCGCCGGGCGATCATCGACCCGCGAGCGATTGCCGGGCAGCTGGCCGGCGCCAACCAGGCGAAAGCCGCCAAGGTGCTGGCGAAGGCGCTGGAAGGCGGAAGGGCCGAGATTGCCAGGCGGCTTCGGGCCCATCCCGGCCGCGGCCGCGCCGCCGCCCGCTCGACGGCCTATCTCCACGCACAGCTGGTGCGGCTGGCTTACGAGCATGTGACCGGCGAGTCGCCGCTCGATGTCGCAATCGTCGGCCTCGGCGGCACCGGGCGCGGCGAAATGGCGCCGTACAGCGATCTCGACATCATGTTCCTGACCGCCTCGAAGCCCTCTCAAAAGATCGGCAAGACGATCGAGCGAGTCCTCTATCTGCTTTGGGACCTGCAGCTGAAAATCGGCCATTCGCTCCGCTCGATCGACGATTTGTTGAAGCTCGCGAACTCGGACATGACCGTCCGGACCGCCTTCCTCGAGGCTCGGCTGCTCTGGGGCAAAGAGGAGATTTTCGAGGAGGCGCTGCGGCGCTTCCGGACCAGGATCGCGGTGAAATCGGCGGCCAGGTTCGTCGCCGCCAAGCTTGAGGAGCGCGACCAGCGCCACGTGAAGATGGGCGACAGCCGCTATGTCGTCGAGCCGAACGTAAAGGACGGCAAGGGCGGCCTCCGCGACCTCCAGACGCTCTACTGGATCGGCAAATATGTCTACGACGTCCGCGAGGCCTCGGAGCTGGTTTCGGTCGGGCTGCTGACCAGCGAGGAGTTCACCGCTTTCGAGCGCGCCGAGCGCTTTTTCTGGGCGGTCCGCTGCCACCTTCACCTGGTGGCCGGACGAGCCGAGGAGAGGTTGAGCTTCCAGTATCAGAAGCAGATCGCCACGCGCATGCGTTACGCCGACCGGCCGGGGAAATCCGCCGTCGAGCGGTTCATGCACTTCTACTTCCTGAATGCGAAAACGGTCGGCGACCTTACCGGCGTCTTTCTCGCCCAGCTCGACGAGAAGTTGGGCCGCAAGGGCTCGCGCTTCGCACTGCCGACCATTCGCCGGAGGCCCAAAGCGCTGGGCGGCTTCGTTCTCGACCGCGGCCGATTGTCGATCCCGTCAGCCGATTTTTTCGCCGCCGACGCGGTGCGCCTGATCGAGATGTTCGCCGTTGCGGCTCGCGAGAAGCTGGAGATCCATCCCGCCGCGATGCGGGCCGCGACCCGCGATTCCAGGCTCATCAAGGCGCGAGTCCGCAAGGACCCGCGGGCCAATGCCTTGTTCCTGGAGGTGCTGACCAACGTTCATTCGCCCGACGTCGTGCTTCGCTGGATGAACGAGGCCGGAGTCCTCGGGCGGTTCATCCCCGACTTCGGTCGGGTGGTCGCCCAGATGCAGTTCGACATGTACCACCATTACACGGTCGACGAGCATGCCATCCGGGCGATCGGGCTGCTCGCCGCGATCGAGCGCGGTGAGCTTCAGAAGGACCATCCGCTTTCGACCGCCTTGTTCAATCAGATCGCATCGCGGCGAGTCCTTTATGTCGCGGTCCTCCTCCACGACATCGCCAAGGGGCGCGGCGGCGACCATAGTGTGCTTGGCGAGCAGGTCGCTTTCGAGCTGTGCCCGCGGCTGGGACTGGACGAAGCGGAGACCGAGACGGTCGCCTGGCTGGTCCGGCATCACCTGTTGCTATCCTCGATGGCCTTCAAGCGCGACCTTGCCGACCCAAAGACGATCGAGGATTTCGTGCAGCGGGTCAAAAGCCCGGAGCGGCTCCGGCTGTTGCTGATCCTGACGGTGGTCGACATCCGGGCGGTCGGTCCCGGCGTCTGGAACGACTGGAAGCGCCAGCTCCTTCGAGCCCTTTTCGAAGCGGCCGAGGAGAAGCTCCGGCTCGGACACAAGCAGCGCGGACGAATCGACATCGTCGCCCAGCGCCAGCAGGAACTCGCCGAGGCGCTCGACTGGAAGCCGAGAATCGCCAAGGCCTATGGGCGGCGGCTTCCGGACAGCTATTGGCTGGCGGAGCCGCCCGACGTCCAGATGTCCAACGCCAGGCAGGTTGCCCTCGCAGAGGCGCATATCGGCGACTCCGCGCCGAGCATCGCCGCCGAGGACGAGCCGGAGCGCGGAGCGACCCGGATCAGCGTCTTCGCGCCCGACCGCGAAGGGCTATTCTTCCGCATTTGCGCTGGGCTGGCGTCGGCCGGCGCAAGCATCATCGATGCCCGAATCCACACCACCCGCGATGGAATGGCGCTGGACAATTTGCTGGTCCAGGACGCCCGGCAGCGGCGCTATACCGACAAGAGGCTGCGCAACCGCCTCGTTCGATCGGTCGAGCGAGCGCTGTCAAGCGAAACGCCGCCGGAGATTCCATCGGGCAAAAGGTCGAGCAAGCGGCTCGAGGCGTTCAATGTCGCGCCGTCTGTCGCAATCGCCGAGCGGGCATCGACCCGAACGACGGTGGTCGAGATCAATGCGCTTGACCGGCCGGGCCTGCTGGCGCGGCTGGCCCGGGCGATCCACGGCCAGGGACTCGAGATCCATTCCGCCCATATCGCCACCTATGGCGAGCGAGCGGTGGACGTCTTCTACCTCAGCACCGCCAAGGGCAAGAAGCTGTCGGAGGCGCAGGCCGAGGCGCTCCGCTCGGCGCTCGTCGCCGCTGCCCGCGAGGAAGACGAAGGCTAGCCGCGATCCAGCCCCGGCGGCGGGGCTTCCTGGGCCAAATCCTTATCGAGCAGCTCGGCCGGGCATTCGCGGCCATAATCGCGTCCCGCCGAGCGATGGCCGCGGGCGAGCGCGAAGACTACCGGAGCGAGGAAGGCGAGCGCGATCAGATTGGGCAGCGCCATTGCGGCATTGGCGATGTCGCCCATGCGCCAGACGAGCTCGAGCTCCTGGAACGAGCCGATCCAGATCATGACGCACCAGAAAACGCGCCAGAGCATGTGAAGCACGCGCTCGCCGCCAGGGGTGGCTCCCGGGAACTGGTCGTAGAGGTAGGTGATCGCCCGCTCGCCATAATAGGACCAGGTGAGAAGCGTCGTGAAGACGAACAGCAACAGGGCGATGGAGGCGATCAGCACGCCGATCGAAAGATGACCTATCGTAAACGGGAACGCGGCGGAAAACGCGCCGGCCGTCATGTCGAACCCGCGAAGGTCAGACGACCAGGCATGCTCCTGCACCGTCTGCATGCCAGTGACCGGGTCGGTGCCGACGAAATTACCTTGAACGGTCAAAATCACGAGAGCGGTCATGGTGCACACGATGATCGTGTCGATGAAGGTCCCCATCATCGCAAAACGCCCCTGGAGCGCGGGGTCTGTCGTGCGCGCGACCGCATGGGCGATCGGGGTCGATCCCTGGCCGGCTTCGTTCGAAAAGAGCCCGCGGGCCACGCCTGCGCGGATTGCCATGATCATCGCCGCGCCGAGGAATCCGCCGGTCGCCGACTGGGGATTGAACGCCCCGTGGAAGATCAGCCCGAACGTCGCCGGGATGTCCTCGAAGTTGAGGAAAATCGCGATGAGCGCCATTACGATATAGGCCAGCGCCATGGTCGGAACGATGCGCTCGGCGACGGCGCCGATCGATCTGATTCCACCGACGATCACGATAAAAACCAGAAAGGCGATCAACAGCCCGCCGATCCAGTCGTCCATCCCGGTCAGCTGGGCGAAGGAGTCGCCCACCGAATTCGCCTGGATCATGTTGCCCGTGACGCCCGCCGAGACGAGCGTTCCGATCGAGAAGAAGATTGCGAGCCACTTCCATTTCGGGCCGAGACCGTAGGTGATGTAGGCCATCGGGCCGCCGCGGTAGCGGCCGTCGCGAGTGATCTCCCGGTAGCGGATGGCGAGCGAGCCTTCGGCAAAAGCGAGCGCCATTCCGATTAGGGCGGTGACCCACATCCAAAAAATCGCTCCCGGCCCGCCGAGCGCGATCGCGGTTGCGACACCTGCCAGGTTGCCGGTGCCGACCTGGCCCGAAAGCGCCGTCGACAGTGCCGCAAAGGAAGAAATCTCGCCAGCTTTGCCGTCCGTCTTGCGGAAGATGCCCGTGAAGGCGGGCCATAGTTGCCGGATCGGATAGAAGCGCAGACCGACCATCATGTAGAGGCCGATGCCGAGCAGAACGATGACCATCGGAGGGAAGGGAATCAGCTCCTCGCCGTTCCAAGATCCGCCCCAGATGAAATCGGCGACATTGGTGACGTGATCGATAAGGCCGAGCGCCGCCGGTTCGGTCGCGGCCTCCGTTTGAGCTGCAGTCACCTGGCTCCCCCTTCGTGATGCATTCGCGGGCGCGGCTTAGCTTATGGCGACTAGCCGTGGAAGTAGCCTTTGCACCGCCGCCAAGTTCCTCAGGCTGCTCCGACCAGCCAGGGAAAGAGGCTGAAGACGAGGATCAGGCCGACCGCCACCGGGCACAGCCAGGCAACGA
>DATKAY010000079.1:0-3154 GCA_035514495.1 Sphingomicrobium sp. | reverse complement strand
CTGCTTTTGCGAGTGGCGGCGCACAGCGCGCCTGCTTGGCGATGCACACCAGCAGAAGCGGCGGGTCGAGCGACACCGAGGTGAAGCTGTTGACGGTAAGCCCGAACGGGTAGCCGTCCTCGTCAACGCAGGTGACGACGGTCACGCCGGTCGCAAAACTGCCCAGCGCGTCGCGAAGCGTGCGCTGGTCTGACCCGCTGCGATACTCGCGTGGAGGTGCCTGTGCCGCCATCGAAAGGAGCTATAGCGGCGCGGGCGGAAACCTCCACTCGCGAGGCGCTTGCACCTTTCGTTAGCAATTTCTTAGCCCAGACATGCGACTTGCGATCCTAGCCATCGCAGGAGGCAAGGGTGAACGCACTGACAATCCCAAAGCGTGAGGAAAAACGCTCGCGCATTTTCCTCAACGCCCAGGTCGTTTCCGGGGCGGGCCCGACCGATGTGCGCATTCGCGATGTTTCGAAGATGGGCGCGCTCCTGGAATCCGATACCACGCCAGAGCCCGGCGAGAACATTCAGGTGCAATGCGGGCAGACACGGCTCGAGGCACGGGTCGCGTGGGTGGACCGTGGCTGGTTTGGAGTCGAGTTCGAAACGCCGCTTTTGGTCGGCCGGCTGGCCGACGCCGGCGGAGCGAAGCTCAAGGTTTCCGCGCCGCGCGGCTACCGCTCGGGCGAACTGCCCAGGTAAACTCTCCCGGCGCCACTTGCGCCTAGTGGCATTTGAACCGGTCGAACGGCTCCTGGCAGGCCGTGCAGCGCCACTGTGCCTTGCACGGTGTCGAGCCGAACCGGCTGACCTCCACGGTTTCCATCGAGCCGCAGCGCGGGCAGGGCACCGTCTTGCCCGGGTCGGGCGGGGCGATTCCATAGGCCTTGAGTCGCTCTCGGCCGCGCTTGGTTATCCATTCGGTGGTCCAGGGCGGGAAAAGCACCCGCTCGACGAAGACCTGGCGGAATCCCGCGCGATCGAGCGCGTCGCGGATCGACTGCTCGATTGCGATGGTCGCCGGGCATCCCGAATAGGTTGGGGTGATCCGCACCCGCGGCGGGTCGAGGCTGACGTCGCGCACTATCCCCAGGTCGGTAATCGAGATGGCCGGGATCTCCGGGTCCGGGACCTTGTCCAGGACCGCCATGATCGCATCTTCGCTCAGTTCCGGCGCGGTCGTTGCCATGGGCAGGAGCTTACACCCGTTCGAGCGCCAGCGCGATTCCCTGGCCCACCCCGATGCACATCGTCGCCAGCGCCAGCTTGCCGCTTTGGTGGTGAAGCTCGAGCGCCGCGGTGCCGGCGAGCCGGGCGCCCGACATCCCCAGCGGATGGCCGAGGGCGATTGCCCCGCCGTTCGGGTTCACCTGGGGCCCGTCGTCGGGAAGGCCGAGCATTCGAAGCACGGCGAGCGCCTGCGCCGCGAAAGCCTCGTTGAGCTCGATCACGTCGAAATCGCCGATTTTCAGTCCCAACCGCTTCATCAGCTTTTCGGAGGCGGGGGCGGGACCGATGCCCATGACCCTCGGCGGGACGCCAGCGACTGCTGCGCCGAGGATTCGCGCCCGCGGGGTCAATCCGTTGCGCTTTGCCGATTCCTCGTTGGCGATGATCAGCGCGGCGGCTCCGTCGTTGACCCCCGAGGCATTGCCTGGCGTTACCGTCCCGTCCTTGCGGACGATGGGCTTCAGCGCGGCGAGCTTCTCGAGGCTGGTCGAGCGCGGATGCTCGTCCGTGTCGATGATGACCGGTGCGCTTTTGCGCTGCGGGATCTCGACCGGGACGATCTCGGCGGCAAGGCGACCGCTGGACCGGGCGTCCGACGTGCGCTCCTGGCTCCTCAGCGCGAAGGCGTCCTGGTCGTCGCGGGCGATCTTATACTCCAGCGCCACGTTTTCGGCCGTGCTCGGCATGGTGTCGTCGCCATAGGCGTCCTTCATCCGGGGATTGACGAAGCGCCAGCCGATGGTGGTGTCGTAGATCTCGGCATTGCGGCTGAACGCGCTTTCCGCCTTGGGCATCACGAACGGCGCCCGGCTCATGCTTTCGCTTCCGCCCGCGATGATGAGGTCGGCCTCGCTTCCGCGGATCGACCGCGCCGCCATCGCGACGGCGTCGAGCCCCGATCCGCACAGCCGGTTGAGAGTCACTCCGCCCGAGCTGTCGGGAAGCCCCGACAACAGCCCGGCCATCCGCGCGAGATTGCGGTTGTCCTCGCCCGCCTGATTGGCGCAGCCCAGGATAATGTCGTCGAGGTCGTCCCAGTCGACCTGCGGGTTCCGCTCGATCAGCGCCTTCAACGGGATCGCCGCGAGATCGTCGGCACGGATGGAGGCAAGAGCGCCGCCGTAGCGGCCGATGGGCGTTCGGATATAGTCGCAGATATAGGCTTCGGTCACTTGCTCAACCTATTGGCGTTGCGCCGGCGCGAACTCAATTCGCGCCGTCGGTCCTGTCGGGCTTGCTCCCGCAGGCCGTCCGCGTCGCGCCGGCTCTCGACCAAGCCGCACTCGCTTCGCTCCGCTTGGCTTGCTCTCGGCGGCGCTCAAATCACCCCTCGCCTCATCTGGTCGAGCTCGATCGATTCGAACAAGGCCTTGAAATTGCCCTCGCCGAAGCCCTCGTTGCCCTTGCGCTGGATGATCTCGAAGAAGATCGGCCCGATCACGTTGCGGGTGAAGATCTGGAGCAGCAGACCCTGCCCCTCGGTCGGAGCGCCGTCCATCAGGATGTCACGCTTCTCCAGCTCCTCGAGATCCTCGCCATGTTCCTGGATTCGCTCCGGAAGCAGCTCGTAATAGGTGTCGGGCGTGTCCTGGAACGGAATCCCACGCTCGCGCAGGATGTCGACGGCCTTGTAGATGTCGTCGCTTCCAAGGGCGATGTGCTGGATGCCCTCGCCCTTATACTCGCGAAGGAACTCCTCGATCTGGCTCTTGTCGTCCTGGCTCTCGTTCAACGGGATGCGGATTTTGCCGCAAGGGCTGGTCATCGCTTTCGAAAAGAGACCCGTCTGCGCTCCCTCGATGTCGAAGTAGCGAATCTCTCGGAAGTTGAAGAGCCGCTCGTAGAAGTCGGCCCAGACTGCCATGCGCCCGCGGTGAACATTGTGGGTGAGATGGTCGATATAGGTCAGGTGCGAGCCATGGTCGGCCTCGATCGT
>DATKAY010000078.1:0-2545 GCA_035514495.1 Sphingomicrobium sp. | reverse complement strand
TGGTCGTGCGCCCCGACGGCAGGACGCGGATTTGCGTCCCCGGCCCCAGGGTGCCGGCGGCGATCTGGCCGGCGAAGCCGCGAAAGCCCTGGTTGGGCCGGTTCACCCACTGGACCGGCATGCGCAAAGGCTTGGCCTGGTCGGCGCTCGCATCGATTTCCACCGCGTCGAGATGCTGGAGCAGGCTCGGGCCATCGAACCAGGCCATGTTCTCGCTTGGCCCCGTCACATTGTCGCCGGCCACGCCCGACACCGGGATTGCCTGCCAGTTCTCGATTCCGATTCTGTCGGCGAAGCTGCCATAGGCGGTGCGGATCGTCTCGAACGCCTCACGGTCGTAATCGACCAGGTCCATCTTGGTGACCGCAAGCACGAAGTGGCGGATTCCGACCAGATGCGCGAGATAGGAATGGCGCCGGGTCTGGGTAAGCACGCCCTTGCGCGCATCGATCACCAGCACCGCGACGTCGGCGGTGGACGCTCCGGTCACCATGTTTCGGGTATAGTGCTCGTGCCCGGGAGTGTCGGCGACGATGAACTTGCGCTTGTCGCTGGCGAAGAAGCGATAGGCGACGTCGATGGTGATGCCCTGCTCGCGCTCGGCCGACAGCCCGTCCACCAGCAGCGCGAAATCGAGCTTGCCGCTCTGAGTCCCGATTTTCCTGCTTTCGGTCTCGAGGGTCTCGAGCTGATCGTCGAAAATCTGCCGGCAATCGTAGAGCAGGCGACCGATCAAGGTGGACTTGCCGTCGTCGACGCTTCCGCAGGTGATGAAGCGGAGCATGTCCTTGGCCTCGTGCCGGGCGAGCCATTTCGAGACGTCGCGAGCGATCAGCTCGCGGTCCTGGTCGAGCACCCGCGACATCAGCTTTTGCCGTCATTCCCGCGAATGCGGGAATCCCGGTTCTGCGGCCTGAAGGGTATTTTTGATCGACGCCCCGCGTCCATCAGCTTTTCCCGTCATTCCCGCAAATGCGGGAATGCCAATGTGGCCTGAAGGGTATTTTTGATCGACGCCCCGCGTCCATCAAAAATACCCTTCCTGTTTCTTCTTCTCCATGCTCGCCGCGCCGGAATCGCGGTCGATCGCCCGGCCCTGGCGCTCCGAGGTGGTGGCAAGAAGCATCTCGGCGACGACTTCCTCGACGCTCATGGCCTCGCTCTCGACGGCGCCGGTCAGCGGGTAGCATCCCAGGGTCCGAAAACGGATCTTGCGCTTCACCGGCTTTTCGTCGCCCAGCGGGAAACGGTCGTCGTCGATCATCACGATGAGCCCGTCGCGAACCACCGTCGGCCGCTCCTCAGAGAAATAGAGCGGCACGATCTCGATCTTTTCGCGAAGGATGTACTGCCAGACGTCGAGCTCGGTCCAGTTCGACAAGGGGAAGACCCGGACGCTCTCGCCCTTCTTCTTGCGCAGGTTGTAGAGCGACCAGAGCTCGGGCCGCTGGCGCTTGGGGTCCCAGCGGTGGTTGGAGCTGCGAAAGCTGAAGATGCGCTCCTTGGCGCGGCTTTTCTCCTCGTCCCGGCGAGCGCCGCCGAACGCCGCGTCAAAGCCGTATTTGTCGAGCGCTTGGCGGAGCCCTTCGGTCTTCCATAGGTCGGTGTGCAGGGAGCCGTGGTCGAACGGGTTGATGCCCTTGGCCTCGGCTTCCGGGTTCTTGTGGACGATCAGCTCGACCGCCGGGTCGGCCGACAGCTTGTCGCGATGCTCGTACATCGCCCTGAACTTCCAGCCCGTGTCGACGTGAAGCAGCGGGAAGGGCAGGGGAGCGGGATGGAAGGCCTTCTTGGCGACATGCAGCATCACCGCCGAATCCTTGCCGATCGAATAGAGCATGACCGGCCGCTCGGCTTCCGCGACGGTCTCGCGCAGGATGTGGATGGCTTCGGATTCGAGGCGGTCGAGGTGAGTGAGGCGGTGCACGCCGAGTGAATGGCGGCGTTGAACGCCCTAGCCAAGCCCCTTGCGCAACTTTCGCTGAAATATGCGTTTTCGGGCCTCTCGCTGCTGGCCATTGCCCGCCCTTGTGACTAGACATGGGAGCAATCCCCGGGGAGCCAGCTGTGGCTGAGAGGGACGGGTTAAGCGCCGTCCGACCCGTCGAACCTGGTCCGGTTAGCACCGGTGGAGGGAGCGGAACGCGCAGAATGTCCAAAGGGACATTCGAGCATTCCGCTCCAGATGGAGTGGAGGAACCCCGATGGCGCAAAGTGCCGACATCCCCGCCTGGATCGCCTTGTTTCTCGGGCTCTATTCGCTCGCCGCCGCGATCGGCGAGTGGCGGGCGCCCGGCTATTGGGCAGCAATGCTGCGCGACTTCGAGCGCTCGGCGGGACTTCGCTTCCTCGCCGGCCTGGTCGTCCTGGCGATCGGAGCCGCCGTCACCATGGTCAATCCGTGGCGCCCGGACGACTGGCTGTCGATCCTGGTCGCGGTGCTGGGCGGGATCATGGCGCTGGAAGGCGCTTTGTTGCTCGCCATGGGCGATCGCTTGCTCGGCATCGCCCGGGCGCTGATCGGCCGCGCCGACCGCGCCTGGGC
>DATKAY010000077.1:0-6993 GCA_035514495.1 Sphingomicrobium sp. | reverse complement strand
GCATCGCACTCGGTGTTGGCGCCAAGGTCGAGCATGACGCAGTCATTGTCGCCCATTGTCGGCAGCAGCGCAGCCAGCGCCGGGCGGTCGATCCCCGGCATGGTCCGCAGCGCCAGCTTGGCCATGGCCATCATCGCGCCTGTGTTGCCGCCGGACAGCGCGGCGTCGGCATGACCTTCCTTAACCGCGTTGATGGCGACGCCCATCGAGGTGCTGCGGGCGCGGCGAATCGCCTGGCTCGGCTTCTCGCTGGGCGTGATCGCCTCGGGCGTGTCGACGACGCTCGTGCCCGAGCGGAGCTGCTTATGCTTCTCGAGCTCGGCCAGGACCAGAGCTTCGTCGCCGAAGAACTGAAATTGAAGCGCCGAATCGTGGCGCCGCGCCCGTGCGGCTCCGGCGACCATCGCCGCCGGCCCGCCGTCGCCGCCCATTGCGTCGATTGCGATTCGCGGGCTTGCGTTCATTGTCCCGCGCCCTCGATCCGCTACGCTGCTCAGGCTTCGTTCGAGACGATCTCGCGGCCGTTGTAATGGCCGCAGGCGGTGCACAAATTGTGCGGCAGCTTGAGCTCGCCGCAGTTCGGGCATTCCTGGAAGCTGGCCGGCTTCAGCGCATGATGGCTGCGGCGCATGTTGCGCTTCGAAGGCGAGGTCTTTCTTTTGGGAACAGCCATTCCGGCACCTTGCTTGCAATCAGTGAACGAATAAAAATAGCGACGATCTGCGCCAAGTCTCGACGGGAGTCCCGGAAAACGGGACAGTTCCCGCGGCGGCGGCCGGATCGTCGCGAACCGCGGCTCCTATAGCGCAAAGACGCTCAAGCGCAAGCCGTTGAGGCCGCCAGCGCCGAGTCGCCGACCAGCGGATTGGTCGCCCGCTCGTGGCCGAAAGTCGACATTGGGCCGTGGCCGGGAATGAATGCGGTCTCGCTACCCATCGGCCACAGCCGGCCGGTGATCGAAGCGACCAGCTGCCGGTGATCGCCCAGCGGGAAGTCCCATCGGCCGATCGAGCCCTTGAACAATACGTCGCCGACGATCGCCAGTTTCGATTCAGGATGATGGAAGACGACATGGCCCGGCGTGTGGCCGGGACAGTGGCGGACGCCGAAGCTGAGCTTGCCGACGCCTACCTCGTCCTCGTCGTCGAGCCAGCGATCGGGTTCGAACGGCGTCCCCGGGATTCCCCAGCGGCGGCCGTCTTCGGCGAGCTTGGCAATCCAATAAATGTCGGCCTCGTGCGGACCTTCGATCGGCACTCCAAGCTCCCCGGCGAGGACGCCGGCGGAGCCGCAATGGTCGATATGGCCGTGGGTCAGCAGGATCTTCTCGATCGTCACCCCCGCCTGGCTCGCCGCCGCCTTCAGGCGCGGCAGGTCGCCGCCCGGGTCGACGAAGGCGCCGCGCATCGTCGCGGTGCACCACAGCAAAGTGCAGTTCTGCTGGAGCGGCGTGACGGGAATGATCGCGGCATTGAGCGGGCGGTCGATCACTCTCATTCGGGCGGCGACTCGAGCGAGGGAGGCGTGTTGCGCATCGACTCGGCAACGGCTTCGGCGCGGCGCAGCGCCCGCAGCACATTACCGCCAGCGAGCCTGGCGAGATTGTCGTCGCTCCAGCCGCGGCGGATCAGCTCGGCGAACAAATTGGGATAGTCGTCAACGCCGCCGAGCCCGACCACCGTGGTCGTGATCCCGTCGAGATCGCCGCCGATTCCGACATGGTCGTGGCCGGCGATCCGGGCGACATGCTCGATATGGTCGGCGACATCCGCGACCTGGGCTTTGGGACTTGGATTGGCAGCCTCCCAGCTCTTCAGCTCCGTTTCGACTTGTCTGGTGCTGAAGGAATAGAGCGACTTCAGCCGCGCTTCCTGCGCCGAGCGCTCGCGCCTCCAGGCCCAGACCTCGGCCTTCAAAAAGGTCGGGACGAAGGTGACCATCGCCACTCCGCCATTGGCGGCAAGCAGCGCAAGCACCTCGTCGGGCACGTTCCTGGGGTGGGGGTTGAGCGCGAAAGCGTCGGAATGGGAGAAGATGACCGGCGCCCGGCTGGCCGCGATCGCGTCCTTCATCGCCGCTTCGCTGACGTGGCTCAAATCGACGAGCATTCCCAGCCGGTTCATTTCCTTCACCACCTCCACGCCGAACGGGCTGAGCCCGTCGTGCTTGGGATCGTCGGTGGCGCTGTCGGCCCATTCAATGGTCTGGCTGTGAGTCAGGGTCATGGTGCGAACGCCCAGGCTATAAAATTGCCGGAGCGCCGCCATCGAGCCGCCGATCTGCCGGCCGCCCTCGATCCCCAGGAGCGAGGCGATCCGGCCCTCGCGGTGGATCCGGACGATGTCCTCGGCGCTCGACGCGAGCGCCAGATGGCGCGGGTAGCGGTCGATCAGCCGGTGCGCCACGTCGATCTGCTCGATGGTCCTTCGGACGGCCTCGTCGCCGGTCAGCTCGCCGTCGATATAGACCGACCAGAACTGGCCGCCGACTCGGCCGGCGCGGAGCCTTTCCATGTCGGTCATCAGCGGCGGGTCGCGGCGGTCGGTGCCGCTCTCCAGCCCCTCGATGCTTCGCCCGTAATTTTCGTCGAGCGCGTAGGGCAAATCGTTGTGGCCGTCGATCAGCGGAGTGCGTTTGAGAATCCGGTCGATCCGCTCCATCGTCTTCGAATCGACCGGTTGGGCGAAAGCATGGGGAGCGGCGGTGGCGGCCAGCGAAAGGGCGGCCAGAAGAAAGAATGCTGTTTTCATCGCTGCGGGTTTAGATGACTGGCAAAAAGGCGCAATCGGGCTTGTATCGAACCGCCCCGGACGCAATGGTCCGCTTATGGACCAAGTGGCAAAACGCGACCTCGAGGAAGTGATGGAGTTCGATCCCGAAGAGGGAATCCTCGACCTGGAAATGCATCTCGACCGGCTGAAGACGCAGGCGGATTCGCTGGGCTATGATTTCGACCGGCACAGCGCCCGAAACGAGCTCCAGGCCGCGACCTTCGGGAACCGGGCGTCGGGCAAGGCGCGGCTTCTGGTCTCGCCGAGCGGGGCCATGGCGATCGAGCTGATCAGGGCCTGAAGACCGCTTCAGGCGGCGATCGGGAAGCGCAAAAGCCGGTCGGCCACGGGCACCAGCGCGACCGCATTGCCGCTGGTCGCTCGGGCGATTGCCGGGTGGCTGGCATCGAGGCCGCCGGTCAGGGTCCCGAAAGCCGGAAGGATGAGCTTGCGCTCCGAGGCGACGAAGCAGCGGCGCGAAATGCTCCGGCCGTTGACGTTCACCCGCAGCTTGGGATGGAAATGCCCGGAGATTTCCGGGCGCGGCTCATCGGGGCGAGCCTCGTGGCGAAGGAGAATCCCCGCCACCTCGGCCTCCTCGACGATCCTGCCGCCGCAATGGTCGGCAAATGACGGTCCTGCGTCGTCCCCCGGACGACGCGGCTGCGTCATGGAATCGTGGTTGCCGATAATCCATGTCCAGTCGAGCCGCTCGGTGAGGCTTTCGAGAAGCACCCGGGCGGCGGCGGGCAGCCGGTCGCATCCGAACCGGTCGTGGAAGCTGTCGCCAAGACAATAGAGCCGCCGGGCGCCGGTTCGCTTGGCCTCGCTCGCAAGCGCTTCCAAAGTGGCGTGCGAATCATAGGGCGGAAGCATTTGCCCGGCGCTCGCAAACCAGCTCGCCTTCTCGAGGTGCAGATCGGCGACCAGGAGGGAGTCCTGCGCGCCCCAGTACAAAGTTCCGGCCGGTGACGGCTCGAAGCTCTCGCCGGCGAAGGACAGAGCGGTCATCTTATTCCATGGTCCGGTAATGCTCGCGAAGCGCGCGGGCGTCGTGAAGGGCGTTATGCGGCACCTCGCTGCTGCGGGCGGTGCTGAAATTGGCAAGCGGAAGCAGCCTGAAGGTCACCTGTCGGACGTCGATCATGTCGCCCTGGCCGGTAATCATCAGGTCGCAGAATTTGGCGATGTCTTCGGGCCAGTCGACGATGATGACGATGTCCCGGTCGTGCCTCAGATAGCGCTCGAGGGCAGCGGCGGCGTCGCTCCTGCTCAGCCGCGGCCATTTGAGCTCGTGCGGCACCATGTCGAGATAGGGAACAACGTTTTTCTCGACCCAGTCGACGAGCTTCTCGTCGGTCTTGAGGGTCAGATAGAGCTCCTCGCCGTCGTCCGGGACGAGCGCGAGGCTCAGCAAAGCTCCGCCGATCCCGTTATACTCGGTATCCAGGAAATATCGCACCTGGCGATGGCGTGGACTGGTTGCGTCCCGCGGTCCAGCCGCGCTTTTCCTATCGCCCCCGGGCAAATCGGCTGCAATCGTCGGTCGGCCCGGGCTTGCCCTTGCGGCAGCGCTCCGCTTCGAGCCGGTCCTCGCGTCCGCGCCTTTCGTCTTCGGCGCGAAGCTCGCGCCCGCGCTTTTCGTCGGCTTCGGACTGGCTGGTGGTCGCCAGGTCAACGGCTCGCGACGCGGCTTTCACCGGGAGAGTGACGGCGGTCGCGGCGGTCTCCATCACGGTCCTGGCGACGCAGCCTCCAAGCCAAGGCGCGAGAAGGATGAGTGCGAGCCATCTCATGCCCGGCAGACTCGCAGATGCGGCGTGGCGCGGCAATGGAAATCAGGCGGTATCAAACGAGATCAGGCGAAATCAGGGCTTCATCGCCGCTTGCGCAAGCTGCTCGGCCTGGACCAGCAGGCTTTCGTCGGCCAAAGCGCCGGGCGGCAGCGCCTCGCGCCCGACGATCACCATCAGCGGGACGGCCAACGGGGTGATTCGCCCGGCTTCAACATGGACCATCGTCGCCGCCGCCCGGTCGACCAGCCGGACCAGCCGCCCAAGCTCGGTCATCCGCGCCCGGGCATCGTCCCAGGCGGCTCGAAGAAGCAGGTGCTGCGGCTCGTAGCGGCGAAGCACGTCGTAGATGAGGTCGGTCGAAAAGCTGACCTGCCGGCCGGACTTGCGGCGGCCCGGATGCTGCCGCTCGACCAGCCCGCCGATCACCGCGACTTCGCGGAAGGCGGCCTTCAAGAGATAGCTGTTTTCCACCCACTCGACGAACTCGCGCTCAAGGATGTCGGGCGAAAACAGCGCCCTGGGGTCGCGGATCGGCGCAAGGCCGTAACAGGCGAGGCCATAGTCGTTGGCGACGAAGCCCAGCGGCTTCAGCCCGGCGCTTTCCATCCGCCTGGTGATCAGCATTCCAAGCGACTGGTGGGCGTTCCAGCCCTCGAAGCTGTAGGCGACCATATAGTGGAGGCCCTCGTGGTCGAAGGTCTCGACGAGCAATTCGTTGGGCTCGGGGATGGCCGAGCGCCGGTCCTGCACCTCCAGCCAGTCGCTAACGTCGTCGGGAAAGCGGTGCCAGCCGCCCCGGTCGGCGAGCATGTGCCGGACCCGGTTGGCGAGGTGGGTGGACATGCTCATCCGCTGGCCGCCGTAGGTGACGATCCGGGCCCGCTTCGAGCTGGCATGGACGATGATGTCGGTGTCCTTGAACTGCTCGACCTCGAGGCTCAGCCCGCAGAAATAGAAATGGTCGCCCGGCGACAGGGTCGAGGCATAGCCCTCCTCGATCGTCCCGAGCCGCCGGCCGCCCCGGAAGCGGACGGTCAGCAGCGGCTGCTCGACGATGACCCCGGCGTTGAGCCGGTGCTGCTTCGCGATCGCCGGGCGCGCCAAGCGCCAGCGGCCGTCGGGTTCGCGCACCAGCCGCCGGAAGCGGTCATAGGCCTTGAGCGAATAGCCGCCGGTCGCGATGAAATTGAGCACTTCCTCGAAGGTTTCGCGCGACAGTTCCGCATAGGGCGTTGCCGACCCGATTTCGGCGAGCAGCTGTTCGGGGTCGAACGGCGCTGCGCAGGCGAGCGCGAGGACGTGCTGGGCGAGCACGTCGAGGCTCCCGGGGCGGAAGCTCTCGGGGTCGAGCTCGCCGGCGTCGATCGCATCGAGAGCGGCGCGCGCCTCCAGATATTCGAACCGGTTGCCCGGGACGATCACGCCTTTGCTCGGCTCGTCGAGCCGGTGGTTGGCGCGGCCGATCCGCTGGAGCAGCCGCGAGCTTCCCTTGGGCGCGCCCATCTGGACGACGAGATCGATGTCGCCCCAGTCGATTCCGAGGTCGAGGCTGGCGGTGGCGACCAGCGCCCGCAGCTTTCCCGAGGCCATCGCCGATTCGACCTTGCGGCGCGCTTCGAGCGCCAGGCTGCCGTGATGGATGCCGATGGGCAAAGCCTTGTCGTTGACCGCCCACAGGTCCTGGAAGATGAGCTCGGCAAGGCTTCGGGTGTTGCAGAACACGAGCACTGTCCGGTGCCCCTCGATCAGCTCCATCACCTCGGTGACGGCATGGCGCCCGGAATGGCCGCCCCACGGGATCCGGTTCTCGGGGATCAGGATCGACAGCTCGGGGCTGGCGCCGGGCTCGCCCTCGACGAGCTCGACCAGAGACGCATCGCCTTTTGCCGCCAGCCAGGAGCGATAGGCGGCCGGATCGCTGATCGTCGCCGACAGGCCGACCCGCCGGAGCCGCGGAGCGATGGACTGGAGCCGGGCCATCGACAGCGCCAGCAAATCGCCCCTTTTTTCCTTGGCAAAGGCGTGAAGCTCGTCGACGACGATCGTATTGAGCCCCGCGAACAGCTCGCCGCTGTCGGGATAGCTGAGCAAAAGGCTCAGGGATTCGGGCGTGGTCAGCAGGATTTGCGGGGGCCGGACCCGCTGGCGCGCCTTTCGGTTGGACGGCGTATCGCCGCTCCGGGTTTCGACCCGGATGTCGAGCCCCATCTCGGACAGGGGCAAGTGCAGATTGCGCTGGACATCGACGCCAAGCGCTTTGAGCGGCGAGACGTAGAGCGTGTGCAGCCGGTCGGTCGGATTTTCGATGAGGTCGCAGATCGAGGGGAGGAAGCCGGCAAGCGTCTTTCCCGACCCGGTCGCCGCGACCAGCAAGGCATCGCGACCGCGCCGCGCTGTTTCGAGCATCTCGAGCTGGTGCGAGCGCA
>DATKAY010000076.1:0-3294 GCA_035514495.1 Sphingomicrobium sp. | reverse complement strand
TCTGGTTCTCGGCCTCGTCGCGGTGACCATGCTGATTTCCGCCTCGCTTCTCTACTGGACCGAGGCCGACGCCCAGCCCGAGAAGTTCGGAAGCATTCCGCGAGCCTTGTGGTGGTCGATCGTGACCCTGACGACGGTCGGGTACGGGGATGCTTTTCCGGTGACCCCCCTTGGACAGTTATTCGCCGGCCTGTTCGCGGTCGTCGGTATCATGCTGATCGCCATCCCAACCGGTATTTTCGCCGCCTCGTTCAGCGACGGCCTTCAGCGTCACCGCGAACGGCGCGAGCGCCGCGAGGATCCCGATGACTAGGCGCGTCGGAGCAACGCCATGACCGCGGCAGCCGCGATCGCCCGGCGGCTCGATCCGCTTCGAATGCGGTTCAGGCTCCCTGACCGGGTCCCGCCGTTCAATATTTTTATCCACCGCATCTTCACCCTGATCTGGGCCGCGGCACTGGCGCTGGCGCTGATCGGCCCGGCGATGGCGCTGTACGACCGCTATTCCTCGCCTGGCGACAACTCGCAGCTGGTGCTTGCCAGCCGGGCCGGCTTTGCGGTGTCGCTCCAGGACGCGACCCACATCCGGTTCCTGATCGGCCCGGAGGCGCGCGAGGCCGGGATCCGCAAGGGCGACGACATCATCGCCATCTACGGGCTCCCGCTACCAGCCCAGATGCCGATGACCGACCGGGCGCTGGCCGAGAAAGGCGACGATCCCGGCTATATCGCGATGGGCAGCCTGCTGTTCGGCACCGACGAGCTTCCGGTCCCGCTGACGGTCCGCTCGACCGACGGCAGCGAACGCGAGGTCGTCGTCACCACCGGCGAACATCACATCGACAATGCGGCGCAAGAGCTCGGCGTCTCGCCCATGGTGCTCACCTTCATCGATGTCGTTCATGTCATCTTCTATCCGTTCCTGATCTGCGCTGCGTGGATCCTCCACCGCCGCAATTCGCGCGATGCCGTCAGCTCGGTTTTGTCGCTTGCGATCCTGCTGATGATCGGCGCCGAGCACCCGTCGGCCAATTTCCTTTCCAACATCGGAGTTGCGCGCGACATTCACGTCGCAATCTACGACATCGGCAACGTCCTCCTGCTGGCCGGGATACTGCTTTTCCCGTACGGCAAGCTGACAACCGGAGTCGTGGCGCTTGTCTGCTCCACTCCGCTCCTGATTTTCCTTCAGGGGCAGCTCTACCAATCCCTGTTCCTCGGCCTGCTGATCGCCGCGGTGCTGGTCCAGATCAGACGCCTTCGAACGACAGAACCGGGCGATATAAGGCAGCAGATTCGCTGGGCCCTGTTCGGCTTCAGCGGCTATGCCCTGTTCACGGCGGTTGCCTATGGCGCCGACATCTTCAAATGGTCGATGGAGAGCTTCCCGGGGCAGATCGCGCTGGAGGCGGTCGCCGGCCTGTCCTTCGGCCTTTCGGTGCTCGTCCTTCAGGCCGGGCTTCTCGTCGCCCTCATCCGCTACCGATTGTACGACGCCGAGGCGGTGATCAGCCGTACCGCGAGCATCGCCATCGTTACCTTGATCATCATCGCGGTCTTCGGCGGCGTGATGGAAGCGATCATCGAGGGGATGCAGACCATCTATCCCGACGCCGAGATGGAGGCCGCGATCGTTGGCGCGGTCGTCGCAACCGCGTTGATCCATCCCCTTCACGCCCGGGTCGAGAGATGGACCGAGCGCCGCTTTCAGAAATCCCTGGTTGTGCTCCGAGAGGAGCTTCCGGAGGTCATGCGCGATACCCGCGACTCGGCCAGCCTCGATGACTTTCTGGCCGACGTGCTGTCGAGGATCGTCGCCGGAGTGCACGCCACGCGGGCGGCGGTGATCCTCGAGGGCGAAGTGAAGCAGACGGTCGCAATCGCGCCGGCCGAGGTGTTGCGGTGGTTCGTCGCCACCAAGCCCCAGGAAGACGAGCATGCGGTCGAGTGCGTGCCCGAAGACCATCTGTTCCCGCTCCGAGTCGAGATCGAGACCAGCGCCGCTATGTTTGGCTGGCTTCTGATCGGGCCGCGCCCCGACGGGAGCATTCCGGGGAACGACGAGCAGGAAGCGCTTGAAAAGATATCGGGAACGCTCGGCCGCTCGGCCCGGATCGTTTTCACTCGTGAGGAGGAAAAGGAGGAGCTCATGCGCCTGCTCGACGCCCACAGCGAGCGAATTTCACGCATCGAGCAGCTCTTGAAGGCCCAGTGACGGCGGGGGCGAAACAATGCGGGCTTCGCTGTAGCGCCGACCTGCGCTAATAGGCCTGCGTGACCAACGGGGAGTCGCAACCATGAGGTGTCTGCTGGTCGGCCGGGAATCGACCCTCATAAACGCGACGAGCCCGCCGGCCGCTGTCATACTGCTGAACAAGCGACGAAGTATATGTCGCGACCGCGTATTGACTGAAGCCTGAGGAGGACCTGGGAAATGAAAACTACTCAGCTGTTGAAGATCGGAGTGCTGGCACTGGCACTCACCGCCACATCCGCTACCGCGGCGACTGTTCTCGTCATCAAATCGGGGGGACCGTCGGCGAAAGTTTATCCGCCGGGCAAGGCGCTGTCCGACAGCGCCAAGATCCAGCTCAAAACGGGCGACAGCCTGGTGCTGCTAAATACCAATGGGGCGCGGACGCTTCGCGGGCCCGGCACCTTCGCGGTTGCCTCGTCCGGCGACGGGCTCGCCGCCGCGGCCAACCGGCGCACCAGGGTCAGCGTGATGCGCAGCGGCGAAATCCCGCTCAACCCGAGCCCGTGGAACCTGGACATCACGCAAAGCGGCAAGCTGTGCGTGGCCGAGCCGAACAAGCTGACTCTCTGGCGCCCGCAAAAGGACGATGAGATCAAACTGACGATCAAGGGCGGCGGTTCGGAGGAGACGATCGACTGGCCCGCTGGCCAGGACACCGCCAGCTGGCCATCGGGCGTCTCCGTCACCGGCGGTGTCGAATACCAGCTGAGCCAGCAAGACACCGGCGATTCCGCAAGGGTGACGTTCGTCACTCTTGCCAACGCCCCGGGCGACACGGTCGGGACTGCCCAGTCGCTGATCGCCAACGGGTGCGAGAACCAGCTCGACGTGCTGGTCGAAGGCACTGCGCAGATCGACTGACGCGCCTCAGCCGCCGATAACGCCCTCTCGCTTGAGGCGGGCGATGTCGGCGGCCCCGATGCCCAGTTCCTCGAGGATTTCGCGCGTGTGCTCGCCGAGCGCAGGCGGCGGCAGGTCGCAATCCGCCCGCTCACCGTCGATCCGCACCGGAGAGCCGACCAGCGGAGTGCCGGCGA
>DATKAY010000075.1:0-4327 GCA_035514495.1 Sphingomicrobium sp. | reverse complement strand
TCGCCGCGCTCTCCCATTCCGCCTCGCTCGGCAGCCGGGCGCCTGCCCAGCGCGCGAAAGCCTCGGCCTCGTAATAGCTGACATGGGCGACCGGGGCGTCGGGCTCGCGCTCGATGCGGCCTGCGAGGGTGAAATGCGTGGCGTCCTCGCGCCAGTAGAGAGGCGCGCAAATGCCCTGTTCGCAAACCCAGTCCCAGCCGTCCGACAGCCACAAAGCCGGGGTCGAATAGCCGCGCTCGGCGATGAACTCGTCCCATTGCGCGTTGGTCACCGGGCTCGCCGCAAGCTGGTGCGGGTGGAGGAAGACCCGGTGGCGCGGCCGCTCGCAGTCGAAAGCGAAAGTCTCGCCCGGCTCCCCGATCTCGACGATCCCCGAGCGCCCGTCGATCCAGCCGGAGCCGGTCCTGGCTGGCTCGCCCGGGCGGACTGGCTGGTAGGCGGGCTCCAGCGGATTTGCGGCGAAGGTGGCGAGAATGTCGGTCAGCAGCAGCTCCTGGTGCTGCTGCTCGTGATTGAGCCCGAGCTCGACCAGCGACAAAGCTTGCCGGGACAATCGGGGAAGGAGCGCGCCCATCTTTTCGTCGACATGGCTCCTATAGTCGTAAATCCTGTCGAGCGACGGGCGGCTCAACATTCCGCGCCTCGGCCTGGGGTGCCTTTCGCCTTCCCCCTCGTAATAGCTGTTGAACAGATAGCCGAAGCTCTCGTCGAACGGCCGGTAGCCGGGGGCGTGGTCGCGAAGCACGAAGGTCTCGAAGAACCAGCTGGTATGGGCGAGATGCCATTTGGCCGGCGACGCATCGGGAAAGGGCTGGATGGTCGAGTCCGCGTCCGACAGCGGGCCGGCGAGCGCGGCGGTCAGCGAGCGGACCTCCCGGTATCGGGCGGCCGGATCGCCGCCGGGCGATGGCTTCGAACGACTGGCCATTTCGGTCCGGGGTATAGAAAAGTTCAACTGCCTTGTCTCTTTCCCGCTGGCCGGCTGGACTGGCTTGATCGGCCGGCGCGTATTTAAACTGGCGTAACCGTGGTTTGTGCCGCTTGCGGATGTGCCGGCCTAGCTGCGCGTCGCCCCGGGCTGCCAGAGGACATCGCCGCTCTGGCTCGAGGCAAGGCGGCGGGCGGTGACGAACAGATGGTCGGACAAACGGTTAAGATAGGCCAAAGCCTTGGGGTTGACGCTTTCGACTTCCGCCAGTTCGAAGGCGGAGCGCTCGGCGCGGCGAACCATGGTTCGGGCCAAATGGAGCGCGGCCACTTCCGGCGATCCGCCGGGAAGGATGAAGCTGGTCAGCGGCGCGAGCTCGGCGTTCATCGAGTCGATCTCGCGCTCGAGCCGCTCGGTCTGACTGTCGACGATCCGAAGCGCGCCTTCGACCTCGCCCGGAGTGGCGATGTCGGCGCCAAGGTCGAACAGCTCGTTCTGGATACGGCGAAGCTGGCCGGCGACATCCTCGTCGGCAATTCCGGCGATCGCCGCCCCGATCGCTGCATTGGCTTCATCGACATCGCCGATCGCGTTCATCCGGGCGCTCGTCTTGCTCACCCTCGATCCGTCGACCAGCCCGGCAGTGCCGCCATCGCCGGTCCGGGTGTAGATATTGTTGAGCTTGACCACGCCGCTAGCGCGAGGCGCCGGCGACGAGCAGGACGAGGATCACCAGGAGGATCGCCAATGCCTGAAACATGACCCGCTTGCGCATCCACTGCTGCTGCTGCTCGCCCGAGCCGACCTGGCCCTGGGCCATGGTCATGACTCCGCGAACGAGGACATAGGCAGTCGCGGCCATCGCGGCGACCAGAAGGATGATCAGCAGGGTCGTCATGGCGCCTATTTAGGTATCCCCCAGCCGAAAGCCAGACGGAAGTCGGCCCACGCCCAAGTCGCGGGCAAGGCGGCGGCCGTCGATTCCGCTGTCAGCAAGCGCCTGGAGGGTGGGGGCGAGATCGCGCTTGGCGAGCCGCCTTCCGTCCTCGTGGAGGACGAGTTGGTGGTGGAGATACTTGGGCTCGGCCAGGCCGAGAAGCGCCTGGAGCAGCCGCTGGACGGGGGTCGAGGGGCGAAGGTCCATCGCCCGAACGACCAAAGTCACCCCGCTTGCCGCATCGTCGAGGACGCAGGCGAGGTGATAGCTCGCCGGAGCATCCTTCCGGGCGAGAATCTCGTCATCGATATCCTCAGGCGTCGCTTCGAACCTTCGGCCGCCACCCTCGGTCCAGCCGGGCAGGCCAAAGCTCTCGATCGCCTTTTGGGCATCGAGCCGCCAGCTATGCGCCCTTGTCGAGCGCTGTTCGGGATCGTCGGGAAGGCCACGGCAGGTTCCGGGATAATGGGCCGCCGGGGCGTGCGGAGCGGCGAGCGCGGCCGCGATGTCGGAGCGGGTGCAAAAGCAGGGATAGACCAGGCCTTGCGCCTTCAGCCGCTCGAGCGCCAGGGCATAGGCGTCGCCCCGTTCCGACTGGACCAGCGGCTCGCCGTCCCATTCCAGAGCGAGCCAGCGAAGATCCTGTTCGATTGCCTCGACGAACTCGGGGCGGCAGCGGGTTGGGTCGAGATCCTCGATCCGAAGCAGGAAGCGCCCGCCGGCGGCTTTGGCGGCCTGGTGCGCCACAGCGGCGCTATAGGCGTGGCCGAGGTGAAGCCTGCCGGTCGGCGAGGGTGCGAATCGAGTGACGATCATGGACCGCTGTTGCTCAAAGGAGTCTTGACCCAAAGGGACCGATGGTGCTGTCATAAGCCTGTCACGCCGGCTTGGCATCCGGCTGGGCACAAGGGAAGAAGGGCCCGGACCCTCTCCTCCTTGAGTGCGACAGGGCCGGAGTGGCGTGCGGGCAGGCAGGAGGTCATTGCCCGCGCATGTATCACCCGGAGACGATCCGAAACCCCGAAAGCTGTCCGGCGCTGGTGCTCAACGCCGATTATACGCCCTTGTCCTACTTCCCGCTGAGCCTGTGGTCGTGGCAAACCGCCGTGAAGGCGATGTTCCTCGAGCGGGTCGATGTCGTCGCCCATTACGAGCGCGAGGTTCACAGCCCGACGATGGCGCTGAAGCTGCCGTCGGTGATCGCCCTTCGCCAGTTCGTCCGGCCCAATGAATATCCCGCCTTCACCCGGTTCAACCTGTTCCTCCGCGACCGATTCCGCTGCGTCTATTGCGGATCGGCCAAGGAGCTGACCTTCGACCATATCCTTCCCCGGGCGCAGGGGGGCCGAACCACCTGGGAAAATGTCGCGACCGCCTGCGCGCCCTGCAACCTTCGGAAGGGCGGGCGAACCCCGAACCAGGCGGGCCTGAACCTCGAGCGCGAGCCGATCCGCCCGACGAGCTGGCAATTGCAGAACCGGGGTCGGAGCTTCCCTCCCCATTTCCTGCACGAGAGCTGGCGCGATTATCTCTATTGGGATGTCGAGCTCGACCCGTAGGATTATTCGAGCGTTAACCATTTCCGTTTAGCGCCGGCACCATGGAGCGGAACCTTGCATTCAAGAGCGTCGGCGAGCAGCCGCGCGTTCTGGTGATCGAGCCGAACCGCAATTACGCCGGCGTTCTTGCCCGGCGGCTTGCGGAGTTCGGCTATCGCGTCGCCACCGCCGATTCGGTCGCGACCGGGCTTGCCGAAATGTACCGCATCCCGGTCGACCTCGTGCTGTGCCAGGCGAGCCTCAAGGGAACCACCGGGATCGAGCTTGCACGGATGATCAGGAGGGACCCGGTGCATTCGCGAATCCCGGTGCTTTTGGTGGTCGGTCGAAGCGATTCTTCCTCGGCGGTCCAGGCCTTTCAGGCCGGAGCCGACGGTGTCGTGAGGATGCCCTGCCATTTCGAGATACTCGGTGCGGCGATCGCTCGTCACATCGAACGGGCGGAGGCGGTCAAGCGGCTGATCGAAGATAATGCGGCGCTCGATGCCAAGGTGATCGGCCGGATACTCGAGCTTCGCGATACGCAGGACCAGTTGCGCCGGGCCGAGAGCGAGCGCCGGAGACTGGCGGCGCTCGTCGAAGGACGCGCCGCCTAGATTTTGCTCAGGTAATTGCGGATCGTCGCGGCGATTTCGTCGCGCTCGAGCGCAAGCGCGATATTGGCAATCACGAAGCCGGCGCGGTCGCCGCAATCGTGGCGGACGCAATCGACCTTGAGCGCATGGAACCTCTGCCTGCCGATCAGCTTCGCCATCGCGTCGGTGAGCTGGATTTCGCCGCCGGCGCCGGTCTCGCCCTTGCCGAGGATTTCCATCACTTGCGGTTGCAGGATGTAGCGCCCGATGACACCGAGCCGCGACGGGGCCTGGTCGGGTTTCGGCTTTTCGACGAGGCCGAGCACCT
>DATKAY010000074.1:0-39661 GCA_035514495.1 Sphingomicrobium sp. | reverse complement strand
GGGAGGATCTGGTCGAGTTTCACTGCCATGGCGGCCGGGCCGTGGTGAGCGCGGTCCTGGCTACCCTGTCGCGGATCGATGGGCTTCGGCCGGCTCAGCCGGGCGAATTTACTCGGCGCGCCTTCGAGAGCGGGCGGATAGACCTCATCGAGGCGGAGGGTCTGGCCGACCTCATCGAAGCGGAAACCGAGAGCCAGCGCCGGGCGGCGCTGATGATGGCGGAAGGCGGGCCGAGCAAGCGAATCGCGGCCTGGCAGGAGCGGCTTCTGGAGCTTTCCGCACGCGCCGAAGCGGCCATCGATTATGTCGACGAGGACAGCATAGACACCGAACCAGGGCTTTCACACGAATGCGGCGCATTAGCAAAAGAGGTGGATCGCTGGCTCGACCAGCCACGCGCCGAGCTGTTGCGCGAAGGCGTCCGAATCGTCATCGCTGGCCCGCCCAATGCTGGAAAGTCGAGCTTGCTCAATGCCTTAGTTGGCCACGACAGGGCAATCGTGACGGAGGTTCCGGGGACAACCCGGGACCATATCGAAGTTTCCCTGGCGTTCTCGGGCGTTCCGATCCGGCTGACCGACACCGCCGGGCTTCGCGAATCGGCGGAGCTGGTCGAGCGAATCGGCGTCGATCGCTCCCGCGGCCTGATCGACCTTGCCGATATCCTCGTCTGGCTTGGCGAGGCCGAGGCCGCGCCGAACAATCCGCGTTTGATCCAGGTCCAGCCCCGGTCCGACCTGCCGGGGCGAGGCCAGGCGCCGGAAGGGGCAATCGCGGTTTCGTCGAAGACCGGCGACGGCCTGGCCGCGCTCGGCGCCGCCATCGTCTCCGAGGCCCGGTCCCTTCTCCCGGCCGAGGGCCAGCTGGCGCTTAACGCGCGTCAGGCGGATTGCTTCGGGGACGCGCGCGACATGCTTCGCGCGGCCGAGAGCGCCCCGGATCTCGTGATCCTGGCGGAATCACTTCGAGCCGCCCGCGCCGCCTTCGACCGGCTCACCGGTCGTGCCGGCGTCGAAGATCTCCTCGACTCGCTTTTCGGACGCTTTTGTCTCGGCAAGTAGGTGTTTCACGTGAAACGCTGCGCCTCGGCCTCGCAATGATTCGGGGGATCGCCTAAGTCGCCGGAATGTTTGATGTGCTGGTAATCGGTGGCGGACATGCCGGCTGCGAAGCCGCGGCGGCGGCTGCCCGGCGCGGTGCCCGCACCGCCCTCGTCAGCTTCCGCCCCGAAGACGTCGGCCAGATGTCCTGCAACCCCTCGATCGGCGGGGTCGGCAAGGGCCATCTGGTGCGCGAGCTCGACGTGTTCGACGGGATGATGGCGCGAGCCGCAGACCGCGCCGCGATTCACCGGCGAATCCTCAATCGAAGCAAGGGCCCGGCGGTCCAGGGCCCCCGGGTCCAGGCGGATCGAAAACTTTACCGCGAAGCGGTCGCGGAGCTTCTGGACGAGAGCGGGGTCGAGCTGGTCATCTGCGAGGCGCTGGCGCTGGTCGTCCGTAACGGCCGGGTCGAAGGGCTCGAAACGAGTGCCGGGACGATTCCATGCCGTTCGTTGGTGATCGCGACCGGCACCTTTCTCGATGCACGAATGTTCATCGGCGACCGTATTTTTCAGGGCGGTCGCCAGGGCGAGCGCTCCGCAATTGCCCTCGGCACCCAGCTGCGTGAGCTTGGGCTGGGGCAGGGGCGGCTGAAGACCGGCACACCGCCGCGCCTCGATGGGCGAACGATCGACTGGTCTCGAATCGAGGAGCAGCCGAGCGAGCCCGCCACCTGGAGGATGTCATGCCTGGACGACGGCGTTCGCCGGGTGCAGCTGCACTGCGCCATCACCCGCACGAATGACCGGACGCATGACGTCATCGAGGCGAATCTTGACCGTTCGCCGCTGTTTGCCGGTGCCATAGAGGGCCGCGGCCCGCGCTATTGCCCGTCGATCGAGGACAAGGTGAAGCGCTTCGGCGGGCGCGACGGCCACCAGATCTTCCTCGAGCCCGAAGGCCTCGACGACCCCTTGGTCTATCCGAACGGCATTTCGACCTCGCTTCCGGAAGACGTGCAGCTCGACTTCGTCCGCTCGATCAGCGGCCTTGAGCGGGCCGAGATCGCCAGGCCCGGATATGCGGTCGAATATGAGTTCGTCGATCCGCGCCGACTCGGCGCCACCCTCGAGGCGCAGGAGATTGGAGGCCTGTTTCTCGCCGGCCAGATCAACGGTACCACCGGCTACGAAGAGGCGGGGGCGCAAGGGCTGGCCGCAGGGTTGAACGCGGCTTGCGCCGCGCTCGGGCTGGAGCCGGTCCGGTTCGACCGCCGCACTTCCTACATCGGCGTGATGATCGACGATCTCACGCTCCAGGGCGTGTCGGAGCCCTATCGGATGATGACGGCCCGGGCGGAACACCGGCTCTCGCTTCGAGCCGACAATGCGACCACCCGCCTCGGCCAGGCGGCACTGGCGGCGGATTGCCTGTCCGAACGCCGTCGCCGGCAGATTGTCAGTCATTTCGAGCTTCGTGCCTCGCCCCAATGGCAAGATAGCGACGAGGCCCAGGCCGACGTGCTCTACGCGCCCTATCTCCAGCGGCAGCAACGCGAATGGGACGCCGTGCAACGGGACTCGCAAATATGGCTCGGCCCCGCGTTCGACTATTCGGCGGTGCCTGGCCTGTCCAACGAGATGGTCGAGCGGCTGATCGCCGCGCACCCCGAGACTCTCGACCAGGCATCGCGGGTTGCGGGCATCACGCCGGCTGCACTGTCGGCGCTCCACGTCGCCGCTGCCCGCTCCGCCGCATGATCGAGCGGCTGGCCGAGGTCACCGGCCGCGACGTTTCACGTGAAACATGCCGACTGCTCGATCTTTACGCCGCGATCCTGCGCGACGAGGCGACGCGGCAGAACCTCGTATCTCGTTCGACTCTCGATTCGCTCTGGGAACGGCATATCCTGGATTCGGCGCAGCTCGTGCGCTTCGAGCCTGAGCCGGGCTCATCCTGGGTCGATATCGGGTCGGGCGCCGGCCTTCCCGGAATCGTCATCGCAGCCTTGGTGAGCGGGCCGGTGACGCTTGTCGAGCCGCGGCGGCTGCGTGCCGAATTCCTCGAGCGGGCCGCTGGCGATCTCGGCCTCGACCGGGTCACCGTTGTCCCGAGGAAGGTTGAAAGGGTGGAAGGGAAATTCGACGTGATCACCGCGCGCGCGCTCGCGGCGCTCGATCGACTCCTCAAGATATCCACGCATCTGTCCACAAGAAAAACGCTTTGGGTTCTCCCCAAGGGCCGGGGCGCCGAATCGGAACTGGCCGAAGCCCGCCGAAACTGGCACTGTGAAGCCGCAAGCACACCGAGCAGCACCGATCCGGACTCCGAAATCCTGCTGATTCGGCATGTAAAGGCGAGGGGTGGTCGATGATTCGCGTCGCGATCGCGAACCAGAAGGGCGGCGTTGGAAAGACCACGACGGCGATCAACATCGCCACCGCTCTTGCTGCAATCGGCTGGAAAGTCCTGCTCGTCGACCTCGATCCGCAGGGCAATGCATCCACAGGACTGGGAATCCCGCAATCGCGGCGCAGGCGCTCGAGCTATGACGCGCTGATCGGGTCGGAAACTATCCAGGACAGCGCCGTTCCGACGCGGGTTCCCCGACTGGAACTGCTGCCCGCGACGATGGACCTGTCCGGCGCCGAGGTCGAGCTGGTCCAGCTTACGGACCGGGCGCACCGTCTGGACAAGGCTCTTGCCGCCACGCCGGCCGGGCGCTGGGATATCTGCCTGATCGACTGCCCGCCCTCGCTTGGCCTGCTGACCGTCAACGGCCTTGTCGCTGCCCGCCACCTATTGGTCCCGCTACAGTCGGAATTCTTTGCGCTGGAAGGACTTAGCCAACTTTTGCAGACGGTTGAGCGGATCCGAGTGACGTTCAACCCACAGCTTGCGATCCTTGGAGTCGCGCTGACGATGTTCGACCGCCGCAACCGGTTGTCGCAGCAAGTGTCGGACGATGTTCGCGCCTGCCTCGGCCGGGTCGTGTTCGACACCGTAATCCCGCGCAACGTCCGGCTTTCCGAGGCGCCGAGCCACGGGCTTCCGGCCTTGATCTACGACCTCAAATGCCCGGGCTCCGAAGCCTATGTGCGCCTTGCGCGCGAACTGATATCCCGGCTCCCTCGCCGTGCGGAGGCTGCATGACCGACAAGAAGGCATCCGGGCTGGGCAGGGGCCTGGCGGCACTGCTCGACGAGGCGGTCCAGCCACAGGGGCCCAAGGGCGAAGGCTCTTCCGAGATCCCTCGCGCGGGAGGCGTCCGCGAGGTTGAAATCGCCAGGATCAGGCCCAATCCGTCGCAGCCGCGGGTCCACTTCGACGAGGATTCGATCGAGGAGCTGGCCGGCTCGATCCGTGAACGCGGCGTTCTCCAGCCGGTGCTACTTCGCCCCGACGGCGACAATTACCAGCTTGTCGCCGGGGAGAGGCGGTGGCGCGCGGCGCAAAAGGCCCGACTCCACACGATTCCGGCAATCGTCCGTGAAATCGACGACTCGAGCGCGGCCGAGATCGCGCTCATCGAGAACGTCCAGCGGCAGGACCTGAACGCGATCGAGGAGGCTGACGGCTACAGGACGCTGATCGAGCAATTCGGCCATACCCAGGAAGAAGTTGCGCGGCTTGTCCACAAGTCGCGCAGCCACGTCGCCAACCTGTTGAGATTGCTTGATCTTTCAGACGGTGTCAGGCAATTGCTAATGCGTGGCGATATCAGCATGGGCCATGCGCGAGCCGTTCTGACCGCCCCGGACCCAGACGCGCTTGCCCGCGAAATCGTCGAAAAGGGCCTGTCGGTGCGGCAGGCGGAAGCGCTCGCCAAGCGGGCCAGGCCGGTTCCGGTCGATGGGACCGCCGCGGGAAGCTCGCGCAGGGCGCAACAGCCCGCCGATGCCGATCTCGCGGCGCTTGAGCGGCAGCTCGGCGACATGCTCGGGCTGAAGGTCAATGTTTCCCACAATGGCCGAAGCGGAACGGTCACCCTGCACTATTCGAGCCTCGACCAGCTCGACATGCTTTGCCAGCGCCTGTCGGGCGAGGCGATCTAGTCAGTTCGTGACGGCGCAGGGCCGGGTCACCGCCGCCGCGCGGTCCTGGCAATCGTGACCAGCTCTTCCACCAGCGCCTCGGCTGCCGGCGGCGAATCGGGCCGCATCAGCCTGCGCTCGAGCTCGCCGGAGCGTTCAAGGACCCGCGCCAGAGCCGGAGAATCCCAAAGCCCCACCAGCTTGGCCACGAGGCTTTTGTCTTTCCAGAACACGGACTTGCCTGCTGACGTCACGGCGTCATGGGGGCGCTCGCCGCAATTCACCCTGGAGCGGATCGGAGCCAGCATGAGAAGCCGCCGCTGGAGCGCTCGCAACACCGCGATCGGATCCGCATCGGCGGCAGTCGAATCGAGCTCGCGGGAAAGCGCGTCCAGCTCTCCGCCAAGCGCGAGATCGCCCAACCGCATCCATTCGCCCTCATTCCCGGCGCTAATTTCGTCGAGCAGGTCGCGATCGACCTCGACCGGCGCCTCCGGAGTGGCTCCGCAGTAGAGCGCGAGCTTGGCCAGCTCCTGGGCCATGATCCCGCGCTCATTGCCTGCCGCCGAGGCAATGCGCCCGGCCACCCCCGGAGCCAGCCGAAGGCCCTCCTCGCGCGCAAGTTCCTCGACCAGCCGCTCGGCGTCCCTTTCGTCGAGCCCATAGGAGATGTGCGCCAGCGCCAAAGCGTGGCTCTCCGCGAGCCGGACCAGCGGCGAGCTTTTCCGGAGCGCGCCCGCAATGACAATGACCGGGCTCTCCGCAGCCGGGGCTTCGAGCAGGGCTTCGACCGCCGAGAGGATCTCGTCACCCGCGGAATCGACCCATAAGGCTCTCTTCCCGCCGAACAGGCCGATCGCGGCGGCCTCGTCGGCAAGAATCGCCGGGTCCGCCTTCGCGGCCTGGGCCTGGATTGCGAACTTCTCCGCCTGCAGGCCCTTCAGGAGCCTCTCCCCATGGGCTCGGGACTGGCCCTCGTCGGGTCCGTAGAAAAGGTAAAAGCGGAGGTCCGGATCGGGCCGGTCGAGCGAGCTCGCGAGCCTTCCCTTCGCCGCTTTCACTCGGCCCCCGTCGTGCGCGTCGCATAGAGCGCAAGCCGAGCGACGATCTGGTCGGCGAGTGAAGCGGCGAGCCGCTCCAGAGCCGTCTGCTCCGCCGCCACCGTTGCATATTCGGAGCTCACCACGTCGATGCCGGCGTCGGATCCGGCGGTCGCGTCGAGCACGACCTGGCCGGTTGCAAGAGTCACCAGCCGATAGCGCGCGCGCAGCGTCCTCCGCTCGCGGGTCACCGCACGGTCGCCGCGAATGCCGAGGCCGATGATCTCGTCGTCGAGGTCGACCTCGAGCCGGTAAAGCGCCGAACCGCCGCTATCGCCCAGCCGCTCCTGGAGCTTGTTGTAGACGAGCCAGCCGTCGCGCCCCGGGATCGTCGCGACCGTCACCTGGCGAAGGGTCGAGGCGACCGCGCCCGACGGCCCGCCGCCGTAAAGCGGCTGAAGCGAACAGCCAAAGAGCGTCAGCGCGGAAGCTGCAATGAACAGGCGGCGCATCATGCCACGATATTGACCAGCCGGTCGGGAACGACAATCACTTTGCGCGGGGCAGCGCCGGCGAGCTGCCGCTGGACTTTCTCCGACGACAAAGCGAGCGCCTCGGCCTCGGCGCGATCCAGCCCTCTCGGCGCGGTCAGCGTGTCGCGAAGCTTGCCGTTCACCTGGACTGCAAGCGTGACCTCGTCTTCGACGAGCATCGCCGGGTCGAATTCGGGCCATTTCTGATCGACGGCCAGGCCTTCTCCCCCGATCACCTCCCAGCATTCTTCGGCGAGATGCGGGGCCATCGGCGCGGCGAGCTTCACAACGGTTCGCACCGCTTGCGTGCGGGTCGCCGAGGGCTTCGCCTTCTCGATCGCGCTGACGAGCTCGTAAAGCTGGGCGACCGCCTTGTTGAACTGGAGCCCTTCGATCGCCTCGCCGACTGCGGCAATCGTCCGCTGCGCTTTGCGCTCGAGGTCCGGGTCCTGCCCGTCCGCTTCGCCGCAGCCGGCAGCCAGTCGCCACACCCGCTGCACGAAACGCGCGGCGCCTTCGATCCCGGCCTCGGACCATTCGAGATCGCGCTCCGGGGGGCTGTCCGAAAGCATGAACCAGCGCACGGCGTCCGCGCCATGGCGAGCGACGATCGGTTCGGGGTCGACCGTATTGCGCTTCGACTTGGACATCTTCTCCACGCGCCCGCGCTCCACCGGCGCGCCGGCGGCGTCGATGAGCTGGCCGTTTTCGTCGGCTCTCACCTCGTCCGGGCCGATCCAGCGGCCGTCGTTCCCCCGATAGGTCTCGTGGGTGACCATGCCCTGGGTGAACAGGCCCTTGAACGGCTCGTCGATGTCCAGGCGACCGATGCGCTTGAGGGCCTTGGTCCAGAAGCGTGCATAGAGCAGGTGCAAAATAGCGTGCTCGACGCCGCCGATATACTGGTCGACCGGAAGCCATTTCTCGGCATCGGCCTTGTCGAACGGGCGATCGACAGGCTGGCTCGCGAAGCGGATGAAATACCAGCTCGAGTCGACGAAGGTGTCGAAAGTGTCGGTTTCGCGCCTCGCCTCGCCGCTGCATTTCGGGCAGATGGTCGTCCGCCATGCATCGTTGCGATCGAGTGGGTTTCCAGGGGTGTCGAAGGTCACCTCCTGTGGGAGCAGCACCGGGAGCTGATCGCGCGGGACCGGGACGGGGCCGCAGGACGAGCAATGGATCATCGGGATCGGAGTCCCCCAGTAACGCTGGCGCGAAACGCCCCAGTCGCGGAGACGATAGGCCTTCTTGCGGCTGCCCCATCCTTCCTCTTGCGCGCGGCGGATGACGGCTTGCTTGGCTTCGTCGACCGACAGGCCGTCGAGGAAGCGCGAATTGACGATCACCCCTTCGCCGGGCTCCGCCTCGTCACCGATCGGCGTATCCGCATCCTGGTCGGGCCGGGCCACGACCCGGCGGATCGGAAGGTCGTGCCTGGTCGCGAATTCGAAATCGCGCTGGTCGTGCGCGGGAACGCCGAAGATCGCTCCGCTGCCATAATCCATCAGCACGAAATTCGCGATCCAGACCGGCAGGCGCCAGTCGCGATCGAGCGGGTGAACCGCTTCGACGCCGGTCAGGAAACCACGCTTTTCCTGGGTTTCGATGTCCGCCGCACTCGTGCCGCCGGCCTTGCACTCAGCGATGAAGGCAGCGGCGTCCGGGTTCTCGGCCGCGACCGCCCGCGCCAGCGGATGGTCGGGCGCGACCGCCACGAAGCTTGCTCCGAAAATCGTGTCGGGCCGGGTCGTAAAGACGTCGATCCGAGGGCTTTGGGACAGCGCGGCCTTGATCCACGGATAGCCGCGACTGGCGCCCTGTACCGCGGCCTCGAACCGGAACCGGAGCCCGTCGGACCGGCCGATCCAGTTCTCCTGCATGAGCTTCACCTTGTCGGGCCAGTCGTCGAGCGCCCCAAGCCCGTCGAGAAGCTCGTCGGCGAAGTCGGTGATCTTTAAAAACCATTGCGAAAGCTTGCGCCGCTCGACCTGCGCTCCCGACCGCCAGCCCTTGCCGTCGATCACCTGCTCATTGGCGAGCACCGTTTGGTCGACGGGGTCCCAATTGACCTCGCTTTCCTTTCGGTAGACCAGCCCCGCGTCGTACAGGTCGAGGAAGAGCGCCTGTTCATGGCCGTAATATTCGGGATCGCATGTCGCGATCTCGCGGCTCCAGTCGAGCGCGAAGCCGAGCCGCTTGAGCTGGTCGCGCATCGCCGCGATGTTGGACCGGGTCCAGCCGTCCGGATGGACGCCGCGTTCCATCGCGGCGTTTTCGGCCGGCATCCCGAACGCGTCCCAGCCCATCGGGTGGAGGACCTCGAAACCCTGCATCCGGCGATAGCGGGCGAGGACGTCGCCCATCGTATAGTTGCGGACATGCCCCATGTGGATCCGCCCCGACGGATAGGGGAACATCTCCAGCACGTAGCTCTTGGGCTTGGCGCTATCCGTATCGGCGATGAAGCAGCGCTCGTCGTCCCAGCGCCTCTGCCAGCGGATATCCGCAACCGCCGGGTCGAAGCGGGCGGCTCCGGTCATATCATGATCCAGCTCTTGTCCAGGAAGGCCAGCTTTTATCCAGGAAGGGTGGTTCGGCGAATGTCACGGGCCCGCGTCAGGATGATGTCCTCGAGCTTCTGAACGGTCGCGGCGGTGACCGGCGCCTCGACCCAGACCCCGTTCTGGAGGACCTGCCTGGAGGCGGCGACCCGAAGCGCGTCGGCTCGCAGGTCCTGGTCGAGAATGGTGACGGTCAGCTTGATACGATCGCCCGGAGTGCGCGGATTTGAATACCAGTCGGTAATGATCACGCCGCTGCTGGCGTCGGCCTGGAGGAGCGGTGCGAACGAGACGGTGTCGAGAGCCGCCTGCCACAGATAGCCGTTGACGCCGATCATCGTCATTCGCGACGGCGCGATCTCGGTCGGCACGTTGCGATTGCGGGCGCAGCCGGTTGCCACGACTGCGGTTACGGCGAGCGCGGCGAGAGTGAGCTTGAGGCGGGACATTGGGAATCCTCGAAAGTGACTGTGTGCCCGCGTTATAGATACTGTCGGCATCGCCGCAAGCAGCGCCGATCAGCCGGGGCGATGTTGTGGAAGTGCAACAGGCTCGTGGCGAATCGACTCTGTCATGGAACCTTCAGGTTCCCCAGCCTATATGAGTCTTCGAACAGGGAGTTGGACGGCGTGAGTCGCAGTCGCTTCAGTGCAGCCAGACTGGCCGTCGCGCTCGGCGCGGTGGGTCTTGTGCTGTCGCCCGCCTTCGCGGCAGCCGATTCGAAAAAGCGGCCGCCCGCCATCGCCCTCAGCCTCAGCCCCGACTTCGGCTTCACCCCAGCATCCGCCGATCCGCGCCTTGCGGCGGCCTATTCGGGACGAGTCCAGTCACTGGGCGATTTCAAATTCACTCCGGCAGCGGCCAAGGGCCGGCCGTCGCAGGTCCGTGTCGCGATCCGCGCCCGGGCGTCCACCCCCGAACAGGCTGCAGCCAGCTCCTCGGCTTCTTCGGTCAGCGCGCTCGCGCCGGTCAGCTATAACCTCGGCGTCGCCGTGGGCTGGCGGCGTTTCGCCGTTTCGGGCGACGTTGCCAAGGTCGAGCCGTCGGGTTCGCCGGTCGACGGCCGCGAAAGCGCGAGCCTCGGGGTCAGCTATTCGCTTCCGCGGTTCACGGGCCGCGTTGCGGTCTCGGCCGACCGGTCGGAAGGCGCGGCCGCTCCTGCCCTTCGCGACATGGACAAATATGCAGTCGACGTGGGCGGTTCCTATGCGCTGACCAGGCGGCTGTCGGTCACCGGCGGAGTCCGCTACCGGGTCGAGCATGACCGGCTTTCGACGCTCGCCGACGATCGGGTCGACAGCCAGGCCGTCTACGTCGGTACCGCCTTCAAGTTCTGATCCTCAGGTTCTGGCAGGTCCCGGCGCTCCAGGCGTCGATCCCCGCCCAGCCGTAAAATCCCAGGACGGCGACGCTTTTGAAGCGCTTGGACTCCATTCCCCCGAGCGCGACGACCGGTGCGTTTGCGAGCCTGACAAGTGCCGCCGCCCGCATCCGCGGCAATCGCTTCCAGTCCGGATGGCTGCTGGTCGGGTAGATCGGCGACAGGAACAAAAGCTTCGATCGTCCCAGCGCCGCTTGCCGGATTTCGACAGGATCGTGGACCCGCGCAGCTTCGCCTTGCGCCTCGTCGACGATGACCAGCCCTCGAAGGGCGCCGTTCCGCCGAAGTTTCGACACCAGCCTCGACCGCTCGGGCCTTGGCAGGTCGCGATAGAGGACGAGAACGCCGCTGCCGCGTGGAAGCCTCCGAAGGGTGCGCCACAAAGAATCGCCGGAGCGATGATCGGCGACGAGCCATTGTCTGGGGAGGCTGGTCTGGCGGCGCTTCATCGCCCTTCCTATAGCGGCTTTAAATGAGCAGCGCCCAACAGCGACTCCGGGACGTCCTCGGCGATATTGCCGCTGCCGCAAAGCTGGCTCGGCGGAACCCGGGGCAAGTGACTTTGATCGCGGTCAGCAAGACCCGAACCTCCGAGGAGATCGAGGCGCTCGTCGAAGCCGGGCAGCGCGACTTCGGCGAAAGCCGGATTCAGGAGGCGCAGGCGAAATGGCCGCCGATCCTGGAGCGGCAGCCGCAACTTCATCTCCACTGCATCGGTCGCCTGCAGTCGAACAAGGCCGGCGACGCGGTGCAGCTGTTCGGCACTATTCACTCGCTCGACCGGGCCTCGCTTCTGAAGGCGCTGGTGAAGGAAGCCGATAAGGCCGGCCGCTTCCCGTCGGTCTATGTGCAGGTGAATATCGGCGAGGAGCCCCAGAAGGGCGGCTGCGCGATCGGCGAGATCGGCCCGCTCGTCACGGCCGTCCGCGACTCGCCGCTGCCCCTTGCCGGGCTGATGTGCATTCCCCCGCTCGGCCTCGAGCCCTCGCCCTTCTTCGCTTTGCTTGCGAAGCTTGCCAGCGACCATGGCGTCGAAGGGCTGAGCATGGGCATGTCGGCCGATTTCCGGTCGGCAGTGATGCTCGGGGCCAGCGCGGTACGAGTCGGGACGGCGCTGTTCGAACCCTAGAGGATGTGGCCGCTCTTCGAGCGCTTGGTGGCGAGATAGTCGGCATTGTGCGGGTTCGCCGGCATGTGATGGCCGACCCGCTCGGCCACCCGGATCCCGGCATTGGCGAGGCCCTCCACCTTGGCGGGGTTGTTGGTGAGCAGCCGCACCTCCTCGATTCCGAGCTGCCGGAGAATTGCCGCGGCATGCTCGTAATCGCGCTCGTCGTCGGCGAAGCCGAGCCTCAGATTGGCCTCGACCGTGTCGAAACCGCGGTCTTGCAGGGCGTAAGCTCTCAACTTGTTGCCAAGCCCGATCCCGCGGCCTTCCTGCCTCAAATAGACAAGGACTCCGCCGCCTGCCTCGGCGATCAGCCGCAAGGCTTCGCGAAGCTGCGGGCCGCAGTCGCATTTGAGCGAGCCGAATACGTCGCCGGTCAGGCACTCGCTGTGGAGCCGAACCAGCGGCGGCTTTCCGCCAAAGGCGCCGATTATCAATGCGACCTGTTCCTGGCCGTCATCGCTCGTCCGGAAGGCGGCGATCTGGGTCTCGGGCAGCCCCTCGATCGGCAGCCGCGCCCGGGCGACCGGCACCGCCTCCGGCGAGGCGGTGCCTATTGCATCTAAGTCCAGGCCGATCGCCTCGCAGTCATTGTCCAGGACCCACAGGGCCGGGAGCAGGCCTGCAAGCCTGGCGAGCCTCAGCAAGGCCTTCGCCTCGCCGCGCCGCTCGAGCGGAACCGGCCGAAGCGGCCCGAGCGGCGGCCGCTCGGCATCGCGCCCGGCATCGGCGATGTCCCTTGCCGCTTTGGGGTCGAGCCAGTCGCTTCGTTCAACGAGCACCGGCTCGGCAGGGTCGGCCGCATCGCGACGGTTGGCGAGCGACAGCATCGCCGCCCGCCGGCCGCTGATCAGAAGCGGAGCGGTGGATCGAGGATCGAGAAGCGAGAGCATCGCCGGCCCGGCGGTTTCGACCGAAGCGGCGGTCAGCGGATCTTTGCTGCCGACGCGCACCGGCCGCCCGGTCCTGAGCGCCGCGATTGCCAGCTGCAAGTCGGGCAATCCGCTCAAATGCTGAGCTCGCAGATCAACGGCACATGGTCCGAGGGGCGCTGCCAGCTGCGGCAGGGCTCAAGCACCGAATGGCCGGCGAGATGGCCGCCAAGCTCGGGCGAAATCCACATATGATCGAGCCGCCGGCCGCGATCATTCTTCGTCCAGTCGGGCGAGCGATAGCTCCACCAGGTAAAGCAGCGCTCCGGCGCGGGGATGAAATGCCGCCCGATGTCGATCCAGTCGTGCGCCTGCCGGAGGTTGTCGAGCGCCTCGACCTCGACCGGGGTATGGCTCACCACCGAGAGCAGCGCCTTGTGGCTCCACACGTCGCACTCGAGCGGGGCGACGTTGAAATCGCCGACGATCAGGGTCGGCTCCTCGAGCCTTTCCGACCAGCGGGTCATCCGCTCGATGAAATCGAGCTTCTGCCCGAACTTCGGGTTCACCGCGCGATCCGGGATGTCGCCACCGGCCGGGACGTAGACATTCTCCAACCGTATTCCGCAGCCGAGCCTTGCTCCGACGTGCCTCGCCTCGCCATTGTCCTGCCAGTCGTGCCTGCCCGGCTCCATCAGTGGAACGCGGCTGACGATCGCGACGCCGTGATACATGCGCTGGCCGTTGAGGTGTTGATGCACATAGCCGTGCCGCGCAAGCAGCTCGGCAGGAAAGACGCTGTCATCCGCCTTGGTCTCCTGGAGGCACAGGATGTCCGGCTGCTGCTCGGCGATCAACTGTTCCACGAGCGCCACGCGGGCTCGCACCGAGTTGATGTTCCAGGAAGCGATCTTCAATTTGCTCACAACGATTCGCTTAGCCTGTCCCGGACCATAAAAAAAAGGAGGGCCTTTTTGCGACTGTCCCCAACAGTCCACAAAAGGAGGGCCTTTTTGCGACTGTCCCCAACAGTCCACAAAAAGGCCCTCGCTCCGGGGGCATGGAGCGAGGGCCGACCAAGCGTTCGTCACGCAAGGGGTTGTTCGCGGGACAAGGGTAACAGGGGGAAACCCCTAGCCCGTTGCGGCAACCGCTTATCTTTTAGAAATTTATAGCTGACGGGACGATGAACGGTTTCTATCTGCAACTAGTGTTTGTCGCGGTTTTTACCGGCCGCGCTTCTTCGGCTCGGGATAGGTGAACGCGCTTGCCGGAACGGCGACATTATAGCGCTGGTTCGACAGCTTGACCGTCGTCCTCTTGCCCTGCGCGTCGACGGCGGTCCATCCGTACAGGCGGAGCCCGCCCGGAGCATTGGACTCGCGAAGGAAGGCGAGGATCAGGGTCCCGTATTCGTTGCGCGCCGGATCGCGTGCGCGAACCACCACCACGCGCGGATCCTCGCTGTTCTGAATGCGGGCGATCCGGTCCAGGTCAGGCTTGGCCGAAAGCAGGATTCCGAGCGGGGTCTTGTTCAAGTCCCAGCTCGACTTCTGGCCGACCTCGTAATCGACGAAGGTCAGTTTCCGTCCGTCCGCGACCAGCAGCACGTTGACGCCCTGGCCGTATTCGAAGCGGATTCGGCCTGGCCGCTTGAGCTGGAGATTTCCCGAAAGGCTCCGACCCTTGGCGTCGGTCTGAACGAACCGGGCGGTCATCGAATCGACCTTCTGGAGGTGCTCCCTGACGAGCGCCATGTCGGAAGTCGAGGCGGGCGCGGCGACCGGCGCCACGACGATCGCGGCGGGGATCAGCGCGCAGGCAAAACGGGTAGCAAAGGACATCCAAAGGCTCCTGAAAGATTTCCACCGGAATCTGGCGGTTTCCGGTTGAATGCGCTCTGAACCCGTCAGTTCCCGCAGGTTCAGGCTTCAAGCGGTCAGATTGGGTGTCCGTCGGTGTCGATCAACACCTCGCGGCGGCCGACATGGTCGGGCATGCCGACCTTCCCGTCCTTTTCCATCCGCTCGATGAGCCGGGCGGCGCTGTTGTAGCCGACCCGCAATTGTCGCTGGAGGTAGGACACCGACGCCTTCTGGCTCTCGGCGACGATCTGCACAGCCTTTCGGTAGAGCTGCGTTTCCGGGTCGTCCTCCCCGGTCGGTTGGCCGTCGAACAAATAACCCCCGTCGTCCGGCTCCTCGGTGACCGCCTGGACGTAGTCGGGTACGCCCTGCTTGCGCCAGTGCTCGGCCACCGCGCGCACCTCCTCGTCCGAGACGAACGGCCCGTGGACTCGGATGATCTGCTTGCCCCCGGGCATGTAGAGCATGTCGCCCTTGCCGAGCAGCTGCTCGGCGCCCTGCTCGCCGAGGATCGTCCGGCTGTCGATCTTGCTCGTCACCTGGAAGCTGATCCTCGTCGGAAGGTTGGCCTTGATCACGCCGGTGATGACGTCGACCGACGGCCGCTGTGTCGCCATGATCAGGTGAATGCCGGCGGCGCGTGCCTTCTGCGCCAGCCGCTGGATCAGGAATTCGACCTCCTTGCCGGCGGTCATCATCAGGTCGGCGAGCTCGTCGACCACGACCACGATCTGCGGCAGGGTCTCGTAGTCGAGCTCCTCGAACTCGTAGATCGGCTGACCGGTGCTCGCATCATAGCCCGTCTGCACGCGCCGCCCGAGCTTGGTGCCTCGCGCCTTGGCATCCCGGACCTTGGCGTTGAAGCTTGGAAGCGCGCGCACCCCCAGGTTCGCCATCATCCGGTAGCGCTCCTCCATCTGCTCGACGGTCCATTTGAGGGCCCGGATCGCCTTGCCCGGCTCGGTCACGACCGGCGCCAGCAGGTGCGGGATATTCTCGTAGGTGTTGAGCTCCAGCATCTTGGGATCGATCAGGATCAGTCGGCACTCGTCCGGGCTTAGCCGGTAGAGCAGCGACACGATCATCGAGTTGAGGCCGACCGACTTGCCCGAGCCAGTGGTTCCGGCGACCAGCAGATGCGGCATCGGCGCTAGGTCGGCGATCACCGGGTCGCCGGCGATATTCTTGCCAAGGATCAGCGGCAGCGCCTTTTCGTCGCCGGCAAAGGCGTCGCTTCCGATAAGCTCTGAAAGGGTGACGCTCTCCCGCCGGGCGTTGGGAAGCTCGATCCCGATCACGCTGCGGCCGGGGATGATCGCAACGCGCGCCGAAATGGCCTGCATGTTGCGGGCGATGTCGTCGGCAAGGGCGATGACTCGGCTCGCCTTGATGCCGCTCGCCGGCTCCAGCTCGTACATCGTCACGACAGGGCCTGGGCGCACCTCGACGATATTGCCGCGCACGTTGAAGTCCTCGAGCACGGCCTCGAGGATCTTGGCGTTTCGCTCGAGCGCGGCGCGGTCGATCTGGCCGCGCCCCTTGTCACTCGGCGGAGCGAGCAGCGCCACGTCCGGAAGGACATAGCTGTCGCCCAATGCGAGGCCCGGCTGCGCAGGCGCCTTTCGAACGCCCGCTCCCTTGGCCCGCGCGTTCAAGGTCGCCGGGTCGGAGACCGCAACCGGTGGCGGCGGCTTTTGCGCGTCGGCCACGCCCGGGCGTTGCTTCTGGGTCTTTCGAGGAGTCGCCTTGATCCTCGAGGAGCGCTTGAACAGGCCCGCCGCCCACGCCTTTTCCTCCGGCCTGAGGCCGACCGCGAACCAGGCGGCGACCAGCGCCGCCAAAGCGAACAGCATCAGCAAGGCGATCCGCACCGGCTCGACGAAGCGCTCGTCGGGGATGAGCGCGACCGCACCGTCAATGCCGCTCGCCGCGGCAAGGCCGGTCGCTCCGCCCCAGCCGCCCGGCAGGCCCGACACCGCCGACCCGACCGTCAGGCTCAGGGCAACCCCCGCGAGAAGGGCGGCGAGAGCGGCAAGCGCCAGCGCCCTGCCGGTCCGGCCGGGGGCTTCGAGCCGCACCAGGCGCAGACCGGCAAGCGCGATCACCGGCAGGAAGATGACGCAGCCGAGCCCGAACAGAAGCAAGGCAAGGTCGCTGCCATAGGCGCCGACCGAACCGAGCCAGTTGTCGGGCGGACCGCCGGCCGCGGTGGTGAACGACGGGTCGGTGCTGCTGTGCGACACCAAGGCGAGCGCGGCGGCGAGCGAGAGCGCGACAAGCAGCGCTCCCCAGCTTCGCCACGCGAAGCGGCGCAGGGACTCGCGCATCCGTTCGCGCCAGTCCGTCTCCATATTCTTGCTTGGCCGAGCTGCAGCCGTCGCCATTGTCCCACCCCCAAAAACCGTTCCTTAGAATGCCTTGTCCGGGACTCGCGGGCAAGTCGCAGTCTTTTTCGCCCGTGAGCCAGGCCCCTCGCCAGCACTCGCCCGCGGCGCTAGTGCGACGGCGTGGACCGCGCTGACGTGATTATTCTTGGCGGAGGGCTGGTCGGCCTGGCCCTGGCCGCTGCGCTCGATTCGAGCGGGCTTTCGGCCATCGTCATCGACCCCGCCGACCCCGACGAGCGGCTTGGCGCCGCTTTCGACGGCCGGACGAGCGCGGTCTCCTCGAGCTCGATGCAGATGCTCAAGGCAATCGGGGTGGCCGATCATTTTGAGGAACCCGGCTGCCCGATCGCGAAGATCCAGGTTGCCGACGGCCTCGAGCCCGGCGGGCTCACTTTCGCCCCGGCCCCGGACGACGGAGCCCTGGGGTGGATGCACGAGAACCGCAACCTGCGGGCCGCTCTTCGAGCGCGCGCCGAAGCGGGCAAGAATCTCTGGCTGCTGTGGCGATCCAGGGTCGCAAGCGTCGATCGGAGCGCGGATCGGGTGGTCGTCGCTTTGGAGGATGGCCGCAAGCTGACCGCTCCAGTCCTGGTGGCTGCGGACGGGCGCAACTCACCGATGCGGGAGATGGCGGGATTGCGGGTCGCGCGCTGGCGCTACGACCATAAAGCGATCGTCTCCGTTCTTCGCCACGAGCAGCCGCACGACCATGTCGCTTACGAGATCTTCTATCCGGCAGGGCCCTTCGCGCTGCTTCCGATGACGGACGACCAGGCGGGCCATCGATCGGCAATAGTCTGGTCGGTGCGCAATGAGGACGCGCCGGGGCTGATGGCGCTGGGCGATTCGGATTTCGCCGCCGAGGCGCAGTCGGCGATGGGCAATTTTCTCGGGCGGATCGAGCTTGCTGCGCCACGCTCGAGCTATCCGCTCGGCTTCCATCACGCTGCCCAGATCACCGCCGACCGGCTGGCGCTGGTCGGCGATGCCGCTCACGCCATCCACCCGATCGCCGGGCAGGGTCTCAACCTCGGCTTTCGCGACGCCGCGGCGCTCGCTCAGGTCCTGGTCGAAGGCGCTCGCCTCGGACTCGATCTCGGAGACAGGCAGGTGCTCGACCGCTACCAGCGCTGGCGCTCGCTCGATTCGCTGATGGTGGCGATGGCGACCGACGGTCTGACCCGGATCTACGGAATCCCCGGCAAAACAGCATCGGCCGCCCGCCGCCTGGGAATGACCCTCATCGACCGTTTCGCGCCGCTCAAGAACCGGCTCATGGCCGAAGCGCGCGGCGCCAGCGGCGACCTTCCGCTGCTTCTGAGAGGCCTGCCGATCTGATTATTGAAGGGTAGGCTGGAGCTCGGCCCCGCCCTGACTGAGGCGAAGGAACTGCATCAGCTGCACCAGCAGGTCGGCGCGCTGTTCGAGGCTTTCCGACTCGATCAGCGCCTGCTTTGCAGAAACGTCGAACGGCGCGACCTGGGCAATCGCGTTTACCAGAATCTCGTCGTCGAGCCGGCTGACCGCGCCCCAGTCCACCGACAGGCCGAGCACATCGCCCAGCCGCCTGGCCTCCTGCTCGACTTCGGCTCGGCGGGCCATTTCCAGCGGCGGCGGCTTGCGGTCGTCGAACGCTCCGACGTCGAGGTCCGCGACCCGGTAGGGAGTGCCGAGGTCGATCTCCTCGACGATCCGGAAGCGGTGAGCGCCGGTCAGTATGATGTTGAAGCGGCCGTCCTCCAGCTCCTCCAGGCCGGCGATCTCGCCGGCGCAGCCGACCTCGAACAGTGGCGGTTTCGGGTTCAGGTCGGATTCTTCCGCCTTGGGCTGGACGACCGCGATCAGCCCGTCCCCGTCGATCGCATCGGCGATCATCGTCCGGTAGCGCGGTTCGAAGATGTGCAGCGGCAGCTGCGCCCTTGGAAATAATATCGCACCCGCGATCGGGAACAGAGGAGCCCGAAACGGAAGCGCTCCGCTCACGTGAACAGCAGGGCCGAAAGGCGGCGGCGCTGCGATCGCGCCCACTGGTCCTGGATGCCTTGCGCCTCGAGCAGCTGGAGAAAGCGCTGCCTGGCCGCGCCCTCGTTCCACTCGCGATCGCGTTCGATGATCGCCAGCAGCTCGTCGGCCGCGTGGTCGCGGTCGCCGACAGCCATCTTCGCTCCCGCAAGGTCGAATCGGGCCTGAAGGTCATCGGGATTTTCGGCGACCTTGCGCTCCAGTCCAGCTGCGTCCGACCCGGCTCCGGCCTGCGCCGTTTCAAGCGCCGCACGGGCGCGCGCGATCGGCGCCTGCGCAGCAAGATCGGGCTCGAGGCCATCGAGAATGCTTCGCGCTTCCTCGACCTCGCCGCTGGCCAGGAGGGCACGGACAAGCCCGCCGACCGCCGCCGGATCGTCCGGCGCGATTTCCCGCACTTGCCGGAAGACGTTGGCGGCTCGGGCGGCATCGCCGCCGGCCAGCACTTCCTCCCCCATAGCGATCAGCGGTTCGATCTCGGCTTTCGGCTCATCTCCGCCGTCGCCGGCGAGCCCGATCTGCGCGATCAGCTGGTCGATCACCTGGGTCAGCTGGCTCTCTGTGCGGTAGTTGGTGAGTTCCGCAATCGGCTGGCCCTGGTAGAAAGCATAGACGGCCGGGATCGACCGGACCCGGAATTGCGCGGCGATGATCTTGTCCTCTTCGACGTCGATCTTGACCAGCTTCACGCCCTTTTCGGCATAGTCGGTGGCGATCTTCTCGAGCACCGGGGAGAGCTGTTTGCACGGCCCGCACCACTCGGCCCAGAAGTCGAGCAGCACGAGCTTGGTCATCGACGGCTCGATCACCTCGCTCTGAAGCTTGGCGACAGCGTCGCGTTCGGCTTCGCTCAATCCCAAAGTTGCCACGCAAAGGCCCTTTCACTGCGCTCGGGCCTCCCAATATGGCGTCGGCGGTCCCGCGTCACAAGCCGCTCGGAGACCGCTCGGGGACGCTTGCAGCGGGGGCTATGCTCATGCTAGGCGCCCGCCACCCTGCCGCCGGAGCCGATCGGCTCCAAGCGGACCATGCGTTCAGAGCGGGCGTAGCTCAGGGGTAGAGCACAACCTTGCCAAGGTTGGGGTCGAGGGTTCGAATCCCTTCGCCCGCTCCAGCATTCTCAAGCCGGGAGCCGAGCCTTCGGGCGCAATTCGGCAACGGTCGGATCATCGCGCCACGGCGCGCCGCCTCTCAAGCGCGCGGGCTTTCGCGGAACCACTTGGTGATGATGTATTTGACGCCGCTCCGGACCTTCATTCCGTGGTGCAGCGTCGCCGGGTTCGGCTGCCCGTCCGAGTTGAGGTTGTTCCAGGTGAGCAGCTTGCCGGTTTGCGGCTGCATCGTCTTGCCGATCAGCTTGAAGCGGGTGCCGCCGCCTTCCTCCGGCTCGTTCAGATAGACCATCGCCGTCCAGGTCCGCTGCCCGCCGTTGGAGGTGTGCAGGTAGAAGTCGTAGCCTCCCGGGTTGAAGGTGTCGGTATGGGCCTTGAACTCCTGCCCGACATCGTAGCGCTGGCCCTGCAGCGGCTCGCCGAACCGGGGATCGATTCCGAGCAGGTCGCAGATCATCAAATCGACCTCGCCGACCACCGGGTCGTTCGAATCGAGGTCGCAGGTTTCGCTGGTCCGGTAATCGGGGACGCCCGAATCGTCGGCGATGGTGGAGGGGCGCCGGCGCTGGTCGATTCGCTCGATGATTGCGGCGCAGCGCTCTTCGTCCAGGAATCGCTTGAGGACGTACAGGTCGAGTTTCGGGTTCGGAAATCGCTGGATGCCCGCTGCCTGGGCAAGGCGTCCGGCGGGTCCGTTGTCGTCAGAGCGCGTAAGCCGTTCCCCTGCTCATGTTGTGCTGCTGGATGATGGCCCTGACGACGTTGTTCATCAGCGCCATCCGGGTCGGCAGCGGCGTTGTGGTTTCCTTGATCATCACCGCCACCGCATAGCTCCGGCCGTCGGGTGCGACAACGACGCCGATGTCGTTGTACCCGGCCTGGACGGCCCCGAGAACCTGGCCGGTGCCGGTCTTGTGGGCGACCGTCCACCCCGGCTCGAGGCCGCCCTTCAGCCGGTTCGGGCCGGTCCGCGCATTGCCCATGAAGGTCAAAATTCGGGCGGTCGAGCTTGGCGAGAGAAGCTCGCCCTTCTTCAGCCGCGCGAGCGCATCGACGATCGCGCTCGCCGTCGCCCCGTCATACGGATCCTCGAGGTAGCGGTTGAACGCTGCCCGCCTGATCGTCATCGGGAGCGCGTTGCGCGCTTCGTAAAAGGCCCGGCCGATCGAATAGCTCTGGCTCCAGGTCAATCCGGCGATCTTGCTCTGGAGCGACCGCTCGCCGTCGTAGAATCGGATGGTGCCGAGCTGCTTGGCTTTGATCATCGAGCGAACCGCGTCGGGACCGCCGACGGCGCGCATCAGCTTGTCGTTGGCCGTATTGTCGCTCTTGGTCAGGGCGTCATGCAGCAACTCTTCGAGAGTCGTCGTGTGGCCGCCGTTGCCGAGCACCTTCGACCTGATCGGCTGGTGGAACAAGGTCAGGTCCGACTTGGTCAGGGTCACCCTGTCGTCGAGGTTGAGCCGGCCCTTGTCGACCGCGTCCAGCGCGGTGATCGCAACCCAGAGCTTGCTGACACTCTGCTGGGGGTAGAGCCGCTGGGGCATCCATGCGGCGGTCCATCCATCGTCGACGGACTTCACCGCGATCCCGACCTTGCCGTTGAACTGGCGCCCGAGCGCTTCGATTCGCTTGCTGAGCTGGGCGGGGGGCCGGGGTGCGGCCGGAACATTTGCCTGGGCGACCTGCACGGCCTGGGTGATGGGGACGATCGGCACGACCGGTGCGGCGGTCACCGGCTTTGAAGGCGGGGCCCGCTCTGCTGAAAGAATTGCCGCAGCGCCGACCTGGGTTAGTCCGGCCAGCGCGAGCGCCAGTCCAAGACGGCTCCAAAGTGACGTCATGGTCTCATTTCTCCCGTCATGATTCCGCATAGATCCAAAGGCTTAACGTAATATTGCTTAACCTGGCCTGTGCGCTTGGACAAGAATCGCACGACCGCCCGGCTTTGCCAACCCCTGGACGAATGGAGCATCAGCCGGAGGGCGAGCTGCCCAGCAGCGCCGCCGATTCTATCGCATCGACCGCGCGCCGGGCTGCGACATAGCGGCGGGCATCGGCAATCCACTCACGAGCGCGCGGAGCGCCCGGCAGCCGCATCGTCTCGGCAAGCGCCGAATCCACTTCCCCGGCCATCAGGTGCGACAGGGCGCGCTCGTATCGCGCCTGCGGTTCCGTTCCCGGTCGGTCGGAGCGGCGGATGCTGACCAGCGACGAAAACCCCCGTTTTATCCCGGTCCACAAATCCTCGTCGGGCGGACGGCCGACCAATTCCGGCCGGAGGTCCTGATGCCGCGCGATCAGCTCCGTCAGTCGGACCGGCGAGCGCGACGCGGTGATGATCGTGGCGACAGCCTGCGGATGGCTCGAGCCGAAGCGATCGACGAGAAGCCGCTCGAGATAGCCCAAAGCGACTCCGCGCTCGATCGCGCGTCGAGTCGCGAGCGCGATCAGAAGCGCGTCGGCTCGCCCGCTGGGGCCCTCCGCCTCCTCGGTCTCGATCCGGCGGATGCGCTCCTGAAGCTCTTCGATCTGTTTCGCGATGGCCGGGTTGAGTGCCTTTTGCGGCTCGCTCTGCGCAACGCCCTGCCGAGCGACCTGCTCGCTACTGGCTTGCGCCGGCCGATCGGTGGAAGCCACTCCCAGCAGCCGTGCCGCCGTTTCGCTGCGCGCCAACCCCCAGGTGGCGGCGGCCGCCCCGGCCAGAATCAAGGCGAAGGCGATCAGAAGCCGCGCTCCCCAACCCAATTCTCTTCGGCCTGCCCGCTCCATCACCGCCGGTTGTCGCACAGCTCTACCGCGAGGGCCAGAAGCGCCGATTCGCTGGGATCGGAGGCGGATTCGACCCTTTCCCATCCCGGTCCGGCGGCCTTGGCCGCGGTGTCGCTCATCACCGCGACCGCAATTCTTTCGCGTCGAAGACCCGCCTGGTCGACAAGGCTCGACAGCCTAGCGGCGGTTCGAGGCGAGTAGGCGGCCGCCACCGCCCCCTCTAACTGGTCGAGGTTCAGCGGAACCGGGAGTTCGACCGCACGGTAGACGCGGACAGGCTCGACCGACTGGCGCGGATCGGCAGGATCGCGCCTGTCGGCACCGCACAGGTGAAGCAGCCGGAGCCCGTCGGGGAGCGTTTCCAGAAGCGAATCGACACCCGATAGGCCGACGCCGGCGACGGTGAATCCGGCATTGCGCGCTTCCGAAGCGGTCGCTTCGCCCACACAATAAGCGGCAAGGCCCCGGAGCTGATCGAGTCCCCTCCCGCCATGCCGAACCGCATTGGCGCTGGTCAGCAACAACCCGTCGAAACCGGCCGGAGCGGGCGCTCGCCAGGCGACGGGCTCTATCCTGAACAACGGCATGACGATGGGAGTAAGCCCGAGAGCCTCCGCCGCGCTCGCCGTCGAGCTCGCGCTGGGCTCCGGGCGCAGGATTGCGAGCGGCCTCATGCCGCTTCGAAGAGCTTCCGGATCGCTTGCGGGGCGCGGGCGAGCATGTCGCGGGCAAGCTGCGCCGGCGCCTCCTCGTCGCCGGCCGCGAACGACGCTTCGTCGCGAATTCGCTCGCGACCGTCGGCGGACAGGATTTCGCCGGTCAGCTGTACTCCCATCCGGTCAATGGTAGCGAGCGCAGCGACGGGCGAATGGCAGGAGCCTCCAAGTGCCCGGGCAAAGGCTCGTTCGGCCATGACCACGGAACGGCCGGCTCGGTCGTCGATAAGCTTCAGCAACTGCATGCAATCACTGTCATTGGCCCGGCACTCGATCCCGAGCGCCCCCTGGCCGGGCGCCGGAAGCATGACGTCGAACGGGAGCACGACTCCGATATGGTCGAGCTGGAGCCGGTGAAGGCCGGCGGCCGAAAGGATCGTTGCGTCCACTTCGCCCGATTCGAGCTTCTTGAGCCGCGTTTCGACATTGCCGCGGATCGGCACGACCTTGAGGTCGGGCCGGGCGGCAAGTATCTGAGCGGCGCGGCGCGGCGACGAGGTTCCAACCACCGCGCCCTCCTTCAGTTCGTCGAGCGAAGCCGCGCCGATCAGCTTGTCCTCGACATGGAGCCGGGGGCGAATGGCGGCGAGCCGGATTTCCGCCGGCCGGATCACTTCGACGTCCTTCATCGAGTGGACGGTGAAATCGATCTCACCGTCGATCAGCGCCTGGTCGAGCTCCTTGGTCCACAGCCCCTTCCCACCGACATCGGCGAGCGGGCGGTCGGCGATCCGGTCGCCGCTTGTCGTGATCGGACGGATTTCGACCTGCCCGGCCGGCCACCGTTCCGCCACTTCGAGCGCCGCGGCGACCTTGCGCGCCTGGATCATCGCCAACGGCGAGCCGCGGGTTCCAAGTCTCGGGCTAGGACGCATCGCCTTCCACTAGTCCAACGCTTGGGGCAAAGGAACACGCATGGCGCTGATCCTCGGCCTTGAATCCTCCTGCGACGACACCGCTGCGGCGCTCGTCACCAGCGACCGGCGAGTCGTTGCGCATTGCGTGGTTTCGCAGAATGAGGCGCACAGTCCGTTCGGAGGCGTAGTCCCGGAGATCGCCGCAAGGGCCCATGTCCAGATCCTGCCCGGCCTGGTTCAGCGGGTCCTCGACGAAGCGCGAGCGAACATCCGGGATGTCGATGCAATTGCCGCAACCGCCGGCCCGGGGCTGATCGGCGGCGTCATGGTCGCGCTCCTCACCGCGAAGGGGCTGGCGCTTTCGACGGACAGACCGCTGATTGCCGTCAACCACCTCGAAGGCCATGCGCTCAGCCCGCGGCTGGTCGATCCCGACCTCGATTTTCCCTATCTGCTGCTGCTGGTTTCGGGCGGGCATTGCCAGATCCTCGAAGTGCTCGGGGTCGGCGAGTACCGAAGGCTCGCGACGACCATAGACGATGCCGCCGGAGAGGCGTTCGACAAGGCGGCCAAGCTGCTGGGTCTGGGTTATCCGGGCGGACCGGCGATCGAGCGGCTGGCGAGGGAGGGGAATCCGGCATCGGTGCCGCTTCCGCGCCCGCTGGTCGGCTCGGGGGAGCCGCATTTCTCCTTTGCAGGGCTCAAGAGCGCGGTTCAGCGGTCGGTCGCTTCGGGCAATCACTCGCCGCAGGACATTGCCGCGAGCTTCCAGCAGGCGGTGGTCGATGTGCTCGTCGACCGAACGCGCCTTGCCTTGCGCAACAGCGATACGCCGGTGCTCGTGGTTGCCGGGGGAGTCGCCGCCAACCAGGCGATCCGAACCGCGCTCCAGCAGTTGGCAAACGACAGCGGCCGCGGCTTTTCCGTCCCGCCGGCCTGGCTGTGCACCGATAATGCGGCGATGATCGCCTGGGCCGGCGCCGAGCGCTTGCGGCTCGGGATGACCGACGACCTTGCCGCTCCGGCGCGCGCCCGCTGGCCGCTCGACCCGGATGCGCTAAAGGTGCGCGGCGCGGGCGTGAAGGCATGAGCATCGAGCGCGTTGCGGTGATTGGCGGTGGCGCCTGGGGAACGGCCCTTGCGCAGGTGGCGGCGAGGGCGGGGCGCGACACCCTGCTCTGGGCGCTGGAGCCCGAAGTCGTCGAAGCCGTCAACAAATCGCACGAAAACCCGCTCTACCTGCCCGGAGTCGCGCTCAATCCGGCGATCCGGGCGACCGCGGAGCTGGGCGATGTCGCGGCGAGCGATGCCTGGCTCGTCGTCACCCCGGCCCAGCATATGCGCTCGATCCTCAAGCGCGCCCCGTCCAGCGCCGCTCCGCTAGTGGTCTGCTCCAAGGGCATCGAGGAACATAGCGGCAAGCTTTTGCACGAAGCGGCCGCCGCCGCCTGCCCGGGCGCTCAAGTCGCGGTCCTTTCAGGCCCGAGCTTTGCCCATGAAGTCGCACGGGGGCTGCCGACGGCGGTGACGCTCGCAGCAGATGATTCCGGGCTCGGCGAGCGGCTACGCGCCGCTTTGGCGCAGCCGGCCTTCCGGATTTACGTCAGCGAGGACGTCGCCGGGGCGGAGATCGGCGGAGCCGTCAAGAATGTGCTCGCGATCGCCTGCGGAGTGGTCGAGGGCCGAGGCCTCGGCCAGAACGCCCGGGCGGCGCTGATCGCCAGGGGATTTGCCGAGATGGCCCGCTTCGGCGTGGAGCTGGGCGCGCGACCCGAAACGCTTGCCGGGCTCTCGGGCCTCGGCGATCTCGTCCTGACCTGCTCGTCGGCCAGCTCGCGCAATTATTCGCTGGGGATCGGGATCGGCCAGGGGCGATCGGCTGCCGAATTGATGGCCGACCGCCGGACCGTCGCCGAAGGTGCCTTCACTGCGCCGGTGCTTGCTCGGCTCGCGGCCGAGCGCGGGGTGGACATGCCGATCGTCCAGTCGGTCGATCGGCTGCTCAAGGGCGCAACTGTCGATTCGGTGCTCGAAGACCTGCTCGCGCGACCGCCACGCGCAGAGGGCGTTTGAGGCTAGAAATCGATCGCGATGCCCTTCTTTTCCCAATCGCCGTAGCGAGTTGGATCGGGCCTGGTTTTCTCGCCGGCCGGAGCTGCGGTCTCCTTGACCGGCTCCGGCTCGGGAACCGGCGGCGACTTGGACAGATAGCTGGGCGGGTCGAGATGTCGTGGACGTTTCATCAAACGATGATGCGCCATGGCTGAGGCGTTGCCAACCAAGGGTCTCGCCGCGCGCCGAGCGGCGCTCCAGATGCTCGAATCGGTGCTTCGGCAGGGCCGGACCCTCGAGTCCGCGGCCTCGGCCTCCCGGCAACTCGAACCCAGCGACCGGGCGCTGGCGCTCGCCATTGCCGGGGAGGCGCTTCGGCGCCTGCCGGACATCGACGACCTTGTCGACAGCGCGACCAGCAAGCGGCTTCCGGACGATTCGAAGGCGCGGATGGTGCTTCGCCTCGCGCTCGCCCAGAAGATCGGGCTCGACACTCCGGACCATGCCGTCGTCTCGACCGCCTTGCCGCTGGTCGATGGCGGCCCGAGGCGGCTCGTGCACGGCGTTCTGGGGACGCTTCTCAGGCGCAAAATCCCGCAATTGGACGCTCCCCGCCTGCCGCCGCAGGTCGAGAGCCGTTGGGCTGAAAACTGGGGGCCCGACGTGGTCGAGGCGGCGCGGCGGCAGATCGCCAAAAAGCCGCCGCTCGACCTAAGCTTCAAGTCGGACGAGGCGGCGCAGGACTTCGCCGCTGCGGCCGGCGCTTCCTCCCTCGCCCCGCGCCACCTGCGTCTCGAGGACGCCGGGGCGATTGCGGAGCTGCCGGGATTCAAGTACGGCGAGTGGTGGGTGCAGGATCTTGGAGCGTCCATTCCCGCGCGGCTGGTTCCGCCGGCCGCCGGGGAGGTTTTGGACCTATGCTCGGCGCCCGGCGGCAAGACGATGCAGATGGCCTCGGCGGGCCATGACGTCACCGCCGTCGACCTGTCGGAGCAGCGCCTCAAGCGGCTCGCCCAGAATTTGGAGCGCACCGGCCTTTCGGCGCGGCTGGTCTGCGCCGATGCCCTGACCTGGCAGCCGCAGCGCCAGTTCGATTCGGTGCTTCTCGACGCACCCTGCTCGGCGACGGGGACGTACCGCCGGCATCCCGAAGTGCTCTACCGGGCGCGCCCTCGAATCATCGCCGAAGCTGCCGAGGTCCAGGCAAAGCTGATTGCCCGAGCCGCTTTGGCCGTCCGTCCGGGCGGCGCGCTCGTCTACTCGGTCTGCTCGCTCGAGCCGGAGGAGGGGGAGCGAATCGTCTCGGATTTTTTGTCGGCGAGTCGCGATTTCGAAGCCACGCCGCCTCTGGCCGGAGAGCTGCCCGGGTTCGTCGAGCCGACTGCCGAGGGGTGGGTTCGGATCCTTCCCGGCCTGCTTCAGGACGAAGGCGGGCTCGACGGCTTCTTCTCCATGCGCCTTGTCCGCCGCGCTTAATATCGTCTAATCGGGCCGATGCCTCGCCCGCTCATTGCACCTTCGATCCTCTCGGCCGACTTCGCCAGGTTGGGCGAGGAGGTCCGCGCGATCGACAAGGCCGGCGCCGACTGGATCCACATCGACGTGATGGACGGGCATTTCGTCCCCAACATCACCATCGGCCCGGCGGTAGTCAAAGCGCTTCGGCCGCACACGACTAAGCCGTTCGACGTCCATCTGATGATCGCTCCGGTCGACCCCTTCCTCGACGAATTCGCGCAGACGGGGGCGGATTGCATCACCGTCCATCCGGAGGCGGGGCCCCACCTCCACCGGACCGTTCAGCACATCAAGGCGCTCGGCAAGAAGGCTGGCGTGTCGCTCAATCCGGCTACTCCGGCGGAGTCGGTGGATTACCTTCTCGACGAGATCGACCTCGTCCTGGTGATGAGCGTAAACCCGGGATTCGGCGGCCAGAAGTTCATCGAATCGCAGCTTCGCAAGATCGAGGCGATCGCCGAGAAGATCGCCCGCCGCGGTCTTTCGGTCGAGATCGAGGTCGATGGCGGGATCGACCCGGAAACCGCGCCGCGAGCGGTGGATTCGGGCGCAACGGTGCTGGTTGCGGGCTCCGCCAGCTTTCGCGGCGGTGCAGACCGGTACGAGTCCAACATTCGGGCTCTCCGGGGCGAAGGATGAGCGCCACGGACGCCGCTGCGAGCGACGTCGTCCGAAAGCTTGCCCGAGGCTCGTTCCTGTCGCGGCTGACGGGCGCGCGTCGCCGGCCGCTGAAGCTGGTAGCGGTTCCCCGCGACCATGTGCAGGGCGATCGCCGAAGGGGCGACGCGCTGCTGGCCGGAAAATTCACCTTCGGTGACGAGACGCTTGCGCTTGCCGGCCTCGATTTCGCCGCGGTCGGAACCGACGGTCCGCTCGCCGCGCAGCTTCAGGGTTTTTCCTGGCTTCGCGATCTCGCCGCCGCGGCCTCGCGCGAGAAGGGGGCCCGGCTCGCCGAAGCGATTGTCGGCCGGTGGCTTCTCGCCCACGGGACCCGGGTCGACGGCGCCTGGCGGCCGCACCTCTGGGGTGAGCGGATTTTATTCTGGACCGCCTATGCGCCCTACATCCTGTCGAGCACCGAGCCGGGCTATCGCTCGGCGCTCCTCAACACGCTGGCGCGCGGCGCCCGGCACCTCGAAGCCAATGCCGAAAGGGCTCCGGCCGGGCTCCAGCGAGTCAGTGCCTGGGCGGGCGCGGTCGCAGCCGCATTGCTGGTCCAGGGCGGGGTTGCCCGAATCGCCCGAAGCGAGTCGGGGCTGGGCCGTGCGCTCGCCTCGGCGCAATCGGACGATGGCGGCCTCATCAGCCGCACGCCCTACGAGCAGGTCCAGTTCGTCGACCGCCTCGGCCTTCTTCGCTCTGCCTATTTCGCGGCCAAGCAAGCGCCGCCCGAAAGCCTCGAGGTCGCCTCCGGCGCGGCCCTTTCGGCTCTTCACGGGGTCATCCTCGGCGACGGCGCACTGTCGAGCTGGCAGGGCGGCAATGCCGAGGACTCGGCGCGAATCGCCGCCATCGTCGAGGGCTGCGGGATGCGGGCGCGGGCGCTTCGCGAGCCGCGTGGCTGGGGCTTCCACCGGCTCTCGGCGCTCGGGACCATCGTCGTCATGGATGCCGCGCCGCCTCCTCCACCCAAAGCGGCGCCATCGGGATGCGCATCGACACTGGCGTTCGAGCTGTCCGACGGCCCGCAGCGGCTGGTCGTCAATTGCGGCGGGCCCGAGCCGCTTCCAGGCCGGCTGCCGCCGGACCTGGTCAACGGCCTTCGGACCACCGCCGCGCACAGCACTCTCGCCATTGCCGATACCAATTCAACGGCCATCCTGCCCGACGGCTCGCTCGGCCGCGGCGTGACCGATGTCCTGATCGACCGCTCCGAAAATCATGATTCCAGCCGGATCCACGCCAGCCACGACGGCTATCTGCGCGCCTTCGGGCTGCTTCACAGGCGGACGCTCGTGCTCGGCAATGACGGCAAGGAACTTCGCGGCACCGACGAACTCATCGCCAAAAGCCGCCGCAGGCCAAAGGGCGGGACCGCTTTTTCGATCCGCTTCCATCTTGCCGCCGGCATCGAGCCGACGATAACTGCCGACGGAATGGGTGCGATCCTGCGCTCGCCCGGCGCTCCGCCCTGGAACTTCCGCTCACAAGGCGCGGCCCTTGCGGTCGAGGAGAGCCTGATGGTCGACGGGCAGGGCATCCCCCATCGCACCATGCAGTTGGTGATCAACGGCGAGGCGGCGAGCGCCGGAGCCGAGGCGCATTGGCAATTCCGCCGCTCGAGCTGACAAGGAGAGACATGTGGCCGACCTCGTCCCGATCCGGCGGGCGCTGATTTCCGTTTCCGACAAGACCGGCCTGGACCGGCTGGGCAAGGCGCTTTCGCGCCTTGGAGTGGAGCTGGTCTCGACCGGCGGGACAGCGGCCAAGCTTCGCGACAGCGGCGCCGAGGTTCGCGACGTCAGCGACCTGACCGGCTTCCCCGAGATGATGGACGGCCGGGTCAAGACGCTCCATCCGAAGGTCCATGGCGGCCTTCTGGGGGTTCGCGACAATCCCGGGCACAAATCGGCGATGGACGAGCACGGGATCGTCCCGATTGATCTCGTGGTGGTCAATCTCTACCCGTTTGAAGCGACCGTCATGCGCGGCTCGGGCCGCGACGAGATCATCGAGAATATCGACGTCGGCGGCCCCTCGATGGTCCGCTCGGCGGCCAAGAACCATGCGTTCGTGACCTGCCTCACCGATCCCGGCGACTATGACGAGCTGCTTGGAGAGCTCGAAAGCAACGGCGGTTCGACTTCGCTCGAATTCCGCAAGCGCATGGCCGCCAAGGCTTTCGCTTTGACTGCCGCCTATGATTCGATGATTTCGCAATGGTTCGCTTTTGGCGACCAGGGCGAGCGCTGGCCGCAATCCTGGACCTTCTCGTCGCGGCTGAAGATGCCGCTCCGCTACGGCGAGAACCCGCACCAGCAGGCGGCGCTTTATGTTCCCGCGGGCCCGCACGCGCGCGGAGTCGCCCAGGCAAGCCAGGTCCAGGGCAAGGAGCTCAGCTACAACAATCTGAACGATGCCGACGCGGCGCTCGAGCTGGTCTCCGAGTTCGCCGCTTCCGACCCGACGGTGGTCATCGTCAAGCACGCGAACCCGTGCGGAGTGGCGACCCGGGCCAGCCTGCTCGATGCCTGGAGCGAGGCCCTGGCCTGCGATAGCGTGTCGGCTTTCGGCGGGATCGTCGCCACCAACCGCCCGCTTGACGCTCTCACCGCTTTGGCCATCACCCAGATCTTTACCGAGGTCGTGGTTGCTCCCGACGCGAACGAAGAAGCCCGGGCGATCTTCGCAAAGAAAAAGAACCTGCGGCTGCTTTTGACCGGCGAGCTGCCCGATCCGGCGCGGCCGGGACAATCGCTCGCAGTCATCGCCGGAGGCCTTCTCGTCCAGGACCGCGACAACGGCACCGTCACCCGCGAGCAGCTCAAATGCGTCACCAGGCGCGAGCCGACGAGCCAAGAGCTTGCCGACTGCCTGTTCGCCTGGACCGTCGCCAAGCACGTCAAGTCGAACGCCATCGTCTATGCCAGGGACGGGGTGACGGCCGGTGTCGGCGCCGGTCAGATGAACCGTCGCGACAGCGCCAGGATCGCAGCCATCCGCGCTCGAGAGGCAGCTGAGGCGAACGGCTGGAAGGAGCCGCGAACCGTCGGATCTGCGGTCGCGTCCGACGCCTTCTTCCCCTTCGCCGACGGCTTGCTTTCTGCCGCCGAGGCAGGCGCCACCGCCGTGATCCAGCCCGGCGGATCGATCCGCGACGAGGAAGTCATCGCGGCCGCCGACGAGGCGGGGCTGGCGATGCTGTTCACCGGAATCAGGCATTTCCGGCACTAGCCGCCGCTCGCTGCTTCCCGCCCAGACTGCGGGCCGGCCGCAAACCGCCGGATCAGCTCATTCGGCCCCCTTTGTGTCCGGGCGGGGGGAGCTGGAGATCCTCGATCTCCTCCTTCTTCATCCGGAATAGTTCCCGGTCGTCCTTCCCGAAGCCCTTCACCCACAGGACCGCGCCGAACGCGAGGAGGATCGCGGGAATGCCGAAAATCAGCTCGGCCCATTCGGGGAGCAGGATTACCAGCGATCCGGTAACGACAGCCGCCGCCGCCGCCCAGATCAGCGACCAGCGCCACCCCTGCACGGGCGCTCCGAGTATCCGGCGAAGCAGCTTGGCCTTGAGCACCGAGGCAAGGGCAAGCGAGATCATCAGCGCCACCCCGGCCGCCGCGATCTGGAGCGGCGCAACCTGCGCGGGCTCGACCGGCAGCCGCCCGACGGCGAGGATCAAGGCAATCGTCAGGGCGGCCTGGGTGACGATCATCAGAAGCGAGATCGCGAGATTGCGAAGCCGGGCCACGTAAACCAGCGCCGCTTCGGATACCGCCGCGGTCGCCGCGACGACTTCGGCGAACAGCAGGAAGGCGAGCGCGGCCGTTCCCGAGACGAACGCCGGACCGACCAGGCCCATGACCGCTTCGCCCGGGATGGCGAGCGCGAAGGCAATTCCCGCCTGCGCCGAAATCACCCAGAACCCGACCTGCCGCACCTGCTTGGCGACGGCGCCGAGATCGCCCTCCGCCAATTTGTTGGTGACGACCGGGGCGAGGATCGGATCGAAGCTCGTCTTCAGCTTGGCGGGAAGCGAGGCGACGTTCTGGGCAATGTAATAGATGCCGACCCAGTAGGGCGCGACGAACAGGCCGAGGATGGCGATGTCCAGCCTTCGCGACCCCCATTCGATCGCATCGGCGGCGGCGAGCGGGAAATTCTGGCGCGCCATCGACCAGACGGTTCCGGGGTGCGGTTTCCATCCGTGGGGAAGGCCGTAGTTGCGGATCAGCCGCCACAGCGCCACGGCAAGTCCGGCGACGATTGAGACGACATAGGCGATGATGAGGCCGTCGCGCGGGAACAGGAAGATCAGCATACCTGCGGCGACGCTGATCGTGATTGGCTCGACGATCGCCCGAACCTGGACCGTCGAGGCAACGTCGTGGCGATAGGCGAGCGCGGCGAGCGCGATGTCGGCACCGGCGATCCCGAAGATGATAAGCGGCAACAGCCATTCGGCTCCCATGATGTCGCCCGCCGGGAACATCGCCTGCGGGAAGATCATCAGGACGGCGCTCGCCACCGCCGAGGCGAGGAAAGCCGCCAGCAGGCCGTCGAAGACGACGCAGACATGCGGCTGGTCGGTCTTCGCCAGCTGCTGCGCGAGCCCGCGTTTCAGGCCGATCGTCGCCAGCTGGGCGGCAAGCTCGATGACGATGATCGCATAAGCGAAGCGGCCGAGAATCTCCGGGCCGTAGAACCTGCCGGCGATGAACAGGAAGGGAAGCCGGGCGGCGAGGCGAAGGCAGAAGCCGAAGAAGTTGATCCGGCCGCCTCGCGCAAGCGCCGCGAGATCGGCTTTCGGACCGCCCGCCTCCGGCGCCGCCGTGCTCAATGCGCGGCGCCCCAGTTGGCACCCCATCCCGCCTCGACGTCCAGCGGGACGTCGAGGACGACCGACGGCCCGGCCGCACCGGACATCACCTTGCGGATGATCTCGGCAGCTTCCTCCTCGCGGCCTTTCGGGACTTCGAAGACGAGCTCGTCGTGGACCTGGAGAAGCATTTTCGCGCCGCCAAGCCCGGCCTGGTCGAGCGCCTCGTCCATGCGCGCCATCGCCCGTTTGATGAGGTCGGCGCTGGTGCCCTGGATCGGCGCGTTGACTGCCGCTCGCTCGGCGCCTGCGCGGAATGACGGGTTGGATGCGCGGATGTTCGGGAAGTGGGTCTTGCGCCCGAACAAGGTGCGCGTGAACCCGTGCTCGCGAGCGAATTGCAGGGTCTGCTCGATGTAGGTGCGGATTCCCGGGAAGCGCTCGAAATAGCGGTCGATGATCGCCTTGCCCTCGTCCCTGGAAATCCCGAGCCGGCCGGCGAGACCCCAGGACGAGATTCCGTAGAGGATCGCGAAATTGACCGTTTTGGCCTTGTTGCGGTTGTCGCGGTCGGACGACCCGAACAGCTCCTCAGCAGTCATGCTGTGGATGTCGGCATGATCGCTAAAGGCGGTCTTCAATTGCGGAACGTCGGCCATATGGGCGGCGAGCCTGAGTTCGATCTGGCTGTAGTCGGCGCTCATCAGGACGTTGCCCGGCTCGGCGACGAAGGCATCGCGGATCTTTCGGCCGATCTCGGTCCGGATCGGGATGTTCTGCAAATTGGGATCGTTGGAGGCGAGCCGGCCGGTCTGGGCGCCCGCCAGGCTGAAGCTGGTGTGGACGCGCCCGCTTTCCGGGTTGATCTGCGCCTGCAGGGCGTCGGTATAGGTCGATTTGAGCTTCGAGAGCTGTCGCCAGTCGAGCGCCAGCCGGGCGCATTCGACCCCCTCGCCGGCAAGCCTTTCGAGCTCGTTGACGTCGGTCGAATACTGGCCGCTCTTTCCCTTTCGGCCGCCCTTCAGGCCGAGACGTCCGTACAGCACTTCGCCGAGCTGCTGGGGCGAGCCGATGGTGAAGGGCCCGCACGCCTCCTCGTAGATCTTCTCCTCCAGCCGGGCGATCTCGTCAGCGAATTCGCGGCTCAGCCGGGCCAGATAGTCGCGGTCGACCTTGACCCCGCGCCGCTCCATCCGGCCGACTACCGGGACCAGCGGCCGGTCCACCCGCTCGTAGACTCGCGCGACATTGTCCTGCGCGATGCGCGGCTTGAGCCTGAGCCACAGTCGCAGCGTGATGTCGGCGTCCTCGGCCGCATATTCGGTCGCCTGGGGCAGCGGCACCTTGTCGAAGGTGATCTGGTTCTTTCCAACGCCGCACAGCTGCTTGAAGGCTATGCACGCATGGTCGAAGTGAAGCCTGGCGAGTTCGTCGAGCCCGTGGCTGTGACGCCCGGCGTCGAGGTCGAAGCTCATCACCATCGTGTCGTCGTAAGGCGCGACCGCGATTCCCGCCTTGTCGAACATCACCCAGTCGTACTTGAGGTTATGGCCGATCTTGAGTACCGCGGGATCCTCGAGCAGCGCTTTCAGCCTGCCGAGGGCCAGGTCCATCGGCAGCTGGTCGGGCTCGTCGGAATAGAGGTCGGCGCCGCTATGGCCGAGCGGGATGTAGCAGGCCCGGTTCGGCTCGGTGGCGAGGCTGATTCCGGCAAGCCTGGCGACCACGCAATCGATGCAGTCGGTTTCGGTATCGACCGCCACATAGCCCCTGGCCCTAGCATCGGCGATCCAGCGGTCGAGCGATTCCTCGTCGGCGACGGTCTCGTATTTCGACCGGTCGACAGTGATTGCGTCCGGCTCGGCCGGCCCGGAAGGCCTGGAGTCGATCGACGCGGCAGTGAGGTTCAGCCCGCCGCCGCTGCTGCTTTTTCCCGAAGCCGGGGCGGTCCCTCCGGTCAGCCGGGCAAGTAGCGACTTGAAGCCTTGTTCCTCGAGGAATGCCTTGAGCGGCTCGGGCGGGATTCCGGTCAGCTGCAACTCATCGAGCGGCTGCGGAAGCGGTGAGTCGCAGACCAGCTCGACGAGCTTGCGCGAAAGCCGCGCGGCCTCCGCATGATCGATCAGCGACTGCTTGAGCTTGGGCTTGGGAATCGCCTCTGCATTGGCGAGTACCGCGTCGAGCGAGCCGTATTCGAGGATCAGTTGCGACGCCGTCTTCGGCCCGATTCCCGGCACTCCGGGTATATTGTCGACCTTGTCGCCCATCAGCGCCAGCACGTCGCCGAGAGTTTCCGGCCCGACCCCGAATTTGTTGCGCACATAGGCGCTGTCGATCCGCCGGTCGTTCATCGTGTCGAGCATGTCGACGCTTGGGTCCTCGACCAGCTGCATCAAGTCCTTGTCGGAACTGACGATCGTCACTTTCCAGCCCGCTTTCCTGGCGGCGGTGACATAGCAGGCGATGATGTCGTCGGCCTCCAGCCCCGCCTCTTCGATGCAAGGGATGGAGAAGGCGCGGGTGGCATCGCGGATCAGCGGGAATTGCGGGACCAGGTCCTCGGGCGGCGGCGGCCGGTTTGCCTTGTACTGGTCGTACATCTCAGTGCGGAACGTCTGCTCTGACTTGTCGAGAATGACCGCCATGTGGGTCGGTCCGTCTGCCTTGTTGAGGCCCTCGGCGAGCTTCCACAGCATCGTCGTATAGCCATAGACAGCGCCCGCCGGCTGGCCGTGGCGGTTGGTGAGCGGCGGCAGCCGGTGGTAGGCCCGGAAGATATAGCTCGACCCGTCGACGAGATAGAGATGATTGCCGTCAGCCATGAAGCGCAGCGGTTTAGCAGGGTGACGGCGGGACGCCAGCGGTCGGCCTGAATACGACCGGGGGTAACGCCGGTCTTTCGGTCCGTTCGCGAACGACGGGCAAAAGGAAAGGGACCGAGCCGCCGGCCCGATCCCCTCCATTGTCGGTCAGCAATGCCCGGTTACTGCCCGGGCCGCTAACCGATTATTGTGCGCGGGCCTGTGCCCATGCCACCTGCTTGGCGATCCAGGCATCGCGAGCCGCGAACCAATCGGCCCGTAGAAGCGCCCATTCCGCCGCGCTCATCTCTCCGCGAGAGTCGAGCCACAGCTGGCGCTGCTGGTGCCAATCCTCGCGCCCGATCCGGAACGCCTCGCGCCAGGCCTTCATGTCTTCGTGGAACGCCTGGCGAATCTGTGACGCGTCTGCGGGAATCGGCCGGCCCGCTCGAGCGGCCTCGGCCATTGCAAGCGCCTGCGCTTTCCGAGCCTCGGCGCGTTCGCGATACTCTTCGACCTGCTCCATGGCGCGAGCCCGCTGCCGGTCGGCAAAGTCACGCCCGAACTGGCCACGCTGGTTGGCGACATTGCCGCGGGCATAGTCTGCGGTACCCGCTCCAAGGCCCATCTGGCCCGGAGGAGTCATCGGCGGGCCTGCGCCCATTCCGCCGCCGCCCGGGGTCCCGGCCGGTGGACCGCCACGGCCCTGTGCGAGCGCCGGAGTCGCGGCGAGCGCCGCGACCGCGGTGAAAATGATGATGTTCCGCATGAGATTCTCCTTTTCACCCCAGTATAACGCCTGAACGAATGAACGCGCTCTTAACAGTTTGAAAATTCAGCGTAAAACATTCGGTAAAGCGTAAATCGTAACCCAGCTGCCTGCCCGTTGCGGCGTGAGAAACCGGGAAATAGCGTTTGCCCGGCATCCCGATGGGAACGTCGAGCGAAAAAGTTGATGAATTGTGAAGGACGTTGCGGACATTAAGCCCCCTGACCTAACACTGATACGCAAGCTCGCGGCGATCAGCCTTATACCTCGTCTCTGACTGAAGCCCGACGCTCTGCTCGCGCAACCATTGAGGTGATGACCATGCCGATTTGCGACACTTGCGGAAACAATTACGACAAAAGCTTTGAAGTCGTGATGCATGGCAAGAAGCATGTGTTCGACAGTTTCGAATGTGCGATAAGCGCGCTCGCCCCAGTCTGCGCTCATTGCGGCACACGCATCATCGGCCACGGCCTTGAGCGGAGCGGCACGTTCTTTTGCTGCAGTCACTGCTCGGAATCCGAAGGAGTGAGCGGCCTGCGCGACCGCATCTGAATCCTTTCCCCCACCCGACCGCGGGACCTGTAAATTCCGCCAGGATGAATAGACCTGGTGGACTTCAGGGAACCAGCACGGTGTCGCTCGGCTCGCTCTCGGTTTGGGGATAGTCGAGCGTGTAGTGGAGGCCGCGGCTTTCTTGTCGGGCGATCGCCGAACGGATGATCAGGTCGGCGACTTCGACGAGATTGCGTAGCTCGATAAGGTCGGGGGTGACCCGGAAGTTGCGGTAATATTCGGCAACTTCCTGCCGGATCAGGTCGATCCGGCGCTTGGCGCGCTCGAGCCGCTTGGTCGTTCGAACGATTCCGACGTAATTCCACATGAAGCGGCGGATCTCGCCCCAGATCTGGTGGATGACGACTTCCTCGTCGCTGTCGGTAACGCGGCTTTCGTCCCAGGGCCGGATCGCCGGAGGCTCGGGAAGACCGCCCCAACGGCCGAGAATGTCACGGGCCGCCGCCTCGCCGAACACCAGGCATTCGAGCAGGCTGTTCGACGCGAGCCGATTGGCGCCGTGAAGGCCGGACTGGGTGACCTCGCCCGCCGCGTATAGGCCGGGAGCGTCAGTTCGGCCGGCAAGGTCCACCATCACTCCGCCGCAGGTGTAATGCTGGGCGGGAACGACGGGGATCGGCTCGACGGTCATGTCGATGCCGAGCCCGAGCAGCTTCTCGTAGATGGTCGGGAAATGGCCTTTCACGAAATCCGTGGGCCGGTGCGAGATATCGAGATGGACGAAATCGAGGCCGAGCCGCTTGATTTCATGGTCGATCGCTCGGGCGACGATGTCGCGCGGCGCCAGCTCTGCACGATCGTCGAACCTTGGCATGAACCGCTCGCCGCCGCCTTCGGCGTCCTTGGGGATCTTCAGCTGCCCGCCCTCGCCGCGAACCGCCTCGGTGATCAGGAAGTTCTTGACCTGGAGGTTGTAGAGGCAGGTCGGGTGGAACTGCATGAACTCCATGTTCGACACCCGGCATCCCGCCCGCCAGGCCATGGCGATCCCGTCCCCGGTCGCTCCGCGCGGCGCCGTCGAAAACAGATAGGCTCGCCCCGCTCCGCCGCTTGCCAGGATTGTCGCCCTGGCGCTCAGCGTCTCCACCCGCCTCCTGGCGCGGTTGTAGGCATAAAGACCGTGGATGTTGCCGCTGGTCGAAAAGCGCTTTGCGTGGCGGCCGGTGGCAAGGTCGATCGCGACCATGTCCGGAATCAGGGTGATGTTCGGCTGCTTTGCAGCGGCGGCCTCGAGCGCTTGCTGAACCGCCCGGCCCGTCGCATCGGCGACATGGACGATCCGGCGATGGCTGTGACCGCCTTCGCGGGTCAGGTGGAGCGCATCGCCTTCCGTCGCGAAGGGCACTCCAAGCTCCATCAGCCGGGCAATCGCCCGCGGAGCCTCGGCAACGACATGCTCGACGACCTTCCGGTCGTTGAGCCCGGCGCCGGCGATCATCGTGTCGTTGACGTGGGCGTCGAACGTGTCCCCTTCCTCGAGCACTGCGGCGATCCCGCCCTGCGCCCAGCTGGTCGCTCCCTCGGCGATGGCGGACTTGGCGATGACCCCGACCTTCCGGCTTTCGGCAAGGTTGAGCGCCGCCGTCAGTCCGGCCGCCCCCGACCCGACCACCAGGACGTCGAAAGTGTTGCTCACCCTTCGGACACGAGGCTGAGGAAAATGCTCTCGAGGTCGGGATCGCGGGTCGACACGTCGACGATTCCGAGCCCGTCCGCGCTAAGCGCGCCGAGCACCTGACCCGCGTTCACCTTGTCCTTTCGGTAGGTGATTTCCAAAGTCCGCTCGTCGACCAGCGTGATATTGTCGAAGCAGCTGCTGGACGGGACATGGTCGAGGTCACGGTCGATGGTGACCACCACCGATTTTTCCTGCGTCTTGGCAACGAGGTCGCGGGTCGTCTCGTTGGCGATCACCCGGCCGTGGTTGATGATCGCGATCCGGTCGCACAGTTGCTCGGCTTCCTCCAGGTAATGGGTGGTCAGCACCACCGTCACGCCCTTCTTGTTCAACGAACGGACGAAGTCCCACAACTGCCGCCGAAGCTCGACGTCGACTCCCGCGGTCGGCTCGTCGAGCACCAGGATCGGCGGAGAATGAACCAT
>DATKAY010000073.1:0-2999 GCA_035514495.1 Sphingomicrobium sp. | reverse complement strand
TCCATCGTCGTGAAGCTGGAGCCGGCGCATTTGGGCTGGCGGCTCGACCGCGCGCTCGCCGCCGCGGTTCCGGCTTTGTCGCGCGAGCGGCTCAAGGCGCTGATCCTGGGCGGGTCGCTGACCAGCGGCGGGACCGTCTTTACCGACCCTTCGAGCAAGGTGAAGGGCAATGAGGTCTTCCGGCTCGACGTGCCGGAGCCCGAGCCGGCGCGTAACGAGCCCCAGGCCATCCCGCTCGAGGTGGTTTACGAAGACCCGCATTTGCTGGTCATCGACAAGCCGGCCGGGCTGGTCGTCCATCCAGCCGCGGGTAACCGCGACGGCACTTTGGTCAATGCGCTACTTCACCATTGCGGTGAGTCCTTGTCGGGGATCGGCGGCGTTGCCCGGCCCGGGATCGTTCACCGGATCGACAAGGACACCTCGGGTCTGCTGGCCGTCGCCAAGACCGACGCGGCGCACGAAGGCCTGTCGAAGCAATTCGCCGACCACAGCATCGAGCGGCGCTACCTGGCCATCGTGTCGGGCGTCCCAAGGACGGCCAGGGGAAGCATCGATGCGCCGCTCGGCCGGTCTTCGGCCAATCGCAAGAAGATTGCGATCGTCGCCGAAAACCGCGGAAAACGCGCGGTCACGCACTGGAAACGGCTGGAGATCCTGAAGGATTCCGCGCTCGTCGAATGCTCGCTCGAAACCGGCCGGACTCACCAGGTGCGGGTCCACATGGCCTCGATCGGCCATCCGCTGCTTGGCGACCCGGTCTATGGCGGCGGCGGCGGCAAGGCCCATCGCGAGCTGTTGAAAAGGCTTGGATTTCACAGGCAGGCTTTACACGCCGCCCGGCTTGGATTTACGCACCCCGTAACGAGCCTCCGCCTGTCCTTCTCATCTGGCATGCCGGCGGACATGCAGGAACTGTTCAATCACCTTTGTGTATAAGAGGAACCAGGCCAGCCCTCGACGAGAAGCGGCTGCCGCAGGGAGATAGATCGATCATGGCAGCAAAATCGGGCGGAATCGTCTCGCTCCCCGCTTCTGGCGGGGAGGCCGGACTCAACCGCTATCTCTCTGAAATCAAGAAATTCCCGATCCTCGCTCCCGAGGAGGAATATATGCTCGCCAAGCGCTGGCGCGAGCACGGCGACACCGAGGCGGCGGCAAAGCTCGTCAACTCGCACCTCCGCCTCGTCGCCAAGATCGCGATGGGCTATCGCGGCTACGGGCTGCCGGTCAGCGAGCTGATTTCCGAAGGCAATATCGGCCTGATGCAGGGCGTTAAGAAGTTCGAGCCCGACCGGGGCTTTCGGCTCGCCACCTATGCGATGTGGTGGATCCGGGCATCGATCCAGGAATTCATCCTGCGCTCTTGGAGCCTGGTGAAGATGGGCACCACCGCTGCGCAGAAGAAATTGTTCTTCAACCTGCGCCGGATGAAGAACCAGATCGAAGCCTTCGAAGAAGGCGACCTCAAGCCCAAGGACGTCACCAAGATCGCGACCGATCTTGGCGTGACCGAGGAAGAGGTCGTGTCGATGAACCGCCGGATGGCGATGGGTGGCGACACCTCGCTCAACGTCACCATGAAGGGCGACGAGGGCGGCGAGAGCCAGTGGCAGGACTTCCTGGTGGACAGCGGTCCGCTCCAGGACGAGCGAGTGGCCGAGGCCGAAGAAAGCCAGATTCGCCACGAATTGTTGGTCGATGCGATGGGTGCGCTGAACGAGCGCGAGAAGCATATTTTGACCGAGCGCCGGCTGACCGACGATCCCAAGACCCTCGAGGAGCTGAGCCAGGTCTATGGGGTCAGCCGCGAGCGGATTCGCCAGATCGAGGTTCGAGCGTTCGAGAAGCTGCAGTCGGCGCTGATCAAGCTCGCCGGCGAGAAGCGACTTTTGCCGGCCGGGTAAGTGGACGAAAGCAAAATCGCTCTGCTGCCGTCCTCGTAACAAAGCAAGGCGATGCCGTGACCGGCAAACCTTGCACGCACTCATCTCCGTTAAAGGCTCCCGCCGCCGTTCCGGGGCTTGCCTTCGCCGCCATTGTGTCCGACGCTGTGAGTTTCGACGAGGGCGCCCGAGCGCCTCCCTGAGCGACTCGTGCGCCCGCTTGCAACGGACGAGAGGAGAGTCGCATGCCTAACCAAGCGAATGGAGCAAGAACCGACGGCACTCGAGCAATCGCGCTGGTCGGACCGGCCGGCGCGGGAAAGACCAGCCTTGCCGAAGCGATTCTCTATTCGGCCGGAGCGAGCGACCGCCACGGCTCCGTCGCGAACGGGACCAGCATCGGCGATTCGAGCCCGGAGTCGCGTTCGCGCGGCGGTTCGACGGAGCTCAACCTCTACAATTTCGATTACCTCGGCGACCATTTCGCGTTGATCGACTGCCCCGGGTCGGTCGGTTTCGTGGCCGACGGAGCGCGCGCCATCGCGCTCGCCGACCTTGCCATCGTCATCGTCGATCCCGACCCGGCTCGCGCCCCCCTCGCCGCTCCGGCGCTTCGGATGCTCGACGAGCTCGGCATTCCGCACATCATCTTCGTCAACCGGATCGACCAGGCCCACGGCTCGATCCGCGACCTCCTCCTGGCGCTCCAGCCGGTCAGCGTCTCTCCGCTCATCGCTCGCCAGCTCCCGATCCGAAAGGGCGAGAAGATCACCGGCTTCGTCGACTTGGCGCTCGAACGGGCCTTTCATTACAACGGCAAGGACAGCGAGCAGATCGACATCCCGACCGAGCTCCAGGAGCGCGAGCACGAGGCGCGCAACCAGATGCTCGAGCAGCTCGCGGATCATGACGACGAGCTTCTCGAACAACTGGTCATGGAGCAGACACCCAGTCCGGAGCGGGTGCTCGAAGACCTCGCTCGCGAGACCAGCGAGAGCCTCGCGGTCCCGATGCTGTTCGGCTCGGCCGAAAGCGGCTGGGGGATCGGCCGATTGCTCAAGGCGCTCCGCCACGAAACTCCCGGCCCGCAGTCCGCGGCAAGCCGGCTGGAAG
>DATKAY010000072.1:0-3735 GCA_035514495.1 Sphingomicrobium sp. | reverse complement strand
AGCAGGACGTCGCCCAGGGTGACGGTGTCACCGGCGTCTCCGTCGAGCCTCTCGACAACGATCTTGTCTCCGGGGGCGACGCGATATTGCTTGCCGCCCGTGCGCACGACTGCGAACATATGGCTTCTCTTCAATGCTGTGCCGCGCGTCGGGCTTTGCCCCGCGCGAAAGCGAGCCGCCTATGGCAGCGCCCCGGCGCTGTCAACCGCAGACGGGCAGCGTGTCCTGGCTGGAAGTCACCCGGGGCGACGAAGCGAAGCGGCCTTGCGCGCGCGAGCCTCGATTGCGGCGGGATCGACGGGTTCACTGGCCGGAACCAGCCAGCTTCCACCCACGCAAAGCACCGAGGGCTGGGCCAGCCACTCACCCGCGTCGTCCTGGCCGATTCCGCCGGTCGGGCAGAAGCGGACATTCGGGAAAATCGCGCTCAGCCCCTTCAATGCGCCGATTCCCCCGGACTGGGCCGCTGGAAAGAATTTCAGTCGGGTGAAGCCGAATTCGAGCGCCCGCATGATGTCGCTCGCGCTCGCGACGCCGGGCAGCAGCGGCACGGGCGCGTTTCGAGCGGCCGCCCCGAGCCGCTCGGTCAAGCCTGGGCTGACGAGGAACTCGGCCCCGGCTTCGACCGCCTTGGCCATCCGCTCCGGGTCGAGGACCGTTCCAGCGCCGACGATCGCCCCGTCGATCCGCCGCATCGCCCGGATCGAATCCAGCGCCGCCGGGGTTCGAAGCGTCACCTCCAGGACCCGAAGGCCGCCGGCGACCAAAGCTCGGCCGATCGGGACCGCGTCCTGGGCTCGCGCGATGGTCAGCACCGGGATGACCGGCGCGCTGGTCAGGATCTGGTCGAGATCGTTCATTCGCCTGCCTTCGCCGCGAGGAAGGCGCGGGGACCCGCGCTGCGCATGGCTTCCGCCGCTTCGCTTACAGCGGAGCGGAAGTCGCTGTTTCGGGCAAGCCTTTCCGGGAAGATTTGCTCGAGCCCGAGCAGCCTGGCAACCACGTCGCCGCTTCGGCCGATCCGGGCGAGCTCGGCTGAAAGCGGGTCGATGATCTCCTCGCCGGCGCGCGCCCGGGCTTCGATGAAGAGCATCCAGGCGGCGACCGGAACCGCCAGCCGGCTGATCGGTCGGCCGGCCGCGAGCGCTTCGGCGGCGGGGTCGAGCAGCCGGTAGGGGAGCTTTTGCGAGCCGTCCCATGCGATCTGCGCAAGCTTGTGCCCGATCGCCGGGTTGCGGAATCGGTCGAGGATCTCGTCGGCATAGGAATCAAGGTCGATCGGCGAGGGGGAAAGGCTCGCGGCGATATCGTCGCGCATCAGCCGTTCGACGAAGCCGGCGAGCATATCCTCGTCCATCGCCTCGGCAACCGTGTCGTAGCCGATCAGAAGGCCGAGATAGGCGAAGGTGGAATGGGCCCCGTTCAGCATCCGAAGCTTGGCTTTCTCCCAGCCGGCGACATCGCTGCTGAGCCTTGCGCCGACGCTTTTCAGGTCGGGGGCGTCGCCGGGCAGGACGTCCTCGATCACGAAGGCTGAGTAGGCCTCGCGCGCCACCGGGATCAAATCGTCGAAACCGGTCGCCTCCCGAACCTCCCGGCGAAGCTCGTCGGTGGTCGCCGGAGTGATTGAATCGACCATCGTGTCGGGGAAGCGCACCTCGCCACCGATCCAGTCGGCAAGGCCAGGGTCGATGCGGCCGGCAAAAGCGATCACTGCTGCCTTCAGCCGGGTGCCGTTGGCGGACATGTTGTCGCAGCACAGCGGAACGAAGGGAGGGAGGCCCTGCGCCCGGCGATCGGCGAGGCCGAGCGCGAGCCAGCCGATCAGGCTGCCCGGCCGGTCCGGCGCCGACAGGTCGCGGCGGATGTCGGGATGGTCGAAATCGAGCGACCCGTCGGCGGCGAGGCAATAGCCCTTTTCGGTCACCGTGCTCGAGACGATCCGCACCGCGGGATCGCCGAGCAGCTCGCGCACCGGTCTGTCCTGGCCGGGTCCGAGGAAGCGGCGGTGGGGGCAAAGCAGCCGGTAGCGGCGCTCGCGATCGAGGATCGCGAGCGTGTAGAGCCCGTCCTGCCTGGCCAGCGCCTCGATGGTTGCGGGCGAGCGCAGGGAGACGGCGGCAATCGCCCAGCGGGGATCGTTGTGGAGCAGCCGGTCGACATAGTCGGCAAGATGGGCGCGGTGGAACGCGCCCGGGCCGAAATGCACGATCCCGACCGAAAGGGCGCTGCGGTGGTACGGCGGCGGCTCGATCACCTTGTCCTCATACCCGCCTCTCCCCTTGCGGCAAGGAGCGCGCGCGGACTACCGTCCCGGCCCGATGACGAAACCTTTGCGGCTCCATCCCGACCGGCTGTTTCCAGCCGAGCCCGCGGCCCGGTCGATCGCGCGCGACCTTTATCGCCAGGTCGCCGGCCTTCCGATCCTCAGCCCGCACGGCCATACCGATCCCGCCTGGTTCGCGACCAACGAGCCCTGGCCGAACGCGACCGAGCTCCTGCTCGCGCCCGACCATTATCTGTTCCGGATGCTCTACAGCCGCGGGATTTCGCTCGACCGGCTCGGCGTGCCTTCCAGGGCAGGGGCGTCAAACGTCGACCCGCGCGAGGCCTGGCGCCTGTTCGCGTCCAATTTCCACCTGTTCCGGGGAACTCCCTCGAAGCTCTGGCTGAACCATGTCTTCGCCGAGATCTTCGGGCTGGATGTCCGGCTCGAGGCGCAAACGGCGGACCGTTATTACGATGTGATCGGGGAGGCGCTTGCGAGCCCCAAGTTTCGGCCGCGCGCCTTGTTCGAGCGGTTCGGGATCGAATTCCTCGCAACCACCGAGGGGCCGGAGCAGGAGCTGGTGCACCATGCCGCCATCCGGGCCTCGGGCTGGAAGGGGCGCGTGGTGACCACCTACCGGCCCGACGCGGTCATCGACCCGGAGCAGCAATCGTTCAGGGAATCGCTCAAGCGGTTCGGCGAGCTTTCCGGCGAGGATATCGAAAGCTGGCCCGGCTATCTCGCCGCCCACCGCCGGCGCCGAGCCGATTTCCGGGCATTGGGCGCGACCGCGACCGACCACGGCCATCCGACCGCCCGAACCGCCGATTTGCCCGGTCCCGAAAAGGAGGCGCTGTTCGCCCGGATCGTCGGCGGCGACTGGTCGGCCGGGGACGCCGAGCTGTTCCGGGCGCAGATGCTGACCGAGATGGCGGCGATGAGCGTCGAGGACGGGATGGTGATGCAGATCCACCCCGGGTCGTTTCGCAACCACAACCACGCATTGTTCGAAAGCCACGGCCGCGACAAGGGCGCCGACATCCCGACCCGGACCGATTATGTGCGCGCTCTCAAGCCGTTGCTCGACCGCTTCGGCAACGAGCCGCAGCTGTCGATCATCCTCTTCACCCTCGACGAGAGCGCTTATTCGCGCGAGCTCGCACCGCTCGCCGGCCATTATCCCTGCCTCAAGTTGGGGCCGCCCTGGTGGTTTCACGACAGCCCGGAAGGCATCCGCCGGTTCCGCGAGGCGACCACCGAGACCGCCGGCTTTTACAATACGGTCGGGTTCAACGACGACACCCGCGCCTTCCTGTCGATTCCGGCGCGGCACGACGTCGCCCGGCGGGTGGATTGCGCCTTCCTCGCCCGGATGGTCGCCGAGCACCGGCTCGAAATGGACGAGGCCGTCGAAGTCGCGCTCGACCTGACGAGCAATCTCGTCCGCGACGCCTATCGGATCGAGC
>DATKAY010000071.1:0-5385 GCA_035514495.1 Sphingomicrobium sp. | reverse complement strand
GATTTGATGTGGGGCCTGCACATCATGGACCTGAAGACCCGCGAGGACACCCACAACCCGCTGGTCATCGGTTTTGCGATCGTCTCGCTGCTGACCGCGATCCTGGCGCTGATCATGCTTCCGATGACGATCAGGCGGCGGAGAAAGCGCGCCTCACAATAGCCAGGCGCGAAGCGCGGAGAGGAAGCTGACGTCCTCGGCCTTGAGCCGAGCCGGCGTCACCACCGGGCATTCGAGGCAGCGCACCTGGATCCGCGGCCCGGCGAGCACCCCTCGGAGCTGGACGAGCGCATCGACGATACTCGCCTGAGAGGCGAGCGCCGCGAATGAGTCGGGCGCCTGCTCAGGCGGGGCGGAATCGCTCACGAAGAACTCCACAAGCTGTTCCTCGAACGAGCGCGGACGCTCGAGATAGCGTAGCTGCGCCTCGGGATCGTCGATCTTGGCAAGCGTCCCGGCCTTGCGGACCGCTTCGTCCATGCCCCCGAAGCCGTCGACAAGCCCGAGCTGGCGGGCCGTCCCGCCGTCCCAGACGCGTCCCTGGGCGATCCGGTCGATTGCCTCGGGCGGCTTGTTCCGAGATTCGGCGACGATCGCCAGGAAGCGGCGGTAGATGGAATTGACGCTGGACTGGATCAGCGCATCGGCCGCGGGCGACGGGCCGGTCAGCAGGTCCGGCTCGCCCGACAAGGGCGTCGTCTTGATGCCGTCCGCCCCGATCCCGAGCTTGTCGAGGGTCCCCTCGAAGCTCGGCAGGATTCCGAACACCCCGATCGACCCGGTGATCGTCGAAGGCTCGGCGAAGATGAAATCGGCCGGAGTCGAGATCCAGTAGCCGCCCGATGCCGCGACATTGCCCATCGACACGACGACCGGGATGTCCTCGCGCTTGGCATTGAGGATCGACTGGCGAATCCGCTCCGAAGCGATGACCGAGCCGCCGGGGCTGTCCACCCTGACGACCAGCGCTTCCAGCCCGCCCTCGCGGACCGCCTCGTCGATGATCGCGGCGATGCTGTCGCCGCCGGCGGTCCCGGCAGACGCCTCGCCGTCGACGATCATCCCGGCAACGGTGACGACCCCGATGGAGCCGCTGTCGTTGTCGGTGACCGTGTCATCGACATAGTCGCTAAGGGCGATCCTCTTGTACCCGCCTTTCGATCCGGAATCCTCGCCGCCGAGCTCTGCGAGGCGGTCCTGGAAAGCGTCGTGCGGGCCGATCTTGTCGACCAGGCCGAAACCGATAGCCGCTTTGGCCAGATCCCCGTCGGCGGCGGCGACCGCGCCGACGGGATTGAGCATGTACGGGTCGAGCTTGGCCTTGGGCCGGTTCTTGAGCACCTCGTCGCGCCAGCTCTCGAGCAGCGAATCGCCGAGCGCCTGGGCATTTTCCTTGGCCTCGTCGGACATGTCGCTGCGGGTGAACGGCTCGACGGCGGCCTTGTAGGTGCCGACCCGATAGACGTTCGCGGTGATCCCAAGCTTTTCGAGAAGGCCGCTGAAATAGAGGTTGGACCCGCCCGGCCCGGCGATTGCCACGCCGCCGAGCGGGTTGAGCCACACTTCCGAAGCGGCCGAAGCGACCAGATAGCCGTCGTCGCCGTAAGCGGTCGCATAGGCGATCACCGGCTTACCGGACTCGCGGACCCGCCGGACCGCTTGCGCAAGCTCGGCCATCGCCGCCTGGCCGCCGCCGACGAACCGCTCGAGGTCCAGAGCGACGGCTTTCACCCGATCGTCGGTTCGCGCCGATTCGAGCGCTTCGACGAGGTCGCGAAGCCGGTACTCGCTGGGCGCGGTTCCGCCCAGCGCATCGAGCAACTGTGCCCTGCTCGGCTGTTCGACCACCGATCCGAACAAATCGAGGGTCAGCACGCCGGCACTGACCGGTGCCGGCCTGACCGAAAGGCCCATGTAAATCGCGCCGAAGAACAGCAGCAGCAGGACGAGGACGAGCGCGTCTTTCACCCCGACCAGCAATTTCCAGACGGCAGCAACGAATTTCATTGGTTCACCCTCTTTGACCTTGGCCCAGCTAATCGACCCGGCGCCGATCGACCAATCCTTTTCGACGGACAGGAAGCCGCGGGACCGGCGGCTTTCCGGCGGCGGCCCCGCGAAAAAGCCTGCCCCGCCCCCGTTGACGGACGAGGCTCACCTTACCATATGCGCCTCGTGGCTGGCACTCTCGGGTAGAGAGTGCCAGAGCAAGGTTCAACTTTGAAAAGAGGGGCTATTCAATGGCTTTCAGGCCGCTTCATGACCGCGTCCTCGTCCGTCGAGTCGAGGCCGAAGAGAAAACCGCTGGCGGGATCATCATTCCCGACACCGCACAGGAAAAGCCGCAGGAAGGCGAAGTTCTCGCCGTCGGCGCGGGCGCCCGCGACGAAACGGGCAAGCTCGTTCCGCTCGACGTCAAGGACGGCGACCGGATCCTGTTCGGCAAATGGTCCGGCACCGAGGTGAAGATCGACGGTGAGGATCTGATCATTATGAAGGAAAGCGACATCCTCGGCATTATCGAGGGCGCGAAGAGCGTTCGCAAAGCCGCTTGATCCTCATCAATATTCACGCAGACACAAGGGGTTAGCATAATGGCAGCCAAAGACGTTAAATTTTCGCGCGATGCTCGCGAGCGCATCCTGCGCGGAGTCGACATCCTCGCCGACGCGGTCAAGGTCACGCTTGGGCCCAAGGGCCGCAACGTCGTCCTCGACAAGAGCTTCGGCGCTCCAAGGATCACCAAGGACGGCGTTACCGTCGCCAAGGAAATCGAGCTCAAGGACAAGTTCGAGAACATGGGCGCCCAGATGGTCCGCGAGGTCGCCTCGAAGACCAACGACGTTGCCGGCGACGGCACGACGACCGCGACCGTTCTTGCGCAGGCAATCGTCCGCGAAGGCATGAAGTCGGTCGCCGCGGGAATGAACCCGATGGACCTCAAGCGCGGAATCGACATCGCCGTGAAGAAGGTCGTCGACGACCTGGCGAAACGCTCCAAGGACGTGTCGGGATCGAACGAGATCTCCCAGGTCGGAAGCATCGCGGCCAACGGCGACACCGTGGTCGGCGAGAAGATCGCCGAAGCGATGGAGAAGGTCGGCAAGGAAGGCGTGATCACCGTCGAGGAAGCCAAGGGGCTCGAGTTCGAGCTCGACGTCGTCGAGGGCATGCAGTTCGATCGCGGCTATCTCAGCCCGTATTTCATCACCAACCCGGAGAAGATGCAGGTCGAGCTTAGCGACCCCTACATCCTCATCCACGAGAAGAAGCTCTCCAACCTCCAGGCGATGCTTCCGATCCTGGAATCGGTGGTCCAGAGCGGCCGTCCGCTGCTGATCATCGCCGAGGACATCGAGGGCGAGGCGCTTGCCACCCTCGTCGTCAACAAGCTTCGCGGCGGCCTCAAGGTCGCTGCGGTCAAGGCGCCGGGCTTCGGCGACCGCCGCAAGGCGATGCTCGAGGACATCGCGATCCTCACCGGCGGCGAGATGATTTCCGAGGATCTCGGGATCAAGCTCGAAAACGTCACCGTCAGCATGCTCGGCACCGCCAAGCGCATCACCATCGACAAGGACAATACGACCATCGTCGATGGCGCCGGGACTTCCGAGGCGATCAAGGCGCGGACCGAGGCGATTCGCCAGCAGATCGAGAACACCACCAGCGACTATGACAAGGAGAAGCTTCAGGAGCGCCTTGCCAAGCTCGCCGGCGGAGTTGCGGTGATCAAGGTCGGCGGTGCTTCCGAGATCGAGGTCAAGGAGCGCAAGGACCGCGTCGACGACGCTCTCCACGCCACCCGGGCTGCGGTCGAGGAAGGAATTGTTCCAGGCGGCGGAACGGCGTTGCTCTACGCCACCAAGGCGCTTGAAGGCTTTAAGGGCCAGAATGACGACCAGACACGTGGCATCGATATCGTTCGCAAGGCGCTCTACTCGCCGATCCGGCAGATCGCCCAGAATGCCGGCCACGACGGCGCCGTCATCTCCGGCAAGCTGCTTGAGGGCAACGACCCGACGATGGGCTTCAACGCCCAGACCGAAGTCTACGAGAATCTGGTGAAGGCCGGCGTTATCGACCCGACCAAGGTCGTCCGGACCGCTCTCCAGGACGCGGCGTCGGTCGCGGCCCTGCTGATCACCACCGAAGCGGCGGTCAGCGAGCTTCCGGAAGACAAGCCGAGCCCGGCAATGGCCGGCGGCGGAATGGGCGGAATGGGCGGAATGGACTTTTAAGCCAGAGGCGGCCGTCGGCAGCGAAGCGGTTGCGCAGCAATTGTTAGCTGCCGGCGGACTCGCCGCAGGCTCGGCCGGCGGGGCGGACAGCCCTCAGGCTGGCCGAGCCCGTCCGACGTCAAGCGCGGGCTTTGCCCGCGCGGCCCAGGGAAATCCAGCGCGGGCTTTGCCCGCGCAATCGCCTGAAAATCGAAGGGCCGGGGGTTCGCCTCCGGCCCTTTTTCATTGCTCCGGCCGATCCGCTGCCATCCCGTGGCCCTGGGCGAGATATTCGGCGCTTCGCATCTCCTCCAGCCGGCTCACCGCTCGCTGGAACTCGACACTTCCGTCGCCCTTGGGAAACAGCCCCGAAGGATCGGCGTCCGCCGAGGCGAGCAGCTTCACCCGGTGCTCGTAGAGCGCGTCGATCAGGGTCGTGAACCGCGCCGCTTCGTTGCGATCCTCGGTCCCCATCACCGGAATCCCGACGATGATGACCGTGTGATAATATTGGGCGATCGCCAGATAGTCGGCGGCTCCACGCGGCTGCCCGCACAATCGCTTGAACGAGAAGACCGCGACACCCTTCAGGCTTTTGGGCACATGAAGCCTGCGCCCCCCGCCGACGTCGAGCTCGGCTCCGGGCACCTTGTCGCGGTCCTCGACCTTGTAGTCGGTGAGCTGGAAGAAGGCCCGGGACAGCGCCTCGGTCGCCTCTGGCCCGTTGGGAACGTGCCAGACCTCGACCCCGGCCAGCCGGTCGAGCCGGTAGTCGGTCGGACCGTTCACCTCGACGATTTCGAAGCGCCTTTCCAGCGTCGCGATGAACGGCAGGAACAGCTCGCGGTTGAGCCCGTCCCTGTAGAGGTCGCCGGGCGGGCGGTTCGAGGTCGCGATTACCCGGACTTGGCGCTCGAGCAGCTTTTCGAACAGCCGCGACAGGATCATCGCGTCGGCCGGGTTGTTGACGATCATCTCGTCGAAGCAGAGCAGTTTCGCTTGCCCGGCAATGATTTCCGCGACGTCCTCGACGGGATCGCCTTCCTCGCGGGAGCGCGCTTGTCTCAGCCGCGCGTGGGTCTCCAGCATGAAGGCGTGGAAATGGACCCGCCGCTTGGCCGCGATGTCGATATGCTCGAAGGCCAGGTCCATCAGCATCGACTTGCCG
>DATKAY010000070.1:0-10892 GCA_035514495.1 Sphingomicrobium sp. | reverse complement strand
GTTGATCACGGGAATGATCTCGTGGTCGTGCTCGATCGAAGCATAAACATTCGCCAACGTTTGCGCTTCGACGCCTTGGGCGGCGTCGACGACGAGAAGTGCGCCTTCGCAGGCAGCGAGCGAGCGCGACACCTCGTAGGCGAAATCGACGTGGCCGGGCGTGTCCATCAGGTTGAGCTCGTGCCCTTTCCACTCGAGCCGCACCGTCTGCGCCTTGATGGTGATCCCGCGCTCGCGCTCGATCTCCATATTGTCGAGGATCTGCTCCTTCATCTCGCGCATGGTCAGTCCGCCGGTCGCCTGGATCAGACGGTCGGCCAGGGTCGACTTGCCGTGGTCGATGTGGGCGATGATCGAGAAATTGCGGATCTTGGAGATGTCGGTCATTTCGCCGTGCGCTAGCAGGGGATTGCGGCCGACGCGAGAGTGGTCAGGCGGGCGGGCGGCTTTGCTCGGGAAGCCGCTGGAAATCCGGATTGCCGTCGTTCGACAAAGCGGCGGCAGCCCAGCGGGTGGATTCGAACTGGGCGAAAACCATCATCACCATCAAGGTCATCGGAACGGCAAGGAAGGCGCCGGGCACGCCCCACAGGAACGTCCAGAAGGCGAGCGCGAGGAGCGTGACCACCGGGTCTATGTTCTGCGTGTCGGCCTGCATCCGCGGATAGATCAGATTGCCGATGAAAAAGGCGACGAGCTGAATGCCGCCGAAGACCGCAGCCGCCGGCCAGATGGTCGGAAACTGGAGCAAAGCGAAAAGCGCCGGGACGACCGAGCCGATCGTCACCCCAATCATCGGGATGAAGGACAAAAGGAACAGGACGACCGTCCAGAACAGGACGTTGTCGAGGCCGACGGCCCACATCACGACTGCCGAACTTCCCGAAAGCATGATCCCGGTGAGCGTCTGCACCCACAGATAGGTTTTGAGATCGGCCGCGATCCGCTGGAGGCTGCGCTTGAGTGCGGTCGGCCCGCCCAGCGAGCTTGCCATCGCATCCACCTTGCGGCTGATCCGGCGGCGGCCGGAAACCAGAAAGCCGAAATAGACGATGATCAGTATGACCGCGCCAAGCACGCCCTGGGCGGCGGACAGGATGAAGCCCGCCACTTCCGGAAGGCTGACCTGGCCGACGAGCGAGCTGAGTTGAAGCGGTTCGGCATAGCCCAGCGAGCGGCTTGCCGACTGGACCAGCTGCTCGACCCGCGCGACCAGCGCCGGCCCCTGCTCGACCATCTGAACGGCGCCCTGCGCCAGAGTGAAGATGCTGGACGAGGCGAGCAGGATCACGGTCAGGCCGGCGAGCACCGACACGGCCCAGCGCGGAGCCCTTGGCCAGCGGCTGTCGATGAAAGTGACGACCGCATCGACAAGGACGACCAGGACGAAGGCGATGACCAGCGGAATGAGGATTCCGGCGAGGAAATAGAGCAAAGCCATCGCCGCCGCCGCCCCGGTGATGACCTGGGCGATCGCGACCGGCCTGGTGGGGCTCACGGCCTGATGGGCCCGCTGGTGGAGGCGCTTGCGATCATCGGCGCGGTTTGCGGCGAAACGCAGCGGCAATCAACCGATGCGAGATGTGGCGAGCAAGCTCCTGCGTCCGTTTTCGACCCAAAGCGGCGGCTGGCGGGCTGTTGCTTCAGCTTTGGTCGTGTCGGATTTCCACCCGGGTCCCCGGATCGGCATCCTGCACGGACACACTGGCTTCGAGCTGTTTCGCCAGCGCCTCGACGATCCCCGTCCCGAGGCCCGGTTTTCCGACGTCCTCGCCTACCGGCATTCCCGATCCATTGTCCGCCACGCACAGCAGCCAAGCTTCCTCTGCTGCGGCAAAAGACACGGTAATCTTGCCGCCGACACTTTGATCCGTGAATGCATGTTTGATCGCATTGATGACCAGCTCCGTGACGATCAGGCCCATGCTGACCGACACGTCCGAGTTTGTGCTCGTCTCATCCACGATCGTCTCGAGAGTGAGCCGCTGTGGATCGTCAATCATGGAAGCGGAAATGGTTCGGCACAGGTCCGCGAAGTAAGGCCGCAGTTCAACCGATTGCAGCTGGGTGACCGAAAGCTGCTTTTGAAGCATTGCGATCGACATGACCCGGCTGTGAGCGTCGTGAAGATGGACTCGGGTTTCCTCGGACTGAACGCGCTTTGCACTTTGCATCAACACGCTTGCGATGATTTGCAGACTGTTCGCGACGCGGTGCTGGAGCTCCTGCAACAGGATCTGCTTGTCACGGATGAGATTGTCTTTTTGCTTTTGGGCTTTTCGCATCGACGTGACGTCCGTCGCAGCGAGCACGACGCGCACCTTCTCGGTATCGAAGTAATCGAGTTTGTGAGCGCTCAAAACGAGACGGCAGGTCGCCTTGCCTTCACGGACAAGGTCCATCTCGTAGGCGTCAATTTCCGCGGCTCCTGCAATCGTGGCCAGGAGCAATGAGTTGAGTTGCGGAACCCCCCATTCACCGGCACCGACATCGCCCAACTTGCGGTTGGCGATGGTCGCTGGATCGAGATTGAAGGTATTACAAAAGGAGGTGCTTGCACCAATGACGGCCATGTCGTCATCCAGCAGGAGCAGCGGCGCCTTCGACGACTCGACGAGGGCCATGGCGAGGCCGTTCACCGTTTCGTTCGGAAGCGGCACTGGCTCATTCATTTTTGATGTCCAAGATGAGCCTCGATGGCCTCCATAATGTGATCGGTGCTGAAGGGCTTCTCGACCAGTGGATGCCCGGGCATCCTTACCATCACCTCACCGGGGCTCCCGGTGATGAATAGGACCGGTATCGGCTGTTTAGAGCAAATCGATTGCACCGCCGTGATTCCGCAGCCCGGCCTTAGTTCGACGTCGGCGGTAATCAGGTCGGGGCATTTGCGTTCGGCCGCCTTGACCGCCTCCTCCGCCGAGACGGCAAAGTCAAACGAAGTGAAGCCGCAACCGCGCAACACATCCTCTATCGCCATGGCGATCAGGGATTCGTCTTCAATGATGAGTGCGTGCATTCCGGCGCTCCGTGAGAAGGGAGCGGGCACCCCTCTCCAACACCAGGGCCAATTATGCGACTGGTGGTCGGCCATTAACGGGTGGAGATATCATTCGTTGCATATGGCGATTTGCGATGGAGTGAGTCGGCTGCCGGATGGCTGCAATGTCCGATGAACCCAAAGCGGGGCCAGGGCGCTGGTTTGGGTTCTCGGCCCCTTGCGACAATCCTGGCTAGCGCCAGCCTTTGTCGCGAGCGGAGCTCTCCATGGCGGCGTCGAATGGTTCGGACGCCATGGTCGAGTCGATCAGGGCAGCGAGGTTCGGGTCCACGCCCGAGGCCATCCGGTAGTCGCTCGCCTGGCCTTCCGGCGCCGCGAACAGCCCGCGGACCTGCCAGCGCCCATCCTCCCTGCACGCCAGCCCGCTCGCTTGAGCGGCAGCAAAGCTTCGGCAGATCGACCCGCCGTGATCGCGGAAGGTCAGTCCGATCCGGACATCGCCCTTGGCCGGAGCGCTCGCCAGCCTGGAGTCGAGCGCTTTGTCGAGCGATGCCGAGGCATAGAGCGCGGCGCCCTCGACCTCGAGCGGCGAAGAATCCGGCTGCGCGACCAGGGTTCCAATAACGACACCGAACACCAGGGTGGCGGCCATTGCGGCCCATTGCGGAAGCGATTGGCGGCTGCGAACCCAGTCCCTCCGCCGCCGCTCGCGCGCCGCGGCGACAGCGGCGAAATCGGCGACATCGGCCGTCGGCCTGCGCAAGCTTTCGGCCAGGCGTTCGGGGACCGGCGCCTCGGCGAGCTGGTCGAACGCGCTCCTGAGGCGAGCGGCGAGAGCGCGATGCTCCTTCGCCAGGCGCGACAGGCGCGGATCGGAAGCGACTTCGGCTTCCATCTCGGCGGCTTCAGCACCGTCCAGCTCGCCGTCGAGCCATGCGAAGAATTTTTCGTCTGAAGTCACGATTCACCTACCATTTCGAGGAGTGCGGTTCGGCCACGGACAAGGCGGCTCGACACGGTGCCGATCGGAAGGCCGAGCATCTCGGCTGCCTCGCGATAGCCGAAGCCCTCGATGAGGATGAGCGCGACCACTTCGCGCTGCTCCTGTGGAAGCCGCTGCATCGCGGCCATCATCCGGTCGAGCTCTATCGAGGCATGGATTGCGGCGGTCGGATCGGTGCCGATTCTTTCCGCTTCCTGCGGCCCAGCCTCGTGCTTGCCCAGGCGCGAGCGCGAGCGAACCGTGTCGATCCACAAATTGCGCATGATCGTTAAAGCCCAGCTGTCGAGCTTTGTGCCGGCCTGCCACCGGTCCCTCGAACGAAGCGCCCGTTCGATGGTCATTTGAGTTAGATCGTCCGCATCGGCAGTATTCCTGGCGAGCGCATGGGCGAATCGGCGCAGGCGCGGCAAGAGCGCTGCAAGCTGGTCCTCGAACCTGGGTGTCTGATCCATCAAGCCTCATGCGGATGAAACGATGCTTCATCCTCGTTTCATCCTTGAACGCATAGAAAGAGGCGCAAGCATGTCCAAATTTACTCGCCATATCGCAGCTGCCGCAATCGCCCTGCTGTTCGCCAGCTCAGCAGCGGCCCAGCTTCTGCCGAGCCTGAGCCTGCCGCCCATATCGGCGCCGGTGCAGCTGCCCAATGCGCCCGTGGTCGGTCCGGTGGTTCAGGATCTTCTAGGGCAGCCGCAGGTGCAGCAGGCGATCAGCCCAACTCTCCATTCGGTGAGAGGGCTCCCGCAGACAATCGCGCAATCCGGCGCTCCGACCTTGCTCGAACTTCGAAGGCTGAGGCTCCAGCAGCTGATCCGCGAGAATCGCGCGCTCCTGGAAAAAGGCGATGACGGAGAGCCCGTGCGGCGCGGAGTCATCATCGCGCTCAATCCCGACATGCTGTCGCTTCAGCTTGTGGCGCGCGCAGGCTTCAGGATCATCGCCGACGAAACCGAGCCGCAGCTTGGAATCCGGGTGGTGCAGCTGGCCGTGCCGCGCGGCAAGAGCGCCGGCTCCGCTTTAAAGCTCGCAAGGCGGGTCGCGCCGAGGCTGAACGTCGACTTCGATCACATCTTCGAGCCGGCCGGCGGCAGTCTGGCTCCGTTACCCGCGGCGCTCGCCGCAAGCTCGGGAGCGGCGAGCGGTCGGGTGATCGGAATGATCGACGGCGGGGTCGCGTCCCACCCGTCGCTCTCGGCGGCGAGGATCGAGCAGAACGGATTTTCCGGCTCGCCGCAGCCGACCGGCCACGGGACCGCGGTCGCCTCGCTGCTGGTCGGCAGCCAGGGGCCGTTCCGGGGCGCCGCCACCGGCGCCCAGCTTTTCGTCGCTGACGTCTATGGCGGAAACCGCGCCGCCGGATCGGCAACGGCGATCATCAGGGCGCTCGGCTGGCTTTTGAAGCATCGGCCCGATGTCATCAACGTCAGCCTGGTCGGGCCTCAAAACAAGGCCGTCGAGCGCGCCGTCAGGATCGTCCGGGCGCGGGGAATTCACATTGTCGCGGCAGTCGGAAACGACGGGCCGGCGGCGCCGCCGCAATATCCCGCATCCTATCCAGGGGTGATCGCGGTCACCGGGGTCGATGCACACGGCCGCGCGCTTCCGGAAGCCGGCAGGACCCCGAACCTCGATTTCGCCGCGCCCGGATCCGACATGGCCGCCGCCCTTCCGGGACAGGGCTATGCCAGCGTCCGAGGGACCAGCTTTGCGGCCCCGCTCGCGGCTGCCCGGCTGGCAGCCGCCGGTTCGCCCGCCAGGCTCGCCGCCGAAGCGCGTCCCGGCAAGGGCCGGGTCGGCCGGGGCATCGTCTGCGGCGGCTGCCGGGTCGAGCCGCGAGCCGTCGGCGCTCGATAATCCAGTTTTTCGCGGGATGAAGTCGCGGGCCCGTGTCGTTCCCCTTGCAGGAGCATGTTCGCTCCGTTGGTTTCGAAAGGAGAACGAGATGAAGACGTCCATTCTTTTCACCGCGGCAGCTTTTGCGATCGCCGCGCCCGCACAGGCCCAGCTGCTCGGCAATGTCGGCGGCGCGATCGGCGGAACCGTCAACGGCGCACTGGGCGGCAGCCTGAACGGCGCAGTTCCGATCGGCGGGTCGCTCAATTCTACCGGCAATCTTGGCGGCAATCTTGGCGGCAATCTTGGCGGCACCGTCAATGGCGCGCTCGGCGGGCCGGCGGCGATCACCAACAGCGTCAGCGGCCTGGCGTCGGGTTCGGCCGATGCAAGCGGCAGTCAATCGGTCAACACTCGCAGCGGCTCCGCCAGCGGCAATGTCGGTCTTGCCGGAACCGTGACCGGCACGGTCAACTCGATGACTTCGGCTGCCGCGGCCGGGCAGAACCTGGGGCTTGGCGGCTCCGCTTCCGGATCGGCATCGACCAGCCAGGGCGCCGGCTTCGGCTTCCAGGGCGTCGGCACCAATCACGCAGCGGCGCTCGCCGGCCAGGTGACGGGCACAGCCAATGGCGCCGCAAGCGCAGCCGTTGCCAACGCGCAGGGCATCGGCGCGCAGGCGAGCGGCGCGGCGAGCGCTGCGGGCCAGGCCGGCGCATTGCCCGGATCGCTCGACGCGTCGATCGCGGGATCGATTGCCGGCTCGGTCGCCGGATCGGCATCGAGCGGAGCTGGTGCGCAAACTGGCTCCGGCCAGGAGCAGCGGGCCAAGGGCTCCAGGAGCGCCAACCGGGGCCAGCCGAGCGGACAGCAACCGCAAATCGACCGCGACGACCGCAGATAAGCCTTAGCTTTACAGACTTTCTCTCCCCAGCCCGCCGCCCGCCATCACGGGCGGCGGGCCTCCATTTGTCGAAAATTACGACCGCAGCACGATCGCCCTTTGCGCGCCGGGCCCGCGGTACTAAGCTTGCCGGGAATTTCCCGGAAGAAAGAGAAATATGCACAGCCTGAAGCGACTGCCCCTTGCGCTTGCAACCACCGCCTGCATCGGCGCCCTTGCCGCCTGCTCAACCGCCCCGCAGATCGCCGCCGCTCCGCAGCCGCCGCAAGCGCCTCTGGTCGCAGCCCCCGCCGAGCCGGCGCCGGTCCCGGCGCTGATCAGCCAGGTCGCGATTCCGCACCAGGAGTTCCAGCTCGACAACGGCCTGACCGTCCTCGTCCACACCGACCGCAAGGCGCCGGTGGTCGCGGTGGCGATGTGGTACAATGTCGGCTCCAAGGACGAGCCGAAGGGCAAGACCGGTTTCGCCCATCTGTTCGAGCATCTGATGTTCAACGGATCGGAGAATCTGCCGGAGGATTACTTCCAGTATCTCCAGGAAATCGGCGCCACCGACTATAACGGCACCACCAATTTCGATCGCACCAATTATTTCCAGACGGTTCCCGCCGGCGCGCTCGAGCGCGCCTTGTTCCTGGAAAGCGACCGGATGGGCTATTTGCTGGGCGCGGTTACGCAAGCGAAGCTCGATAACCAGCGCGGCGTCGTGCAGAACGAGAAGCGCCAGGGCGACAACCAGCCCGGCGGACTCGTTTTCTACGAAATCCTCGAGAATCTTTTTCCCGAAGGCCACCCGTACCGGCATTCGCCAATCGGATCGATGGCCGACCTCGACGCTGCCAGCCTCCAGGACGTGCGCGACTGGTTCCAGGACAAATACGGGCCGAACAATGCCGTTCTGGTGCTTGCCGGCGACATCGACGCGGCGGCCGCCCGGCCGCTGGTCGAGAAGTATTTCGGCGAGATTCCGCGAGGGCCGGTGAACGTCCCGTCAGCGGCAGAAATTCCGGTGCTCGACGCCCCCAAGTCGTCGGTGATGAAAGACCGAGTCGCCGCCGTCACCGTGTCGAGATACTGGCCGATGCCCGGAATCCTCGACCGCGAGCTGGTGGCGCTCGATGTCGGCGGCTCGGTGCTCGGAGGCCTCGCAAGCTCGCGCCTCGACCGGATCCTGGTGCGCGAGGAAAAGACCGCCGTGTCGGTCACCGCCGGCCTCTATCCGCAGCAGCGGGTCGGCATCTTCTTCGCCCAGGCGACGGTCAAGCCGGGAGTGGATCCCGCGCTGGTCGAGCAGCGGCTCGACGAGATCGTCGCCGAGTATGTCGCCAACGGCCCGACCGAGGACGAGGTGCGCCGAGCAGCGACGCAGGAAGTCAGCGGCAGGATTCGCGGGCTCGAGCAGGTCGGCGGTTTCGGCGGCAAGGCCGTGACCCTCGCGCATGGCGAAGTGCTCGCCGGCGACAGCGAATTCTATCGCCGGACGCTTGCCAATTACGCGACCGTGACCCCGGCGGAAATTCGCTCGGCGATGGCGCAATGGCTGGCCAAGCCGGCCTTCAGCCTTCGCCTGGAGCCGGGCGAGCGCCCGCCCTACGAGGAAGCCCAGGCGGTCGCCGCGGCGCCCAAGAAGGGCAGCGACAAGATCACCGTCACCAAGAAGCGCGAGATCCCGCCGCTCGGGCCGATGCCGCCGCTCGACTTCCCCGACGTCAGCCATGTCACCTTGTCCAACGGCGTCCAGCTTCATTACGCGCAGCGCTCGGCGGTGCCGGTCACCCAGCTCGCTTTGGTCTTCGATGCCGGTTACGCGGCCGATGCCCCGGTCGACCGGGGTCTCCAGAACCTGACAATGACCTTGCTCGACGAGGGCACCGCGAATCTGGGCTCGCAGGAGGTCGCCGAAGCGAAAGAGCGGCTCGGGGTCGATATCGGCACCCGCGGAACCGCCGACCGGAGCATGGTCACGATGTCGGCGCTGAGCGCCAACCTCGCGCCGTCGCTCGGGCTGCTCGCCGACATCGTCCGTAACCCGGCCTTCGCTCCGGCCGAACTCGAGCGGGTCCGGACTCAGGTGCTGACCGCGATCGCCCAGCAGCTGAAGGATCCCAACTCGATGGCGGCGCGCGCGCTTCCGGCGCTGCTTTACGGCGAAACGCACCCTTACGCGACCACCACCATCGGCCAGGCGGATGCAGTCCAGCGTTTCACTCGCGACGATCTGCTCCGCTTTCAGCAGCAGTGGCTGAGGCCTGACAATCTCGAGATTTTTGTCGTTTCCGACCAGCCGCTGGCTGTAGTCCAGGCCGAGCTTGAGGCCCGGTTCGGCCAATGGCAGCCGCCGGCGGTGCAGCGAGGCGTCAAGCAATTCACCGCTCCGCCCGAGCGCCCGGCCCAGCCCAGGATCGTCCTTATCGACCGGCCGCAGTCACCACAGTCGGTGATCATGGCGGGCCAGCTCACGCCGGTCGATCCGCGCAGCGACGTCACCGCGCTGGCCAGCGCCAACGACGTGATCGGCGGCAATTTCCTTGCCCGGATCAACATGGACCTGCGCGAGACCAAGGGTTGGTCCTACGGAGTGAGGGGCAGCCTGGCGCTCAACGAGCAGTCGGTACCCTATGTGGTCCGCGCCCCGGTCCAGGCCGACAAGACGGGACCGTCGATCGCCACGCTCACGGAAATCTACGAGGCCTATCTAACGAACCTGGGCACGACGCAGGAGGAGCTGGCGCGGATCATCGCCAACAACATCCAGGAGCTGCCGGGCCAGTTCGAGACGTCCAGCGCAGTGCTCCAGGCGATGATGACCAACGACCTGCTCGGCCGACCGGACAATTATTACGAGCAGCTCGCCGACAAATATCGAGTCCAGAGCCAGGTCACTCTGGACCAGGCGGCGCGGGCTGCGATTTCTCCCGTGGGCTTCACCTGGGTGGTGGTCGGAGACGCGGCGGTCATCCGTCCGCAGCTCGAAAAGCTGGGAATGCCGATCGAGGTCATCGAACCGAGATAGGATGGCCCAGGCCAATGCGATGAACAGGGCCGACCGGCGATGGCAGCCGAGGGAAGACGAAATACGTATCGCCCGCGGTTTCGACGCGCGCCAGCCGGCGGCGGGCCAAATGGTCGCGCTGATGCGGGCGCTGGACGGCAAGCTTCAAATATCCCTGAAGCGCCGGTCGGTCGGGCCGCTGATGGAGTTCGTCTGTTCGAGCATGGTCAGCGGAGCGCGTCTCGTCGGGGACGTGCCGATCGCCTGCGGTCGCGGCTGTTCCCATTGCTGCCACAGCTGGGTGGATGCCAGCCCGGCCGAGGTTCCGTTCGCGGTCAGCTCGATGCCCCCCGATCAGCGGGCGCGAGCGAGCCAATCCGTTGCCGAGACCTGCCTGAAGACCGGCGGAAAGGCGTTCGACGAAAGATCGTAGATGGTTTCGGCCTGTCCTTTGCTCGAGGACAATGTGTGCAGCGTCTACCACGCCCGCCCGATCGTCCGCCGGGCCGCGGTGTCGGCCGACGAAGGGGCCTGCCGGCGATCCTTTCTCAGCCTGAGCGGCGAGAACATTCCGGTCCCGACCGTCTGGCGGATACTCGGCCAGGGCTATGCCGTAGCGCTGGAAGGCGCGATCCTTCGCTCGGGGCTGGTCCCGACCGAGCGCGAATGGAATGAATCGCTGAAGTCGGCGCTTGCCGATCCCACCGCCGAGGCTCGCTGGCTCGGCGGCGAGGACGTGTTCGCGACAGTCCCTCGGGCGTCGTACGGGGCGGTTCGGCAATCCGTCATGGGCAGCGCTCTACAAGGAGGCGTTCGGGGTGCTTCCGACGGTCGCGGGATAAGGCCGGCCGGCGACTAAAGCGCGAAACGGGTGACATGCCCCATCTTGCGTCCCGGTCGGGGCTCTCCCTTGCCGTAGAGATGGACCCGGGTGCCCGGCTCGGCGACCAGCCGTGGCCAGGAGTTGATCTCGTCGCCGAGAAGATTTTCCATCACCGAGGTTTCGCCGATTCGGGCCGTCGAGCCGAGCGGCAGGCCGCAAATGGCTCGGATATGCTGTTCGAACTGGCTGGTGGCCGATCCCTCGATCGTCCAGTGGCCGCTGTTGTGAACCCGCGGCGCGATTTCGTTGACCAAAGGTCCCTTCGCGGTCGCGAAG
>DATKAY010000069.1:0-5918 GCA_035514495.1 Sphingomicrobium sp. | reverse complement strand
GTGCGAGCGTTGACGGTCATCGAGGCGATCGGAAGCGCCCCGGGTTCGGCCGAGCTGGACGGCGAGGCGATGCTGACCGCAAGCCTGGTGCAGGCAGCCCAGCTATCGTTATCGGGGGCAGGCGAGGTTCGCGACAGGGTTATCGCCGATCTTCGAGACGGGCTGAAACTGTCGTCCTTCGTCTGGCACAAGCCGATCACGGACGAGGAGGTGAGCGGCTATCGCGAAGCCGTCCTCAACATCATCGAAACCCCCAAAGCCGCATTGTTTCACGTCAACGGCAAGCCTTACGACCATAAGAAGATCGACATGGTGCTCCCGCTCGGCAAGGCCGAGGAATGGCACGCAATTTCGCTTCTGGGCCACCACCCGCTGCACATCCACGTCAATCCGTTTCAGATCGTCGGGATAACCAACGCCAAGGGCGAAGACGTCACCGATCCTGAAAGCCCGGCTTTCGACGAGGATTATGCCGGCCTGCCGGGCGAGTGGAAGGACACGATCATGCTGAAGAAAGACCTGCGCGTCGTCTTCCGCACCCGATACGAGCGCTTCACCGGCGATTTCGTCACCCATTGCCACATCATGTTCCACGGCGACGCCGGGATGATGCTCAACCTGCGGATCGCCGCCGAGGGAGAAGGAGGCGAAGACCTCGCCCTTACGACCCACTGACGGCTCCTTGCTTGGCTTAACCCCGGCAGCTCATGCCTGGTGGATTGCCTTGACCACCTGGTAGGTCTCGAGGCCTTCCTTGCCGCCTTCCGAGCCGAAGCCCGAATGTTTGACCCCGCCGAAAGGCGCGTCGGCGATCGAGATTGCAAAGGTGTTGATCCCGACCATTCCGGCCTCGATCGAATCGCCGAGGATATTGGCCCTTCGGCCGTTCTCGGTGAAGGCGAAGGCGGCGAGGCCGTAGGGCAGGCGATTGGCCTGTTCGATCGCCTCGTCTTGGGTCTTGAACGAGCGCGAGACGGCGACCGGCCCGAACGGCTCGTCATTCATGATGTTCGCTTCCATCGGAACGTCGGCGAGAAGGGTGGGCTGGAAGAAGAAGCCGCCTTTCCCGCGCTCCCCTCCGGTTACCACCCTTGCACCTTTTTCCCTGGCGTCGTTGACCAGAGCTTCGACCGCATCGGGACGGCGGGTGTTGGCGAGCGGTCCCATGCGCGTTTCGGGATCGAGGCCGCTCCCGACCTTCACCTTGCCGGTTCGCTCGGCGAAACCGGCGATGAAGGCGTCGTAAATGCTTTCCTGTACGTAGAAACGCGTCGGCGACACGCAGACCTGGCCGGCGTTCCGGAATTTCTGAGGGACGACCATGTCGAGGGTTTTTTCTAGGTCGCAATCCTCGAAGATCAGGACCGGCGCATGGCCGCCGAGCTCGAGCGTGATCCGCGTCACATTGTCGGCGGCGAGCTTCATCAGATGCTTGCCGACCGGGATCGAGCCGGTGAAACTGGTCTTGCGGATGACTTCCGAGCCGATCAGCTTGCGGCTGACCATGTCGGGGACTCCGTGGACGAGCTGGAACACGCCCTTGGGCAGGCCGGCGTCGTCGAGCGCCCGGGCGATGGCAAGGGTGTTGCCGGGGGTTTCCTCGGGGGGCTTGGAGATTACCGAGCAGCCGGCGGCCAGCGCCGCCGAAACTTTCTTGGCAAGCAAATAGATCGGGAAGTTCCAGGGGGTGAAGGTGGCGACCGGCCCGACCGGCTCGCGCATCACCCGGCTCAGCTCGCCCGGCGGGCGGACCAGCACCCGGCCGTAGTCGCGCTTGATCTCCTCGGCATACCATTCGAACAGCGAAGCGGCGCCGAACACTTCTCCCTTGGCCTCGGCGATCGGCTTGCCCTGCTCCTGGGTCAGGGTCCTGCCGATCTCCTCGGCGCGCTCCTTGAGAAGCCTGGCGGCCTTGCGGAGGATCGCGCTTCGCTTCTCGACCGGGGTCGAGCGCCATTCGGGGTAGGTGCGCTTCGCCGTTTCCAGCGCTTCGCCGAGGTCGGCTTCGCTGGCGAGCGGAAGCTGCGCGATATCCTCTCCGGTGGCCGGGTTGACGACCGCGAAGCTGTCGCGGCCTTCGCCGGTTCGCCAGCTTCCGTTGATGAACAGCTTGAGGTCGGCTTCATATCCCATGGCCAGGGGCTTTACCGCTGCCTTGATGCGCTCGCAACGCCTCGCTAGGTCGGTTGCGAAGGGAGACGGACATCATGACGAAATCGGAAACCGCAGCGAAGATGCAGGAAGCCAATGCCTGGGTCGACGGCAAGAGGGTGAAGCTCGACTTCGGCGACGAAGGCGTGATCATGCTCGACGGGCAGGACAACCAGGTGACCGAGGAAGACGGGCCGGCCGACACCACCATCAAGACCAGCTGGGAAGACTGGCAGAAGATGGCGGGCGGCGAGCTTGACGGAATGACCGCTTTCATGACCGGCAAGCTGAAGGTCGAAGGCGACATGTCGAACGCGATGCAGTTGCAGGGCGTATTGGCGAAGCTTCGCGGCTAACCTGGCCGGCCTCGATTGGCCTTTTGCTGATCGATGAGACCGCAGTTGCAACTGGCGGGCGGCTTGCCTAACCGCTCCAGCCATGAAGAAAATCTATCCTGACGCGAAGGCGGCGCTCGATGGGCTGCTCAACGACGGAATGTTGATCGCCGCCGGCGGCTTCGGCCTGTGCGGGATTCCCGAGCGGCTGATCGACGCGATCGTCGAAAGCGGGGTCAAGGAGCTGACCATCGCATCGAACAATGCGGGCATCGACAATGCCGGGCTCGGCAAGCTGCTTCGCACCCGCCAGGTCAAGAAGATGATCAGTTCCTACGTCGGCGAGAACAAGGAGTTCGAGCGGCAATTCCTGGCCGGCGAGCTGGAGGTCGAATTCTGCCCGCAGGGAACTTTGGCCGAGCGGATGCGGGCGGGCGGCGCCGGAATCCCCGGATTCTATACCAGGACCGGGGCCGGAACCGTCGTCGCCGAGGGCAAGGAGGTGAAGGAGTTCGCCAATTCTGACGGACAAAAGGAGACCTACATCCTCGAGCGCGGCATCTTCGCCGATCTGGCGATCGTCAAGGGCTATCAGGCCGACGAGAGCGGCAACGTCACCTTTCGCAAGACGGCGCGCAACTTCAATCTCCCGGCGGCGACCTGCGGCAAGACCTGCGTTGTCGAGGTCGAGGAGATCCTGCCGGTCGGAAGGCTCGACCCCGATTGCATCCACTTGCCCTCGATCTACGTGAACCGGCTGATCGACGGCAGCCCCTATGAGAAGCAGATCGAGTTCAGGACCCTGCGCGAAAGGACGGCCGCCTGATGGACGCGCAAGCCAAAGGCTGGACCCGCGACCAGATGGCGGCGCGCGCCGCCAGGGAGCTTCGCGACGGCTATTACGTCAACCTCGGGATCGGAATCCCGACGCTGGTCGCCAACAACATCCCTGAAGGCATTACCGTCACCTTGCAGAGCGAGAACGGGATGCTCGGCATCGGGCCTTTCCCCTACGAGGACGAGGTCGATCCCGACCTGATCAACGCCGGCAAGCAGACCGTGAGCGAGCTCGACCGGACCAGCTATTTCGACAGCGCTTTGAGCTTCGCGATGATCCGCGGCGGGCATATCGACCTGGCGGTACTCGGGGCGATGGAAGTCAGCGAGAAGGGCGACATCGCCAACTGGATGATCCCGGGCAAGATGATCAAGGGCATGGGCGGCGCAATGGACCTGGTCGCCGGAGTCAAGAAGATCATCGTCGTGATGGAGCATGTGTCGAAGGGCGGCGAACCCAAGTTCATCCCCGAATGCACGCTACCGCTGACCGGCAAGAACGTCATCGACATGATCATCACCGACCTTTGCGTGTTCCAGCGGCCCGACCACGACAGCCCGTTCAAGCTGATCGAGCTGGCGCCTGGAGTGACCAAGGAGGAAGTGCACGAGAAGACGACGGCCAATTACGTCGAGTGAATAGGCCGCTGCGGACCTGCCGATATCGCCAAGCTGCCGCCGTTCCCGCAGTCGGCGCGATAGGCCGCTCGGGGCCCGCGGGGTTGCGCCGCGACTCGTGAAAGAGGAAGCTGGCGTTTATGAACGACCTTCCTCACCCGGCATCGGCACTGGTGGCGCGATGGTCGAGCCATCTGGCGCATGACCGCCGGCGCTCGCCGCACACGGTTCGGGCCTATGTCGGAACCGCGCACCGGCTGATCGAATTCCTTGGGACTTATCGCGGGGAGAGGATGGAGTGGGTTGCGCTGCTCGACATCGGCGCGGCGGACCTTCGCGCCTTTCTGGCTCAGCGCCGCAACTCCGGCCTCGGGGCGGCGTCGGCGGCAAGGGAATTATCGGGCGTTCGCGCTTTTTTGACCTGGGTGGCCGAGCAGCAGGGGCAGGCGGCGAAGGTGCCGCGCACGCGCGCGCCGAGGCGGCCCAAGAACCTGCCCCGGCCGGCCTCGCCGGACGAGGCGGTGGCGCTTGCCGAGGATGCCGGCGCTTTCGCGTCCCAGCAGTGGATCGGCGCTCGCGACCTGGCGATCCTGCTGCTTCTCTACGGGACCGGCCTTCGGGTATCGGAAGCGCTGTCGCTGAGCGCTCGCGACTTGCCGATCGGCGAAGCGATCCGGGTCACGGGCAAGAGATCGAAAACCAGGATGGTGCCGGTCGTCAAAGCGGTTCGGGAGGCGATCGACGAATATCTGCGCCAGTGCCCCTATCCGGTCGACGGGGATGCGGCGCTGTTCCTCGGGGCTCGGGGCGGCCCGCTCAGCGCCGACCTCGTCAGGCGCTCGGTTCGGGCGGCTCGCACCCGGCTGGGCCTTCCGGAGACGCTCACGCCCCACGCGCTTCGCCACAGCTTCGCGACCCATTTGCTCGCCCGGGGGGCGGATTTGCGGTCGCTGCAGGAGCTGCTCGGCCATTCGAGCCTGTCTTCGACCCAGATTTACACGAAGGTGGACGCGGCGCATCTTCTGGATGTGTATCGCCACGCCCACCCTCGATCGTAGGAGCAGTCGCGCCGGACCCGCTTAGTGGGGAAGCGGGACGCACCGGCGCGACACGACCCTCTGCCCCGGCAAGCGTAAACCGGGAGCGTAGATTTTCTCCGTATCGGACCCGTCTCAGTCGGGCTTGTGCGTGACCAGCCGCCCCAGATAGAGCAGTGCGATAGCGGCGAGCACCGCATTGCCGACCGGCGCGAGATAATCGTCGATCTGCTCGAAATCCGAGCGAAGCGCAAAGCCCGCTCCGGCGAGCAGCGCGGTCCAGCCGAAGGTCCCGATCGTCGAGGCGATCAAGAAGTCGCGAAAGCGCATCTTGAGCAGCCCCGCCGGGATCGAGACCAGAGAGCGTATTGTCGGCACCATGCGGCCCAAAAGGACGAAGGCGATTCCGTGCCGGTCCATCCAGTCGTGGGCGCGCTGGACCTCCTTCCAATTCACTGTCAGCCATTTGCCGTGTCGGTGGATGATCGGCTTCAGCCGTTCGATCCCGAGCACCCGGGCGGCAAGATACCAGAAGATGTTGCCGAGCATCGCTCCGGTCGTTCCGGCCAGAATCACCAGCCAGAGGTTGAGGTCGCCCCGTGCCGCCGCCACGCCGGCCACCGGCATGATGATTTCGGACGGGATCGGCGGGAACACCGTTTCCAGGAACATCAGGAAGCCGACACCGAGATAACCCGATTGCTCGATCAGGCGGACGACCCAGTTTTCCATGGCTCAGCCGCGCCTGGCCGCGAGGCGGCGATCGATCGCCTTCCAGATGAGCGCGGCCGTATCGGTGCCGTTCAATTCGTCGATCGCGACGATCCCGGTCGGCGAGGTCACGTTGATCTCGGTCAGCCAGCGCCCGCCGATCACGTCGATCCCCACGAACAGCAGCCCGCGCTCCCTTAGCGCCGGGGCGAGGGCGGCGCAGATTTCC
>DATKAY010000068.1:0-24543 GCA_035514495.1 Sphingomicrobium sp. | reverse complement strand
GCTCCGACCTCGACCAAAGTATCGATCACCTGCCCCATGTCGGCGAGGTTGCGGACCCGCACCTGGACCGTGTTGCGCGCTTGATAGCCGACGATCCGGGGCGCGCGATCGTCCCGCGGGAGAGCCTGGGGGCGATCGCGGTCGGGGTTGGAAAAGACCGGGTTGAGGCTGATCGTCGAGGTCTGGATGTCGCGGGCGGCGATTCCGGCCCGCTTGAGCGCCGCCACGACCGCCGCCATTCGAGCGGCATTGTCGCGGATCGCTCCCGAAGCGGTCGGGGCCTGGGTGACCACTCCCGCGGAGAACATCGCGATGTCGGGCGCTCTTCGCGTTTCGCCCTCGGCGGTGAGGCTAAGGACGGTGCTGGCCGGGCCGATGGTGATTTCGGGCTGCGGCGCCTGCGCATTAAGCGCCGCCGGGCTTGCCGCAAGCATTACTGCAAGGAGCAACTTGTTCATGGGACTCTCCGTTTCGTTTCGGAAGCGACAACATTCGGCAAGCACCGGAAGTTGCGCAAATCCTGCTTTGATTCAGGCGGGCACCCGCTTCTGGCCCGAAGCGCCGGGCACCGGCTCGCCGGGATCGCTGCCGCGCGCGACGATCTTGTTGTCGGCATCGACGTGGACGACGCGCGGCTTTGCCCGCCTGGCCTCGGCATCCTCGAGCATCGCATAGCTCATGATGATGACGAGATCGCCGCGGTGGACCAGATGCGCGGCGGCGCCGTTGATCCCGATCGTCCCGCTGCCTCGAGGCGCCGGGATGACATAGGTCTCCAGCCTCGCGCCGTTGGTGATGTCGGCGATCACCACCTGCTCGCCCTCGAGAAGGTCGGCGGCATCCATCAGGTCGCGGTCGATGGCGATCGACCCGACGTAATCGAGGTCGGCCTCGCTCACCGTCGCCCGGTGAATCTTCGATTTCAGCATCACTCGGATCACTTGAGAAACGCTCCTTTGCGTGCCGGCGCTTCCTAACAGATTTGTCGGCCGGGGCCATGATTCAAGTGCTGCACTGCAATATCGCACTTGCAGCATGCGGTGAGAATTCCCAACTCTGGGCTTCACGGACCGGTGGAATGCCCAACCCGGCCCCGCCCTTCTGCCTAAGCCTTTGCAATAGCTTGGTTCGGCGGTTCTGGCACGCGGCTTGCATTGAATATGGCGGAACCACCGACAGGAGCTTTTTTAAGATGACGACCGCCGCAATCACAGACAGCGCCTTCAATGCCGAGCAGAACGAGCGGCCCACTCCACTGCCGCTGCGCAACGACACGATCCTGGGCGTCTGCGAGGCGATCGGGCAGGATTTCGGCTTCAATCCGATCTTTCTAAGGATCCCGTTCGGAGTCCTGCTCCTGTGGAATCCCGTCGTGGTCCTGTCGGTCTATTTCGGCCTTGGATTCGTGGTCGCGCTGTCTCGCTGGTACTTCCCGGCAGCGCAGCGCGAAGCAGCGGCGGTGAAGGTCGCCGGGGCGCAAGCGGCACCGGCCAACGAGGCTAGCAAAAACGACGGAGCGGAGGCACAGGAGCGGCTGGCGGCCTGACCCTGCTTTCCAGGCTCCACCCGGATTTCAGGCCCCAGACGCGGTAAACCCCGCCGGTTTGACCCGGCGGGGTTCCCATGCTTCAGATCCGAAGACCCGAAGCACGAGACAACCATAGCGCGAGCTGGCCGGGAGTCGAGTCGGAATCTCTCGCAAAACTCACAAATCTGGGGACGAATCGGTGGATAAGCCGGTGCAAAACTCCCCGCCCCCAAAATCGCGGTCACTGATTCCCTAATCCGTCATAAACCTCGTCTTTACGCCCTTGCGTTACGCCCAGCCTGCATAAGCTTTGAACAGGCTTCACGCAGGGAAGGACGGGAATGGCAACGAACCGGTCTTACGACCGTGCAGTAATCAGCGCCGCGCAAGCTCATGTCGCCCGCGTTGCCGAGGACGGCACTGCGCGCCATCCGCACCTGCTGTCGCTGATCGAGGCGGACGGCCCCCATGCATCGCGCGACATCGCCGACGCGGTGCACCTGCTGTGCAGCGTCCATGGTCACTTTCCCGGTCTCGTCGAGCTGGCGCTCGAGCTGGCTCCGAAGGGAGCGGCACAGGGCTGGCTTGGGCGCGCTTCGGATGCGTTCGAGCGCGAGCGCCTCTATCTCGTCCGGCTGACGGCCGCGGTCGGCCCTGTCCCGAGCACGCCCGGGTCGGCCGAAACCGAAACGACTCTGGTCGCCCAGCGGCACGCGCTGGAAATCCTCGCCAGGTCCGAGCGGCGCGGATGCGCCCTTGGCGCGGCCACCGCTTTGGTTTCCGACTGGTGGCCGATCCGGCGCTTTCTGGACCGGGCCGCCGTCAGGGCGAGCATCGAAACCCCTGCCCCGTCGCTTCCCGACGAGGCTTCGGTCATCGAGGTCGTCGAAGCGGGATGCGAAAGCCCGGCAAGCGAGCGGGCGCTCGCTTTCGGACGCGAGCAATTGCTGTTGCAGAACCGGGGGCTGTTCGACCTGCTCGAAGCCAGGGCCGCCGCTCGCGGCGACTACTGAGCCCGCGAGCGGGCCTGAACGATGCGCCATCAAAGCTTCGACCTTGAATCGGCAACTCCCCTTTCTGCGCCGCAAGCCGCTTTGTACCCCCCGTTGCGCCCAGCCTTGCACGACAACATCGCGCGACGCGAGCTGGCGGTCATCGACATGGCGCGCGCCGACGGCCCGCGAAGCGCCGATCCGGACCTGCTGACGGTCCGGCTTGCCCGAATCCTGTTTGGAATTGCAGCGCCGAGGCCGCTCGCCAACGAACGGCTCGACGCTATCCGCAGGTTCGCGGTGGCGGCCTGGTTTTCCACTCTGGTTCCGAAGGCCCGCCTCGAAGCTTTGTTCGAGGCCGGGGTATCGCACGACCAGGCGTGGAAAATGCTCGCCTATGTCGCCAGCCGACGCGGCGTGATGCCGCAAGTCGAAAGCTGGCCGGCCTGAGCTAGGCTGCCGCGGCGGGCCTTCGCGACCGTTGCGCCGAACGCTGCAGGACCCGCTTGCCCAGCCGGCCCCAGAACGAACGCGGCCGGGCCGAATCCACCACTTGGGCAAGAGCAGCAAGATCGGCGGTTCGAGCAAGGGCGGCAGCGGATCCTTTTGGGGCGACGACGACGAAAAAGCCCTTCGGGATCGGCTTGAGGTGCAGGATGTCGAAGCGCCGCTCCAGATGCCCGGTCCACCATTGTGCCGACTGCTGGGTCAGATGCGCATTGCGCCCGTCGGTCAGGACCTTCTTGGCCGGGCCGGTATGGACGGTCAGAAGCGCCAGCCGGCTGGTAATCGAGGCGAGCTCGTCGAGAACCGCGTCGAGACAGTCGGGCTCGACATGTTCGAGCACGTCGATGCAGGTCACCAAATCGGCCGGCCGAGCCGCGCCATAATCTGGGAAGACCGGGTCATAGGGATAGTAATCGATCCCCGCCGCCGCTCCGCCCAGCGCATGGAACAAATTGCACTTGCCCGCTCCGTAATCCGACAGGCTCGAGCAGCGGCCGACAATTAGCAACTGGCGGACGACGGGAGCGAATTCGAGGCTTGCAACGCCGTAGCGCGGATTGCGGTGGAGCCCGCGCTGCTCGGAAAGATAGGACTCCGAGATCAAGTTGGACGTCATCTGTGCAGCTCCTCGGGTCACGGCGCTGCGGCTGGCGCTAACCAAAGTCAAGACAACAAACGCAAATCCGCTTCGGCGCTTCGGCCGATACCCCCCGGGGGACTATTCCTCCTGGCTATTCGTCGCGGTAGGCGAGCTCGAAATTGCCCCAGCGGCGGCCGTTGATCCACAAGGGAACGAAGACGTTCTTCACCGGGATATATTTGTCGCCCAGTTCCATCCGGTAGGTGGCGAGCATCGCCGGCTTGTTGCTGTTGATGGCGTTGCGAGTCGTCTCGTCCATGAAGATGCGCTTGTTCCGGCAATGCTCGTCGTTCCACACCGGATCGGGCCCGGGCGCGTGGCTGCGCTCGGAAAGGTGGGTCGGAAGATATCCGTTCACGTCGGTAATCGCCGAGCCGATGATTCGGCCGTCGTTCGCCTTGAAGCGGTCGAGGATCGGGCGGACGTACTTGTCGGCGAAATAGCAAAAGCCGGTGTCGTATTGCGCCGGATTGGCACCCTCGATCGGCTTGTAGTTGCGGTCGAAGACCTCCTCTTCGGTCACTTCGCCGGCCGCGATCCCGCGCTCGACGGCGGACTGGATCGACCGCATCGCTTCCTGCGCCTTGAGGATGAAGGGCGTGTCGTCGATTTCGGCGCCCGAATTGGCGAGTGTGTCGAGCATCGTGTTCGACAGCATTTCGAGGTGCTTGAGCCGCTCCTTGGCCGACACCAGTTCCTGGCCGTTGTCGCGGGCGTCGCCGGCAAAGTCGGTCAGCCCGGCCTTCACCCGGTCGACGCTGGTCTGGATCATGCTGGTCGAATGGGCGATGCCCTCGGTCTGGCGGTCGACCATCGCGACGATCTCGCTCACTTCGCGGACCGTGTCGCTGATCTGGCCGAAACCCATTTGCGCCTCACGGCTTCGATCGACCCCGGTCTTGATCTCGCTGGTCACCGCGCCGGCCTCGCGAGTCAGCTCGCCGATGGTGGCGGCGATCTTGCTGGTCGCCGAGCGGGTGTCATGGGCGAGTTTTTTCACCTCCGCCGCGACGACCGCGAAGCTTCGGCCGGCATCGCCGGCACGGGCAGCCTCGATCGTCGCGTTCAAGGCAAGCATGTTGGTCTTTCGGGCGATTGTCTCGATGGTCGAGGAGACCGTCTGCACCTGGCTCATCGCGGTCGCGAACCCGGCCATCCGCTCGCCCAGCTGGACGACCAGATCGGTCAGCCCCTTGAAGCCCTGGATGGTGCCTTCGATTGCCTCGCGGCCGGCCTCCAGCTTGGCCTTCGCCTGCTCGGCGAGAAGCCGGGCCTCGTCGGTCGAGTCCGACACCCGCGCCTGGTCGGCGAGAAGGCGAGTCGTCACATCCTCGAGCTGGTCGAGCATCTTCAAATTTTCGTTGATCCGGCCGGCGACCCCCGAGACATAGCCGGCGACGTCGCTGCACTCGATCGACAAGGAGCCGCAATCGCGCGCAACCGCGCGGATCGCATTCTCGGTGACTTCCTCGATCCCCTGTGTGGCCATGGCCAAACCCGCTCCCCGACTAGTCTTCAGGCAAGCGGCATAGGGCGAACCCCCTACTCTTTCGTTAACCAATGCAGAGGCGCCGAGCGGAAGCGAGCGGTTGCGACAGCAAACGCGAGCTTGTGCGAAGAGCCGCCGAAAGCCGGCCGACGACCGCCAAAGGCGTGTCGATCGACGTCACGGGATTCATTCCCGTGACGGCTTCCCCCCCAACTTATTCCCACCCACCCGACTGGAAACCCAAAACCGCCGTGGCTACGCTCCGCCCCGCCGAATTCGTAAGCGGGGGTGTCTCTCAATGTTCGTCCGAGCCGTCTTTTGCGCCGCAGCGCTGCTGTTCTCCGCGCCCGGCGCCTCCTCCGATCGCCCGCTTCAGCCGACGGGGAAATGGATCGTCAATTTCGACGATGCGCAATGCGTCGCCGAGCGCAATTACGGAACAGAGGAAAAGCCGCTCTACTTCGTCCTCAAGCAGCCGCCGCTGGGCAATGCCATGCAGTTTTCCGTGATCGAGAAAAAGTCCGCTTCCGCCCGTCCGGCGGAACTCGACGGAACGATCGAATTCGATGGGCAATCCCACAAGGTGCGCGTTCTTCGGTTCGGACCGAAGAAGATGAAACTCCGGGTCTTGATGATGAACTTTCCGCTCGAACAATTCTCCGCGGTTCGAACGGCAGGCGCGTTGCGCCTTCGCACTCAGGGCTTCGATGAGACCTTCGCCTTGTCCCAGTTGGAACCGCTTCTGGAGGTCATGAACACCTGCGTCGCCGACCTGCGAAAGATCTGGAATGTCGATAAACCGGAAGGCGGCGAAGGGGTCGCGAGGGAGGACGCCAAGGGCAATTTGCGCCGCCTGTTCAGCGCCGACGATTATCCATGGCAGGCGGTCATCAGTGGCGATGGCGGCACTGTGGAGGTTGCGCTGCTGGTCGATGAAACGGGCAAGGTGGCCGATTGCTCCATCGCCCGGACGAGCGGGGTGGCCGTGCTTGACGCGCAATCCTGCTGGGTGCTGAGGGAGCGCGCGAAATTCACCCCGGCAGTAGGCAAAGACGGAAAACCGGCGAAGGATTCTTTTCTTCAGAGGATATCCTGGCGGGTTAACTAGGGCGCTCGATCCCCTGAAATCGCCACCTGGCCGGGAGGCCGGGGGCGGATTCCCCGACTGCCGATTCACCTGTCGATTCAGCCGAATCCGTCTTTGGAAGGCGCCCGGGGCCCGGTCGGGATCAACCTCGACGTCGCGACCGCGGCCTGGCGGTGAGTCACGGCGCGGCGGTACTCCTCGTCCGTCACCATCGCCAGGAACGCACCGGCATTCGGGTAGCGGGCGACGAAGGCCATGTCCCAAAGCTCGTCAGCCGGACCGATCAGGACCAGCTGCGGGCGCGCCGACCAGACGATGGTTCCGCCGAGCCGGGCGAAGACAGGCGCGCTTGCTTGCGAATAGAGTTTGTAGGCCTGAGCCCCCGAAAGCGACCGTCCGGCGCATTCATGGCCGGGAGGATAAGCGGCTTGGCTGTTGAACCGAAGCAGGTTGAGCATCTCGACAGGCTCGTCGCGGGGCAGGTCCTTGAACGCGTCGAACGCCTCGCGCGCCGGATCGATGAAGGCCTCAGCCATGCCCGTGTTGTGGCGCGCCGCCGGAAAGACGGCAAGCGCGAGAGTGACAAGGGTGCGCGCGGCCGATACCGACCGCGCGCGAGTACCTGCCCCTGGTCAGTCTGATTGCCGGTTAATTGGTTGTCGGCAAAAAGGTGACTTCGCGCATCAGATACTCACCCGTTATGCTCCGCAAGTTCGGATAGACATTGGTCGTCGTCGCGCGGGTGGTGGCTTCATTCGCGGTTCCCCAGGCCTTCATGAAGGCGTCGTACCGAGCCTTGTTGGGGGCGAGGTCGCCGGTATTCGCGAAGTCCGTGACCAGAATCACGTTGAACTCGCCGCTGTTTGGAAGATCGCTGACGTAAACGGCATAGCCTTTCAAATGACCGAGCTGCTTGGCGACGGCATTGCTGGCAACCCAGGTGTTGCGGAGGCCCGCGAGGTAATCCTCGATCATGTTCTCCTTCACCTTGACGGTCGACACGTTCGAGACGGTGTCGCTCACGGTGTAGTCGGTATAGGGCTTGAGTTGAGCAGCGGCCGGCGCGGAAATCGCGACGGCGAGCGCGAAGGTCAGAAGCTTTTTCATGATTTTCCCCTGTTTTGCGTAGCTGGTCAGCTACGGGCGCGAACCGGAATTGGCTCGCTGGAGCGGTGCAGCCCATGAGCTTTCAGGTCAGGGAAATGGATCGTTCCAGCTCCGTTATGGACCTGTTACTGTGCGTTTGGCAAATCTGCACCACCGCACCGGGCTAAACCGGCCCCTGCTGCCGAGGCATCATATTGCCTGTTTCCGGTGCGGCTTGAGGGCGGATCTGCGGCTTTTACGACCTTGGGTATCAGGCTATTCGGCGGCCAGCGCCTGATATTCCTCGGCGGCCAGGAATTTCTCGGCGTCGAGCGCGGCCATGCAGCCGGTACCGGCGGCGGTGACCGCCTGACGGTAGATCTTGTCCATCACGTCGCCGGACGCGAAAACTCCCGCAACGTTGGTCTTCGTGGTTCCGGGCTCGACCTGGATATAGCCCTCGCCGTCGAGCTCGAGCTGGCCTTGGAACAGCTCGGTCGCGGGCTTGTGGCCGATGGCGACGAACGCGCCTTCGCAATCGACCCGGCTGATCTCGCCGCTGTGCTTGTTGCGGATGTCGAGGCCGACCAGCGCTTCGGGATCGCCGCCTCCGACGAACTCGACCACTTCTGAATCCCAGATCACCTTGATCTTTTCGTTGGCGAACAGCCGGTCCTGGAGGATCTTCTCGGCGCGAAGCGAATCGCGGCGGTGGATCAGGGTCACGTCGTGGCTGTGGTTGGTGAGGTAGAGCGCTTCCTCCACCGCGGTGTTGCCGCCGCCGATCACCGCGACCTTCTTGCCCCGGTAGAAGAAGCCGTCGCAGGTCGCGCAGGCCGAGGCGCCTTTGCCCTTCATATGTTCCTCTGACGGCAGGCCCAGCCACTTGGCCTGGGCGCCGGTCGCGATCACCACGGCATCGGCATGATATTGGGTGCCGCCGTCGCCGCTCAGGACGAACGGCCGGGTCGAGAAATCGACCTTCGAGATATGGTCCCAGACGACCTTGGTGCCGACATGCTCGGCCTGGGCCTGCATTTCCTCCATCAGCCAGGGGCCCTGGATGACGTCGCGGAAGCCGGGATAATTCTCGACATCGGTGGTGGTGGTGAGCTGGCCGCCGGGCTGGATGCCCTGGATGATGAGGGGCTGAAGGCCGGCGCGCGCCGCATAGATCGCCGCCGTATAGCCGGCCGGGCCCGAGCCGAGCACTGCAAGGCGGGTCGAGATGCTGTTTGTCATTGGTGGCATTTAGGGGCGCCTGGAGGACCGGGCAACGCCCTTCGCGACGAAGTTGGGGGCCGTTGCGCCCGGGCCGGCTTCAGACCAGGCGATCGCGAGCGCCTGACGTGCCCCCGGCACGTCAGACCAGACGCGATTGCTTCAGCGAGGCCTCGATGAAGCTTGCGAAAAGCGGGTGCGGGTCGAACGGGCGGCTCTTGAGCTCGGGGTGGAACTGGACTCCGACGAACCACGGGTGGTCCGGCCGTTCGATGACCTCGGGCAAGCGGCCGTCGGGCGACATTCCGGAAAAAACCAGCCCGCTCTTTTCGAGCGCGGGCAGGTAGCGCGTGTTGACCTCGTAGCGGTGGCGGTGCCGCTCGCTGATCTGGGTCGTTCCGTAGATCGCCGAAACCCGGCTGTTGTGCCCGAGCCGGGCTTCATAGGCGCCAAGGCGCATGGTCCCGCCAAGGTCGCTGTCGGCGCCGCGCTCCTGCAGGCCCTCGGGGCTCATCCACTCGGTGATGAGACCAATCACCGGCTCGGGCGCGGGGCCGAATTCGGTGCTCGACGCATCTTCGACCCCGGCCGCGCGGGCGCCCTCGATGCACGCCATCTGCATTCCCAGGCAAATGCCGAAGAACGGGACTCCCCGCTCGCGGGCGAATTTGACCGCTGCGATCTTGCCTTCGCTGCCGCGCTCCCCGAACCCGCCCGGGACGAGGATGCCGTGAAGCGGCTCGAGATCGGGCGCGAGATCGGCCCCGTCATTCTCGAACAGCTCGGCATCGAGCCAGCGGACATGGACCTTGGCGCGGTTGGCGAGGCCGCCGTGGACCAGCGCCTCGTTGAGGCTCTTGTAGGCGTCGGGAAGGCCGACATATTTGCCGACCACGCCGATCGTCACCTCGCCCTCGTAATTTTCGAGCCGGTCCATGATGTCGCGCCAACGGTCGAGCTGAGGCTCGGGCGCGTCGGCTATCCGGAAGGCTCGAAGCACTTCGCCGTCGAGCCCTTCGGAATGATATTGCAGCGGGACGTCGTAGATCGACCGGGCGTCTAGCGCCGGGATAACCGCGGACTTGGGAACGTTGCAGAACAAGGCGATCTTCTCGCGCTCGGTTTCGGGAAGCTCCATCTCGGTCCGGCACAGCAGGACGTCGGGCCTCACCCCGAGGCTCGAGAGCTCGCGAACCGAATGCTGGGTGGGCTTGGTCTTCAATTCGCCCGCGGCCTTGATCCAGGGGACGAGCGTGGTGTGGACGCTGACCGTCTGGTCGCGGCCGAGATCGTTGCGCAACTGGCGAATCGCCTCGATGAACGGCAGGCTTTCGATGTCGCCGACGGTCCCGCCGATCTCGCAGATGACGAAATCGAGGCCGTCGATGTCGGCAAGCGCGAATTCCTTGATCGCATTGGTGACGTGCGGGATGACCTGGACGGTCGCGCCCAGATAGTCGCCGCGGCGCTCGCGGGCGATGATGTCGCGGTAGATCCGGCCCGTGGTGACATTGTCGGACTGGCGCGCGGTAACGCCGGTGAAGCGCTCGTAATGGCCAAGGTCGAGGTCGGTCTCGGCCCCGTCGTCGGTCACATAGACCTCGCCGTGCTGATAGGGCGACATCGTTCCGGGATCGACGTTGAGATAGGGGTCGAACTTGCGGATTCGCACCTTGTACCCGCGCGCCTGGAGGAGCGCCCCGAGTGAGGCGGAAAGCAGGCCCTTGCCTAAGGAAGACACCACGCCGCCGGTGACGAATATGAACCGCGCCATGGGAGTTGAGGCTTAGGGGGCGATTGCCCCCGAGGGCAACCCATGCACGCGAAAAAAGTTGGGCTTTATTGCGCGAGCGGGACAGCGGGCGGCTGCTGCTGCGCCGGAGCCTGCTGTTCGGGCTGCTGTGGAGTGGGCTCGTCGACGACCGGCACTCCGGTCGGCGGCGCAACCTGGTTGGCGAGCGTCGTGTCGATTTTGGCGGGCTCGCGGCTGACCCCGGCGATTGCCGCAAGGACAATCGCATTGGCGATGAAGATCGCTGCCAGGATCGCCGTGGTGCGGGTCAGAAAATCGGCCGCCCCGCGGGCGGTCATGAAGCCCGACGAGCTGCCGCCGACGCCAAGGCCGCCGCCTTCGGATCGCTGCATGAGGATCGAGCCGACCAGGGATGCGGCGACGAGCGCCTGAAGGATCAGGAGGAATGTGAACATCGACGGGCTTTCGTGATTGCGGGCCCGACTTAGCGAGCGCGGCTCAAGCTTTCAACGCCGCGGCCTCGACAATCGGAACGAAATTCTCCGCCTTGAGGCTGGCGCCTCCGACCAAGGCGCCATCGACGTCGGCAATTGAGAAGATTTCGGCGGCATTGGCCGGCTTGACCGAGCCTCCGTAGAGGATCCGAATCGAATCCCCCTCCTCGCCATAAGCGTTATTCAGCTTCGCACGCAGGGCCGCGTGCATCTGCGCGATGTCCTCAATGGTCGGCGTCTTGCCGGTGCCGATTGCCCAGATCGGCTCATAGGCGATGGCGAGCTGCGCCACCGCCACGTCCCTTGGCAGGGAGGCATCGAGCTGGCGCTCGACCGTCGGCACCGCCTCGCCCGATTCGCGGACGGCCAAGGATTCGCCGACGCACAGGATGACCAGCAGCCCGGCGCTCAGCCCGGCTTCCGCCTTGGCCCGAACCTCCTCGTCGCTTTCCCGTTGCGCCTCGCGGCGCTCGGAATGGCCGACGATCACCATACTGGCTCCGGCGTCGAGGAGCATCGGGGCCGAGAGACAGCCGGTCTGCGCGCCCTGCTGCGCGGCATGGACGTCCTGGGCGCCGATCGCAAAGCCCGGCACGGCGCGCGCCGCGCGCTCGATCAGGGTCGCCGGCAGGCACAGGCCGACCTCGGCTTCAGGATGGCCGCGGGCGGCGGCCGCAATCGCCTCGACCTCGCCGAGGTCGTCGCCAAGCCCGTGCATCTTCCAATTGCCGGCCACCAGCTTTCTTCGCACCATCATCGCAGTTCCTTGTTTTTCGGCCCATTGCTTTTCGGCCGGGGCCTAGCCGCGCGCGGATTGAAGGCGCAAGCTCCCGCCGGTACAGGAGCCGTCAATCCTTGATATGCGAGACCTGCCCCGATGCTCACAGCCTTCCGCCGCGCGACCAAATCAACACTCGGACTGATCGTCATCATCTTCGTCGGTCTGATGATCATGATCGGCTTTGCGATGGGCGATTTGACCAACCTTGGCGTCGGCGGGCCCAATCTTGGAAGCAACACGCTTGCCAGCGCCGGTTCGCTGGAGGTCACCGATAGCGAGATGAGCGCGGCCATGCAGCGGCGGCTGGCCCAGGCCCGGGAGCAGGACCCGGAAGCGACCTATTCGTCCATCGCGCAGGACTTCGAGCCGATCCTCCAGCAGCTCATCGACCAGAAAGCGCTCCAGGCCTTTGCCGACAAGCACGGCTTCGTCATCTCGAAACGGCTGGTGGACGCGGAAATCGCCTCTCTCCCGGGCGTCCGCGGGCTGACCGGCGAGGTCACGAGCCAGAGTTACCAGCAGTTCCTCGCCCAGCAGCGGGTGACCGATGCGGAAGTGCGCGACGCGATAACCGCCGCGCTGTTGCAAAGGCTGCTGCTGACTCCGGCAGCGAGCAACGCGCGCGTTCCGATCGGAATTGCGACTCCCTATGCCTCGATGCTTCTCGAAGAGAGGCAGGGGCAGGTTGCGCTCCTCCCGCTCGAGCCTTTCACCGCCGGGCTGAACCCGACCGATGCCCAGATCCAGCAATTCTATGGGGCGAACCGGAGCCGCTACATGGTGCCGGAGCAGCGGGTGCTCAAACTTGCCCGGATCGGGCCGGAGCAGGTCGCGAACGTCACTGCCACCGAGGAGGAAATCCAGGCGCAGTACAAGGCGAACCAGGACGAGTATGGCGCCAAGGAGTTCAGGGTCATCAAACAGGCGGTCGTTCCAAGCGAGCAGGTGGCAAAGCAGATCGCCCAGCGCGCCCGCGCCGGCCAGTCTTTCGAGCAGGCCGCAAAGCCCGCCGGGCTCGGCCCCCAGGACGTTTCCGTCGGCGAGCAGTCCCGCCAGCAATTCGCCGATCTGGCCGGAGAGACTGTCGCCTCGGCCGCCTTTGCCGCACAAGCCGGCGAAATCGCCGGGCCGATCCAGTCGGATCTCGGCTGGCACGTCGTGAAAATCGAATCGGCGCGGACCGAGGGCGGGCGGTCGCTCGCCCAGGTGCGCGACGAGATCGCCGAGCGGATCGCCGCGGAGAAACGCGCCGCCGCGCTCGCCGATATCGTCAACAAGGTGCAGGACGCGATCGACGAGGGCGCCAATTTCAACGAGGCAGCGCAAGCCGCGAGCCTTCCGGTGACGACCACTCCGATGATCACCGCGGCCGGCGTTGCCCGGGGCAATGCCTCCTACACCTTCCCCGAGGAGCTTCAGCCCGCCTTGAGGAGCGGCTTCGAGCTGTCGCCCGGCGACCAGCCGGTCGTCGACCAGCTGCGCGGCGAGCAGGGTTTCGTCCTCGTCGGTCCCGCCCAGGTCGAGCCTGCCGCGCCGGCGCCGCCGGCGAGCATCCGCGACAAACTGCGTGCCGACTGGATCCGCCAGGAGGCAATTCGAAGGGCCCGCGAAGCGGCCAATGCGATCGCCGCCCAGGCGAAGGGCGAAACGTCGCTGTCCGAGGCGGTGGACGGGCTCGACACGCCGCTTCCGCCGGTTCGGTCGGTCAGCATGCGCAGGATCCAGCTCACCGAGATGGGGAACAACGTCCCGCCCTACTTCCGGGCGATATTCACCACGCTGGAGGGTGCGACCCGGGCCGGATCTGACCCGGAGGGCCGCGGCTTTTTCGTCGTCAAGGTCAACAAGATCATTCCGGGCAACGCGCTGAACCAGCCGCGGCTGATTGCCCAGGTCCAGGCCCAGTTCGGAGAGCCGCTCGCCCAGGAATATGCCCAGCAGCTGATGAGTGCGGTCCGCAAGCGGGTCGGGGTGGAGCGCAACGAGGCCGCCATCGCAGAGGCACGCAAGCGGATGACCAGCCCGGCATTCTAGCACAGCGCTTGACCTAGACTGGTTTGTTTCCTACACGTTCTCCGTTCGTTCCAACGCACGGGGGCCAGGTCAATGCTTACCGCAAAGCAGCGCGAGCTTCTTCTCTACATTCACGAGCGGCTCGGTGAGACCGGGGTCAGCCCCAGCTTCGACGAAATGCGCGAGGCGCTCGATCTAAAGTCGAAGTCGGGGATCCACCGGCTCATCTCGGCGCTCGAGGAACGCGGCTTCATCCGGCGGCTGGCCAACCGGGCCCGGGCGCTCGAGGTGGTGAAGCTCCCGGAATCCAGCGCTCCGATACCGATCGGCACCAAGCCCGCAATTCCGGCGCCGGCCAACGACACCATCGAAATCCCGCTTCACGGCCGGATCGCCGCGGGCACCCCGATCGAGGCGCTCCAGGGAACCGAGGGCTTTGCTGTGCCGGCCGCGCTTCTGGGCCCGGGCGAGCATTATGCGCTCGAGGTGGCAGGCGATTCGATGATCGAGGAGGGAATCCTCGACGGCGATTTCGCGCTCATCCGAAAGGCCGACACGGCCAGGGACGGCGAGATCGTCGTCGCGCTGGTCGACAATGAGGAAGCCACGTTGAAGACCTATCGGCGCGAGGGCCGGATGGTCCGGCTCGATCCCGCCAACTCCCGCTACGAGCCGCAGCGTCTCGACGAAAGCCGGGTGCAGATCCAGGGACGGTTGAGCGGGCTCATCCGAAGGTATTGAAAGCCGGGCCGTGCGCCCGGGCGCGGCGCTCCCGCAACCAGGGTGCCGCCTGCGAGGAGAATGGCAATGGCGCGACTGGACTATGTCGAACTGCCGGCGACCCAAATGGCGGCGACGCGCAAATTCTATGAGCAGGCGTTCGGCTGGAGCCTGACCCAATTCGCTCCGACCTATGCCGCGACGACGACCGGCGACACCGACATCGGGCTGGCCTCCGACCCGGAGCATTGGCCCGAGGCTCCTTTGCCCGTCATCCAGGTCAAGGAGCTCGAGCCCGCTTTGGCGGCGGTCGAGCGCGCCGGCGGCCGGATCGTCAAGCCGATCTTCGCATTCCCCGGAGGCCGCCGGTTCGAGTTCCTCGACCCGAGCGGCAATGCTCTCGCCGTCTGGCAGCTTGCCGAGGACTAGTCCTTATTCGGCGGTCGTCGGGTCGATGAGGTTGCGAACCTGCGAAATCTTGTCGACCGGAAATCCCGCGGTTTCGGCGTGCTTCCTGATCAACTCCTCGCTCGGGGAGCGATAGATGCAATAGATCTTGTGGTCGGTGACATAGCTGTGGACCCACTGGATTTCGGGTCCCAGGTCACGAAGAACCGAGCAGCTCTGCTGCGACGCACCCTGCAAATCCTCCTGCCCGAGTTCGCCGACGCCCGGCATTTCTCGCTCGATCACGAATTGCGGCATGCTGTCACTCTCCTACCTGTTGCGCGACTGTACTTGCTAACGCGGCGCATGTCCCCAGGGATGTTCGCCGACCAGCTCGGCCACGGTGATCACTCGCGGCTGTTGGTCGAGGTAGATCGCGATCCCGCCGGTCACCTCGAGCGTGCTTCGGTCGAGCTTCAGCCATCTGGGCTCGCAGCCGCGCGGAAGCCAGCGGTCCGAAACCGCGATGTCGGCCTGCGCGCAGGAGCGAACGAGGTCCGGATAATCGAGCCAGGCCGACGACCTTGTCGCAAGAAGGCTCCACGACCGGCCCTCCCCGGCCACCTTGGCAACGCAGGAGTCGCGCGAGCAGGAAGCGAAAGGCGCATCTTCAAGCGCCTGCGGGTCGCCGTCGAAGCCGGCACTTTCCGCGAAAATCTCCCGCATGAAGTCGCCGGTCCGGTTGCGAAGGATGCGCGGCGCCCCCTCGCCGGTAACGATTGCGAGATGGCGGCCGTCGCCGGTTACCAGCAGGTCGGGTACTGGAGTGGCGGCCGCGCCCGCTGCACCGATCGCGAACGGCACCAGCCCGAGCAACCGGGCCTGGCGGGTCCAGAGGCACACCCACAGGCCTCCGAACACCATCGCGGCGAGCGGCCAGACCGGCATCGACGCCAGCATCGCGACCGCCCCTGGAGCAGTCGAGACCTGGCGGGCGACCCACAGCAGCAAGTCGATCGCAACGCCGTTGAGGAACCAAAACGGCGCTCCAAGGCCGAAAAGATCGAGGAACAAGGCGGCCGCCAACGACGGCATGATCACGAAGGTCGTCAGCGGTATCGCGACGAGATTGGCAGCGACGCTGTACAGCCCGGCCTTGTTGAAATGGTACAGCGCGAAGGGAATCAGCGCGATCTCGACCGCTATGCCGGTGGCGAGCAGCGCCAAAAGGCCCCTTCCGAAGGCCGCCGGAAACCCCTCGCCCCGGCGATGGAACATCCGCCGCGCCCAGGGCGTGGTGTGGAGCGCGACGATCGCGGTCACCGCTGCAAAGCTGAACTGGAAGCTCGCGCCCGTCAGGAACTCGGGCCTCACCAAAAGCACCGCGAGCGCCCCGACCGCAAGCAGTCGAAGGCTGAGCGCGTCGCGACCGAGCGCGATCCCGCCGAGCACGAGCAAGGCGGCGATGCAGCTGCGCACGGTCGGCACCTGCATTCCGGTCAGCAAGGTGTAGCCGATGCCCGCCAGCGCGCCCACGCCGGCGGCGAGCAGGATCAGGTTCACCCGGAGCGCCAGGCGCTGGTTGAGCGCCAGCAGCTTCAACGTCAGGAGCATCGCCGCGCCGACCAGCGCGCCGATGTGGAGGCCGCTGACGGCGAGCAGATGCGCAAGCCCGCTTCGCCGCATCGCTTCGGCGTCCGCCTTGCTGACCGCCGATTTGTCGCCGGTCGCAAGAGCGGTCGCAATCGTGCCGCTCGAGCCTGGCAACTGCTCCCGGACTCGCTTGCCAAGGCGCTCGCGAAGCGAATAGAGGCCGCCGGGCAAGGCCGGATCCAGCACCTCGACAGGTCCGAGCACCCTGCCAACCGCTCCGATGCCCCGGAACCAGGCGTCGCGGGCGAAATCATAGCTTCCGGGAAGCGCCATGGCCGGCGGCGGCGCAAGCCTTGCCCGAAGCCTCACCTTGCTTCCCCTGGCAATCCCGGGGGGCGCGGTTTCGGAGTCGAGCGACACCCGCACCCTGGGCGGCAGCTTGGGGTCCGACAGGGCCAAAGTGAGCCGCAAATCCCCCTTGGCGACCAGTTGCTCGACGCCCTCGACCCGCGCTTCGAAGCTGGCGATTGTCGGCCAGTCAAGCCGCGGCGCCGCGACATAGGCCGAACGCGCCCAGACCGAAGCGCAGCCGAGCGCCACCGCCAGGGCGAAAATTCCGATCGCCCGCTCGAGCCGCCCGCCGGGCCTCGACAAGGCGACCAGCGCAACGCCGCCGCACAATGCCAGAAGCCCGAGCCAGCCCGAGCGCGACCCGAGCCAGAACCAGGCGGCGATGCCGCTTCCAAAACCGACCACCGCCCAGAGCGGAAGCTGCGCACGCTCCGCCTCGAGAAAGGATTCGATCCTCTCCCGAGCGTTTGAAAAACGCGCCCCCCAATAGCCCCGAGCCCGCTGTGGAAGAGGCGCACCCTCTATGTTAGGGGCGCTCGTCCGTTGCATCGCACAACCGAACCAAGAGGAAAGCGCGCTCGAGCGCAAGCGGAGAATATTTGGCAAGCGAACGCAAGTCGAACCAAGCGGTGGTCACGCGCTTTGCGCCCTCCCCCACCGGCTTCCTTCATATCGGCGGCGCCAGGACGGCGCTGTTCAACTGGCTGTATGCGCGCCACCACGGCGGCAGGTTCCTGCTTCGAATCGAGGACACCGACAAGGCCCGCTCGACCCAGCAAGCGATCGACGCGATCCTCGACGGGATGCGCTGGCTCGGGCTCGATTGGGACGGCTACGAATATTACCAGTCGCAATTTGCGGCCCGCCACGCCGAGGTGGCCCATCGGCTGATCGAGCGCGGCCATGCCTATCGCTGCTACATGACCCAGGAGGAGCTCGCCGCGGAACGCGAGAAATCGCAGGCCGAGCGGCGGCCCTTCCGGATCAGGAGTCCATGGCGGGACCGGTCCGATGCGCCCGAAGGACAGCCCTTCGTCATCAGGCTCAAGGCGCCGGTGGAAGGCGAGACGGTCATCGAGGATAAGGTCCAGGGCCGGGTCGCGGTGCAAAACAGCGAAATCGACGATTTCGTCCTGCTTCGCTCCGACCAGAGTCCAACCTACATGCTGGCGGTCGTCGTTGACGATCACGACATGGGCGTGACCCATGTCATCCGCGGCGACGATCATTTGAACAACGCCTTCCGGCAGCTGGCGATCGTCAAGGCGATGGACTGGCCGGAGCCGGTCTATGCCCACGTCCCGCTCATCCACGGCGCCGACGGGGCCAAGCTCAGCAAGCGCCACGGGGCGCTGGGAGTCGATTCCTATCGCGACGAGCTCGGGATGCTTCCCGAAGCCGTGTTCAACTATTTGCTTCGCCTCGGCTGGGGGCATGGCGACGACGAGATCATCAGCCGCGAGCAGGCGATCGAGTGGTTCGATTTGCCCCAGGTCGGCAAATCGCCGTCGCGCTTCGATTTCAAGAAGCTGGAGAGCCTGAACGGCCATTATATCCGCGAGGCGGACGACGAACGGCTGGCGCAGCTAGCGGCCCCGCGGCTCGGGACCGCGCTCACCACCGGGCAGCGCGAGCTCCTGGTACGCGCGATGCCGGAGCTGAAGGCCCGGGCCCATAGCCTCGACGAGCTGGCCGAGGGAGCAAGGTTCCTGTTCGAAAAGCGGCCGCTGGAGCTCGATTCGGCGGCACAGGCGCTGCTGACTCCCGAGGGTCGCGGCCTGTTGAAGGCGGCCCATGAAGCGCTGGCGGGCCTTGACAGCTGGGACCAGGAGCCGATCGAGCAATGCATTCGCAGTGTTGCCGAGCGCGAGGGCGCCAAGCTGGGCAAACTCGCCCAGCCGCTCAGGGCGGTACTCACCGGGCGGACGACGAGCCCCGGTATTTTTGACGTGCTGGCCCTGCTCGGGCAGGGCGAAAGCCTGGCAAGGATTGAAGATCAGATTGTGGAGCCTGACGAATGACCGACCGGAGCGTCTCTTTAAAAACGCCGAACGGAGATTTTGACCTCGACGTCATTCCCGGATCGGTCGGTCCCGAGGTCATCGACATCCGCAAGCTCTATGCCGGGACGGGCAAGTTCACCTACGACCCCGGCTTCACCTCCACCGCGAGCTGCCAGAGCGCCATCACCTTTATCGACGGAGAGCAGGGAATCCTGCTCCATCGCGGCTATCCGATCGACCAGCTGGCCGAGAATTCGACCTTCATGGAGCTGTCCTACCTGCTGCTTCACGGCGAGCTTCCCAGCAAAGACGAGCTCGACTTCTTCACCTACACGATCTCACGCCACACGATGCTGCACGAGCAGCTGATGATCTTCTTCCGCGGGTTCCGGCGCGATGCCCACCCGATGGCGATCATGTGCGGAGTCGTCGGGGCGCTGTCGGCCTTTTATCACGACAGCACCGACATCACCGATCCCGAGCAGCGGATGATCGCCTCGCACCGGCTGATCGCCAAGATGCCCACGATTGCCGCCATGGCGTTCAAATATTCGATCGGCCAGCCTTTCATGTATCCGGACAACTCCCTGAGCTACACGGGGAATTTCCTTCGGATGACGTTCGGAGTGCCGGCCGAGCCCTATGAAGTGAACCCGGTCATCGAAAATGCGATGCGGCGGATTTTCATCCTTCATGCCGACCATGAGCAGAATGCGTCGACCTCGACCGTCCGCCTCGCCGGATCGTCGGGCGCCAATCCGTTCGCCTGCATCGCCGCGGGAATCGCCTGCCTGTGGGGTCCCGCCCACGGCGGAGCCAACGAGGCGGCCCTCAACATGCTTCGCGAGATCGGCAGGCCCCAGAACATCCCGCAATATATCGAGCGGGCGAAAGACAAAGACGACCCGTTCCGGCTGATGGGCTTTGGCCACCGGGTCTACAAGAATTACGATCCGCGAGCCAAGGTGATGCAGCAGACCGCCGAGGCGGTGCTCAAGGAGCTCAACATCTCCGATCCGGTGCTCGACACCGCCCGGGAGCTCGAGCAGATCGCCTTGCAGGACGATTATTTCATCGAGAAGAAGCTCTATCCGAACGTCGATTTCTACTCGGGCGTGATCCTCAACGCGATCGGCTTCCCGACCGAGATGTTCACTGCCTTGTTTGCGTTGGCGCGCACGGTGGGATGGGTCGCCCAGTGGAACGAGATGATCTCCGACCCCGAGCAGAAGATCGGTCGGCCGCGCCAGCTCTACGTCGGAGCCACCCAGCGCAACTATGTGCCGGTCGGCAAGCGCGGCTAGGCGGCAGGCAGCTCCAAAGTGAATCGAGTCCCGTCGGCGGGCACGCTCTCGAGCCGGATTTCTCCGCCCATCCCACGGGCAAGGCGGCGGGCGATCGATAGCCCAAGCCCGCTTCCCTCGCTTCCGTTAGCCCCTCGCTGGAAGGCTTCGAAAATCCGTTCATGATCGGCCGGGTCGATCCCCGGGCCTTCGTCGGCCACGTGGACCAGGGCCGAACCCTTCGACCGCTCGAAGGAGATAGTGATCGCGCTGCCCTGTCTCGTGTAGCGGATTGCATTGCCGATCAAATTGACCAGAATCTGGGTGATTCTGCGGTCCTCTCCGCAAGCCGGAAAGCTTTCCACCGGCTGCACCGCGATCGCGATTTCGCGCTCGATCGCCGCGGAGTCCACCAAAGCGACAGCCTCGGCTGCCAGCCTGGCAAGGTCGACCTGGCCTGCCGACGGAGCCTTCGACTGCTCGCCCAGCGCCTGGACCACCGCCAACAGGTGGCGGGCGGCGGTGGCAATGTCGGCGGCATAGCTCGCATATTCGCCGGGAATTGGCCCTTTCGAGCGCTGCGCCATTTCCTCGGCCGAGCGGACGATGCTGTCGAGGGGGGCGCGCAAAGCGGTGTGGATTGCGCCGTCGACCACCGGGACGGGTCCACTCGCGCTGCTGCCGGGCTCAGCGGCCAGGCCTTCAAACCCTGCGAAACCGCCGTCGCTGCCGAAAGACGGCTCGGCGCTCAGGACCAGGTCCTGCTCGGTGCCGCGAGCGGTAGCGCGCTGACCGGAAAAGGCGCTTCGCGACGTCAGTGCTTCCAGAAGCGGCATGTCGCCGCTCTCGTCTTCCTCGAGCCGGAACAGCCTGGTCAGCGGCTGGCCGACCAGTTCCTCTTCGTTGCCGGAGAGCAACCTCGTCAGTTTCGGCGCAATCGAGATCAGCCGCAACTGCCCGTCCACCGACCAGCCGAGCGACTTGGCCCCCAGCTTTTCATCCGCCACGGTAACGGCGGCAGCAAGCCTCGGCGGCGAAGCGGGGCGAGCGCTCCACTGCTCCATCGACAGTGCGACCTCATCGCCTTGTGGAACCGCCCGGACCCACATGTCGACGTCCTGGTCCTTGCCCGCGGCAAGGGCCCGGCGCGAAACGGGAATGCCAAGACGCCGGGCGATCCGGGCGATTGCCGCGAGCTGGGGTAGAGCGAGCGACGCGCCGACCCGCGAACCCGCTTCCACCTGAAGCCGCTCGAGCTCCGGATCGGCGGCGACCAGGCGACCGGCGCCGTCGACCTTGCCGAGGATCGGCTTCGGGTCAGAGGGCGCGCTGGCCATGGTCCGTATCCAGCGACTCGATCGCCGAGCGGTAGGCGGGGGAAAGCCGGAGCCATTCGCGGGCGCGCTCGACCTCCTCGTCCGACAAAGAGTCGAACCTGCCGATCTCCGTCTCCGGGTCCGAGCCGGAAAGGTCCGCGACCAGAGCGACGACCTCGCCCGCCAGATCCCGAGGAACCGAGCAAATTCGAAGGAGCATCGCCAGCCGCCCCGAGCCGCCGGTGAAATGCTCCCAGGCCGACTCGCTGGAAATTCCGCCGCGACGGCCCAGTGCTTCGAAAAGGAGGCCCATTTCGCCCTGGGCGAGGGCCGAGCGAAACAGCCTATCGTCGAGCCGGCCGGCACGATCGAGCGCATGAACCAGCTCGAATGCTCGTGCTTCCAGCCTGCTGCCTTCGTCGTGGCGGGCAATCAGCGCATTGGCCGACGTGCTCAGCCGCTCGTCCGCGCCGGCTCCGTCGCGCTTCACCAGAACGTCTCGCATTGCCGCGGCGACCGCATTCACGAGCGCGACCGCGGCTTCGGCGGGAACGTCGTCGAACAGGATCCGGGGCCCGCCGAAACGGTCGCGGCGGCGGCCTTTGGCGAGCACCAGCGCCATCGCCGCTCCCGACACGGCCGGATTCTCGTCGCTGACCAGCGACTGGAGGAAGCGAAGCGGGTTGCCGGGCCGGCCCGATCGGATTGCAGCGGCGATTCGCTCTTCCTCGGCTCGCCTCAGGAGAAGGGCGACGAGGTCCGGGATGTCGAGCAGGCCGGCCGACCACAGGCGTTCGAAAAGCCGCTGATCCTCGTCATTGGCCGCCGACAGCCCGGCCGAGAATTCATCGGCAATACCCTCGACGAGGTCGGTCAGCATCGCCGTCATCAGCGATCGTTCCTGCTCGGTGAGCCGGGATCCGGGGTCGAGAAAGAAGTCGGCGCGAACCGCGGACAGACGAGGGCTGCCCGCAACCCGTGCGGGACCAGGCCCACCGTCGGCTGAGGGGGCGGCGATCGGCCATTCGACAGGCGTCATCGCTCGCTGAGTATCGAACCGCGGTTAACGCAGCGTCAACTCGGCTTGATCCGGTGATTGAGATGCTGGACGATGAAAAAGCTCGCTGCTGCGTAGAGGCTCGACGCGACGAGGTAGAAGCTCCACTCGCCAAAGGCGGCGAACGGCAGAGCGGCGAGGATCGCGTTGCGCCTGGAAAACAGCCAGATTTCACCCGGAATCCCCACCCTGTCGCGCTCGATCCGCTCGGCCTCGGCAAAGGCCGCGGCAGTCGCGGCTGCAAACAACGCTCCCCAGCCGGACTCGTCGGCCTGCCACCAGCCAAGCGCGATCAGCGCTGCTCCGGAAGCCGGCCACAACAAGCGCTGGCTGAGCGAGCGCGCCGGCATCGGCTTGAGCCGCAAGGTGGCGAGTCGGCGGGCGACGAGGCTAAGCGGCGTGGTCGCAACCAGCAATGCGAGGCCCGTCCACAGCCAGCCCGATGCGAAAGCGACCACCGAACCGATCGCGAGAAGCAGCGCTGCCTGAACCAGCGAGAGCGGACGAATTCGGGTCTCGAGCAATTGCTCGGTGGCGAATTCCTCCACGATCGGAAGCACATAGCGGCTTGCCCAGTCGCGCCGGGCGCCGCGCGAGGCGTGGATCAAATGCCGTTCCAGATCGGCAAGGTCGGCGGCGCTTTGCGCAAGCAGCGGCTCGCCCATGCCCGGCGCCAGCGGAGCAGTGCGGGCGCCGGCCTGGAGGCTTCGCCTCAGGAGCGTCGACTGGAGGTCCCAGTCGCCGAGCATCGCGGCGGTCGCACCGAGCATCTTGCTATCGACCAGCGCGACGCCGGCCCAGCGGCTGACCGCATCGATTCGCTCGAATCTTTCGTGAGCCTCATCGTCCGGGACGGTGACGATGACCGGCTCTTCCTCCTCGGCCAGGCCGGCAAGCAGCTCGGGCGGAGGGGCAAGCCCGTCGGCGACGACGAGGACCAGCTCGCCGGACTGGAACCGGCTGGCGGCCTCGCCTGCGTCGCTGACGGTGGTGACCGCAATGCCGTCCCTCGAAAGCCTGTCGAGGACTTCGTTGAGAGCGATCGGGATTCGCTCGACGAGGACGACGATGGGTGTCGCGGCGCAAGCCGCCGCGCAGCGGATCTGATATTCGACCAGACTTCGCCCAGCGATCGGCATCAGCGCCCTGAGCGAGCCCGATTCGTCCTCGGTATAGGCTGAGATGAGCGCCCCGAGCGCCACTTGGCTTCCCCCTTTTGCCGATGCCTTGAACTGCGGCCGGTCCACCATGTTCTAGCCGCTTTCATGGCGAGACAAAGATGGTAAACTGCCCGGCATGAACGCCAGCCGCCCGCAAGCCGCCTCCGCCGACCAGGCCGAGACGGAATCTCCGGCCGTTATCAGCGACGACACAGCGCCGAACGCCGGATTTAACCAGGCCCAATGGGACGAGAGCCGTTCCGAAGGGGAGCCCGCGACTCCAGGCGGGCGCAAGGTGCTCGGCACCGGCCTGATCCTGCTCGCGCTGCTGTGGACCGCCTATACGGCCTGGTCGGCGGGCAGAGCGCTCGCCGACGCGCCGCTGAGCTCGCCGGCAATCGCCCAGTGGGTGGCAATAGCCGCCGGCCCGCTGGCGCTGCTCGGACTGGTCTGGCTGATGTTCGGCCGCACCCGCCGCAAGGAAGCGGAAAGGTTCACCCAGTCGGTCATCACCATGCGCACCGAGGCGCGCTCGCTCGAAACTTTGCTGGAAATCATGTCCCAGCGGATCAACGACAGCCGATCCGAGCTGACGATGATCAGCCAGCATTTGATGCAGCTCGGCGACGAGACGACCGGCAAGCTCGGCGGGATCACCGCCGATCTCGATACCAGCACCGACAAGCTCAAACGCCACGGCGATGCGCTCGATCGGGCCGCTCAATCCGCGCGCACCGACATCGCCGTTCTCCTCGACGACCTTCCGATAGCCGAAGTGCACGCCCGCTCGATTTCCGAGCAGCTTCGCGGGGCCGCCAGCGAAACCGCGACCCGCACGGAAGAATTCGACCGGCAGATCGCCACGCTTTCCGACCGCACCAGAGAAGCCGACGAGATCGTCTCGGCCGCCGCAGCCCGGCTCGCCGAGCAGCTCGGGCAGATCGAGCAAGCCGGCGCGTCGGCGGCGGGCCGGGTTGGCGAAGCCGAAACGCAGCTTTCCACCGCCATCAACACGCTGCTCGATCGCACCTCGACCACCCTTGCCGAGATTCGCCTGGGCGTGGACGTCCAGTCCCAGGCCG
>DATKAY010000067.1:0-12007 GCA_035514495.1 Sphingomicrobium sp. | reverse complement strand
CGAACGCGCTGCTCATAAGCTGCGACCTGACGACGGCTGACTCCGAAGCAGTCGAAGAAATCGTTGTAAAAGGTTTGAGACTCGCCTTTCTCGTAATGAGCGCTCTTGTGGCGCTCGGCGAACTCTGCCGCGCGAGCGCGGATTTCTGACCATTGAAGACGCATTATCCACAGCTAAGACGGGTGAGGTCGCCCTGGCAATGGCGAAGCCCTGGAGCCGTTGCTAAAATACGTGCCGGAGGATTTGATGAAGAAGAGCGCAGCCGCATTGGACAACCGGCAGACGGTCATCCCGATCGACCTGCCGCCAGGCCCCCGTCAGTCGAGCGACGAAAGGGCGCGCGAGGAATTGCTGGCGATGATCGAGACGCTGGCGGCGGCGAAGACTCAGCCGTGGAGCGCCAGGCTGCTTGGCTGGCAGCGGAGGCGATTGAATGCGCTGAAGCAGATGCTCACCCCGATCGATGCAGCCGCGCTCGCGGCACGCTTTGAAGCAGAGCTCGAGCGGTTGGGACCGCCCGCCGACTGAACGCCGCGCTTCGCAAAGAAAGAAGCCGTCACGAACTGAATTCGTGACGTCGAACGGGCTCGGCTCGCAACGTGCTCGCGCCCCGCCGGCCGGCTTTTTCGCTCTCTTCGACATTAGCTCGCGCTTGCTTCGCAAGCCGCTCCCTAATGCTCGGGCGAAAAAGCTGTCCTACAGCACCCCTTTTGTGGCTTATGCTAGCGGATGCAGCAGCCGAGTCTTCTCTCCCGCCGCTCTCCCGCCCACGCGCATTGCGGGAGCGGCCGTTCCGCCATGCCGGCTCGCATGGCGGCGGGTGGCCGCTTTCTCCTGTCCTTCCAGCTTCGCCCCACCGCCCTTCGCGCATGCCCTCGTACGCGTGCGCGCGCGTTGACCAGTGAACTTGGCGAACTTCCGCGGGGAAAGAGGGGGCCGTCACGAACTGAATTCGTGACGTCAGTCCTGTCGGCTTTGCCGCAGGCTGGCCGGCTTTCGCCGTCTCTCGACGGAACGCCGCTCGCTTCGCTCGCTTGCGTTACGCTCGGCGGCTCAAGCTTTACACGGCTCGATTTCGCTTGGGCGCGGCCGGGGGCCGGTTGCTTCGAAGGAAGCGAAATAATTCCGTCCGCCGATACCCTGCAGCTGCCGCATTTCGAGGCCGACCGCGGCGAATTCGCATTGCAGCAGCGGCGGCGGGATTCCGTGCCTGTGCGGCGGCCGGTCGGCATCGACCACGATGATCCGTCCCCCCGGCTTGAGCGCCTCTCGAGCATGCCAGAGGAAGGCGTAGGGCGAGGCGACCTCGTGATACATGTGGACCATGAAGATCCGGTCGAGCGAGCGGGGCGGCAGCTCCGGATCGTCGGGCTCGCCAAGCGAGACGGCGACATTCTCCAGATTTTCGCGCTGGACGCGCTCGGCGAGCCGGTCGCGGACCTCGGGGACGATATCCTCGGCGAGCACCCGGCCGTCGCGGCCGACCACGGGCGACAGGCGAACCGCGTAATAGCCTTCGCCGGCGCCGATGTCGGCGACCCACATTCCCGGCTTGACGTCGGCAAGCTCGATCACCCGCTCGAACTCGCCCATCCGGTCGCGGGCGTCCTCGGTGGAAAAGGAATCGCCGACGATCGAGGCGACCGGGCGGCCAGGCTCCGGAAAGCGCTCGGCTTGCGGTTCGGTCCGGCACGCCGCCAGCAGCGCCGCGAGCAGCGCCGCTCCGATCGCGGCCCTATTCGACATCCTCGACCTCGACCTTTTCGCCGGTGACTCGCTGCGACAGCGCCGCCGCCATGAAGCGGTCGAGGTCGCCGTCGAGGACGTCGGTCGGGCTCGTCGAGGTCATCCCGGTGCGCAGGTCTTTCACCAGCTGGTAGGGCTGGAGGACATAGCTTCGGATCTGGTGCCCCCAGCCGATGTCGGTCTTCGCCGCATTGGCGGCATCGGCCTCCGCCTCGCGCTTCTGGAGCTCGGCCTCGTAGAGTCGCGCCTTGAGCTGCTTCATCGCCGAGGCCCGGTTCTTGTGCTGCGAGCGCTCGCTCTGGCAGGCGACGACGATTCCGGTCGGAAGGTGAGTGATCCGGACCGCGCTGTCGGTCGTGTTGATATGCTGGCCGCCGGCTCCCGATGCCCGGTAGGTGTCAATCCTCAGCTCGGCGTCGTTGATCTCGATATCGATGTCATCGTCGACCTCCGGATAAACCCAGACGCTGGCGAAGCTGGTGTGGCGGCGGGCGTTGGAATCATAGGGGCTGATCCGAACCAGCCGGTGAACGCCGCTTTCGGTCTTCAAATTGCCGTAGGCATTTTCGCCCTTCACCAGGATCGTCGCCGACTTGATTCCCGCCTGCTCGCCCGAATGATGGTCGACCATCTCCACCTTGAAACCGTGGCGCTCGGCCCAGCGCGTGTACATGCGCAGCAGCATCTCCGCCCAGTCCTGGCTCTCGGTCCCGCCGGCGCCCGCGTTGACCTCGACGTAGGAATTGTTGGAATCCGCCTCGCCGGCGAGGAGGGCCGCAACCTTGTCGCGCTCCGCCCGCTCGGCGAGAGAGGCAAGGCTGTTGACCGCATCGTCGACAAGGGCCTCGTCGCCTTCGGCCTCGGCAAGCTCCATCAGCTCGACGATATCGGCGAGCTCTCGCTCGATTTGAGTCGTCGCTCCGATCGCCTCGTCGAGTCGCCGGCGCTCGCGCATGACGTCCTGCGCCGCCTTGGGATCGTCCCAGAGCGTCGGGTCCTCGACCCTGGCATTCAGCTCGTCGAGCCGGTTGCGGGCGCGGTCCCAGTCGAGGAACCGGCGAAGCAGCGCGGTCGCGGCATTGATCTGGTCGGCATGGGCTTGCGCTTCCGCCCGCATGGTCTTGGCGCCTTTCGTTGGCTGTGGCGGTGCCGAGCTACTGAGCGGCGGAGGGGCTTTGCAAGGGGGCAGGCTCGGTACGATAGATTTCTACCGGGGCCGGGGCCTGATATTCCGGCTTCGACCCGCGTCGGGACGCGGCCCGGCGGACCTCTTCCTTGGCTTGCGCCATCCGCTCGGCTTCCTTCGCGTCTGCGCGCCGGAAGCTCCGCCTCGGCTCCGTTTGCGGCCTGAACGCCTCCCAGATGACCTGCGATTTCGGATCGGTCTGTGTGGGGAAGGTGCCGAACACCCGCCGTCCGCTGCCCCTGTCCACCCTGACCCAGCGGATTCCCGACGGAGCAACGAAAGGAGTCTTCGGCTGGTCCTTCAGCGCGGCCTGCGCCCATTCCTTGAAAATCGGAGCGGCAATCCGGCCGCCCTGCGCGGCATGGCCCATCGCACGCGGCTGGTCGTAGCCGACGTAAACGCCCGCGACGATGTCCGGGGATCCGCCGACGAACCAGACGTTGGTCGGGCCGCTGGTGGTCCCGGTCTTTCCGAACAGCGGCCGGTCGAGGTCGCGGAGCACCGTTGCGGTCCCGCGCTCGACCACCCCCTGGAGGACGTGGACCATCTGGAAAGCCGACATCGGGTCGATCAGCTGTCGGGTCCTGGCCGGCGGCCGGGGCATGGCTCCCCCGTCCCAGTCGGCGGCGTTGCAGTTCTGCATGATCGCGCAGCGATTGTCCGACCGGTACAGCACCTTGCCGTTGCGGTCCTGCACATAGTCGATTGTGGTCGGCTCCACCGAGCGGCCGTGGTTGGCGAGGATCGCATAGGCGTTGACGAGCTTGGCCACCGTCGTGTCGCCCGCTCCCAGCGCTATGGAGAGGTAATTCGGGTAATCGCCGACCCCCAGCCGGCGCGCGGTGTCGGTTATCTTGGCCATTCCGACTTCCGAGGCCGCCCGGATCGTCATCAGGTTGCGCGACTGCTCGACTCCCCAGCGGAGCGTCTTCGGGCCAGCGTAACGGCGGTCGAAGTTGCTGAAGCACTTGTTGCCGAGGCCGGCCCCCTGCCAGACGCAGAACGGGGAATCGACGATGATGGAAGCCGGGGTCATCCCGTTCTCCAGGGCCGCCTGGTAGACGATCGGCTTGAACGCCGAGCCGGATTGCCGGAGCGCCTGGGTGGCGCGGTTGTAGCTCGACCCGATCGAGTCGAAGCCCCCCTGCATCGCAACGACCCGACCGGTGCGGACCTCCTGCGCGAGCATCCCGCCCGAGACTTCCGGAATCGACCGGATCACGAAGCGGCCGTCGCCTTCGTCCCTGACGACGATGATCATCCCCGGCCGCAAATTGTCGAAGGCGGAGCCGCCGCCGCCGCGCTTGGGCATCGAGGCGGCGGAAGCGGGCAAGGTGCCGGTCGAGCCGTTGGCGAAGCCGATTTCTGCCGAACCCCCGGATTTCGCCAGCACGACCGCCTTGCGCCAGTCGGGAAAGCCGGTTCCGACCGGAGTCCGGTCGAGCCGGCTTGCCCAGTCGCCGTCGGTTTCGATGGTCAGGCCGAGGTCTCGCCAGCCACGGCCGCCGTCGAACCTGGCCAGCCCCTCGCGAAGGGCGTTGGCGGCCGCTTCCTGCATTTTGGGAACGACCGACGTGCGCACCCACAGGCCCCCGGCATAGACGCTGTTGGGCCCGTCCTCGGCGGTTTCGCCGAAGCGGCGAAGGAGCTCCCGGCGGACCTCCTCCATGTAATAGCCGCCCATGTCGCGGAAATGCTCGCCGGAGCCGTAGCGGATCGCGCCGAGCGGGGTTGCCGCGGCCGAGCTCCACTGCGGCTCGGTGATATAGCCGTTGCGGTGCATCTCCCGAAGAACGTAGTTTCGGCGGTCGAGCGCCCGCTGCGTCGCCCGCAGCGGGTCGTAATTCGAAGGCGCCTTGGGGAGAACGGCGAGGTAGGCAGCCTCGGGAAGGGTGAGGTCGTCCACGTCCTTGTCGAAATAGGCGCGGGACGCGGCCTGGACGCCATAGGCGTTCCGGCCGAGGAAGATCTGGTTGAGGTAAAGCTCCAGGATCTGCTCTTTCGACAAGGTCGATTCGAGGCGGAAAGCGAGGATCGCCTCGCGGATTTTCCGGCCGACATTGTAGCTGCTGTCCTGGAGCAGGCTCTTGGCGACCTGCTGGGTGATCGTCGATCCGCCGCGGGCCCGGCCGCCGCCGGTGACCGTCTTGAGCGTGAAGTCGCCGACCGCCCCGACGAGGCCCGGATAATCGATTCCGCCATGCTTGAAAAAGGTCTTGTCCTCGGCCGAGAGAAACGCCTCGACGACGAGCGGCGGATATTCGTCATAGGCGAGGTTTACCCGCCGTTCGCGAGCGAAGCTCTGGACCGGGTCGCCGTCGTAGCTCCTGACGTTGCTGGGGAGCGCCGGCTGGTAGGCGAGCAGCTTTTCGGCGGAGGGGAGGCCGGTCGCGAAGTAGAGCCACATCGCGGCGAACAGCGCGAACAGGACCGATCCGGCGATCGCCAGCCGCCGAACCCAGCGGCGCTCGAGCCAGGGGTCGACGCGTTGCCGGACCCGCCGGTTGAACGCGACGAGATCAGGGGTTCGGACTAGGGAGCGCGGCAAAATCTTGAACGTCATCTTCGCTGTGCGTTTAGCCGCTTACTGGAAGCGCGAAAAGCGCCAATAAACTAACGAGTTGAACGGGCGGCGATATCAGCCTCGATACTATTCGCCAGCGCCTGAACGATGCGTGACCGCCGGTGGGCCGAGCGGAGCATCGCCTCGTCGTCGACATTGCTGATATAGCCGGCTTCGAACAGTACGGCGGGCACTCCTGCGCTGCGGAGCACGTGGAAATCCGCGAAGCGATGGGGTTGCTGCCTCAATTCGACCCGCCCCCGGGAATTTCGAACCACCCGGCCCGCGAAATCGGCCGATGCCGTCATCTGGCTTCGAACGGCAAGGTCGGAAAGGATCGCCCGGACCGACCCGTCCGGGCCGCCGGCGCGGGCGGCGGCGCTGTTTTCCTTCCGTGCCAGCCGGGCTGCCTCGTCGTCGGAGGCGACGTCCGAGAGCGAATAGACGCTGGCGCCGCGGGCAAGCGGGTTGGGAGCGCTGTCCATGTGGAGCGAGACATAGAGGCTCGCACCGAGCCTTCGAGCAAGCGCCGCGCGCTGGTCGAGAGAGAGAAAGCGGTCGTCCTCGCGGGTCATTGCGATGCGCACCCGGCCGTTCTTCGCAAGGCGGTCGCGAAGCTCGCTGGCGAGCCGCAGGGTCAGCGCCTTTTCGGCGATTTCCCCCGACACCGAGACCGCGCCCGGATCATGGCCGCCATGTCCCGGGTCGATGAGGACGAGGGGCCGGCCCGAAGAGCGCGCCTCGACGATGCGCACTTTCTCGGATGGAGAGGGGAGGGTGACGGTGACTCCCGGGCTGGGCGAGCCCGGGGCGCCGACGCCGGCAAAGGCGGCCCCGCCGAGGGCGAGAACGACCGCTGCCCCGGCGCCGATGGCGCCGGCAGTGGCTGCAACCCGCCTGATCGTCAATGGTCCTGGCACCGGTTCTCCAAGAGCCGCCAATAGCCGCACCTTATCACGGCTTCATGGTTAACAGCTACTTATCGTCCGATTCCGTTTAATTCGCTGGCCGATCAGCAAGTTTATTGCGGACCGTCGCGCCCGATGCTAACCCGCTTCGATCCACGGCTTTGAACGCCGGAGGGACTGCGCCGCGCCCAATCCGGATCGCGGCTTCAAACAGGTTGATGCTGCATGACGCCAATTTATTCCGCCCGTCCGCTCTTGTCGGAGCAATGGGGCGGAGTTCCCGCATCCGAAGCTGGAATGGCGCGAGCAGCAGACGCGATTTTCATATCATCCGCCAGCTACAGCGGCCGACACCCGCTTGGCCTGGCCCATTCAACGGCGCGCCTGCCGGTCCGAGGACCGGGCGGCCGCGCCCGGAGAGTTTTCAATGTCAATGCGCATGCTGATCGATGCGCGCCACCCGGAGGAAACCCGGGTCGCCGTCGTCAAGGGAAACCGGATCGAGGAGTTTGACTTCGAATCCTCTGAGCACAAGCAGCTCAAGGGGAATATCTATCTCGCCAAGGTCACAAGAGTAGAACCGTCCCTCCAGGCGGCCTTCATCGACTATGGCGGCAACCGTCACGGCTTTCTCGCCTTCAGCGAAATCCATCCGGATTATTACCAGATTCCGAAGGCGGATCGCGATGCCCTGCTCAAGGAAGAGGCGGAAGCCGCGGCCGAGGAAGAGCGGATCCGCTTCGCCGAGCCCGAGGAAAAGGGTCAAGCTTCCGGCGACGACAACGGCAATGGCGACAATGATGCCGAGGCCGAGGAGGCCGGCACCGATTCGGCGAGCTCGCCGGTAGACGAGGCGGCGGCCGACGAGCTTCGCAAGAAGCGCCAGTCGCTTCGCCGCCGCTACAAGATCCAGGACGTCGTCCAGCGCCGCCAGGTGCTGTTGGTGCAGGTCGTCAAGGAAGAGCGCGGCAACAAGGGCGCGGCGCTCACCACCTATCTGAGCCTTGCCGGCCGCTATTGCGTGCTGATGCCCAATACGTCGCACGGCGGCGGGATCAGCCGGAAGATCTCCAACGGGACCGACCGAAAGCGCCTGAAGTCGATCATGGCGGACCTCAACCTGCCCTCGACCATGGGGCTGATTGTCCGCACTGCCGGGCTGTCGCGCACCAAGACCGAAATCAAGCGCGACTTCGATTATCTCGCCCGACTGTGGGACGAGATCCGCGAGAAGACGCTCAAGAGCACGGCGCCGGCGCTGATCTACCGCGACAGCGATCTCATCAAGCGGGCGATCCGCGACCTCTACAATCGCGATATCGACGAGGTGATCGTCGAGGGCGAGGAAGGCTTTAAGGCGGCGCGCGGCTTCATGAAGCTGCTGATGCCGAGCCATGTGCGACGGGTGAGCCAGCACACCGACTCGACGCCGCTGTTCCAGCGGTACGGAGCCGAGGACCAGCTTTCGGCCATGTACCAGCCGGTCGTCCAGCTGAAGTCCGGCGGCTATCTGGTCATCAACCCGACCGAGGCACTGGTGTCGATCGACATCAACTCGGGGAGGTCGACCCGCGAGCACAATATCGAGCAGACCGCCTTCAGCACGAATATCGAGGCTGCCGCCGAGATCGCCCGGCAATTGAGGCTGCGCGACATGGCCGGCCTGGTCGTCATCGACTTCATCGACATGGAGAATTCCGGCCATGTCCGGAAGGTCGAGAAGGCGATGAAGGATGCGTTGAAGAACGACCGGGCGCGAATCCAGGTTGGGCGCATCTCCAACTTCGGCTTGATGGAGATGAGCCGCCAGCGGCTTCGCACCGGGGTGCTGGAGGCTTCGACCAAGCCCTGCCCTCATTGCGAGGGAACGGGGCTGATGCGCACCGCTTCCTCGTCGGGACTGTCCGCCCTGCGGATCGTCGAGGACGAGGCGGCGCGCGGGCGCGGCGAGAATATCGTTCTTCGCGCCAGTCGCGACGCGGCGGTCTTCGTCCTCAACAAGAAGCGGTCCGAGCTTGCCGATATCGAGCAGCGTTACGGAGTCACGATCGAGATCGTGATCGATGAATCGTTCGAGGGCGCAAAGATGAATGTCGAGAGCACTGGCCCGCGACCGCAGCCGGTCGAGCGCCCCAAGGCGATCGAGAGCGCAACCGACCACGAGGACGAGGACGAGGAGGAAGAGGAAGAGGAGATCGAGGCAGCGCTGGTCGGGGCCGAGCCGGAGGAAGACAAAGCGCAAGAGCGGGTCTCCGGGCGGAGCGCCGAGCGGGAAGAGGCCGAGGGCGAGGATCGCCCGGGCCGCAAACGTCGGCGCCGCCGGCGCGGCGGGCGCGGCAGGCGCCGCTCGGGCCAGGAGGGGCCGCACCCGTCAGACGATCAGCCGCCTTCGGTGGAAGCCGCCGCCGATGAGCCCAAGCAGGAGCCCAAGCGGAAGCCCGCGGAGAAGCCGAAGGCCGAGGTCGAAGCCGACGCCGCAGAAAAGCCCAGGAAAGGGCGCCGGCGCAGGGGCAAGCCCGATGCGACGGCCGCCGAGGAGGCGGCTCCCGAAGCAGCGAAGGAAGTCGAGCCGCAAAGCTCGCCGATGGTGCAGCGGCCGACCGACCTGGAGCCGCCGATCGCAAAGACGCAAGCTCCGGCCGAGCCGCAACCCAAGCCCAAGGCGCGCAGAGGCCGAAAGCCGAAAGCGCAGGAGGCTGAGCCAGCGTCGCCCGAAGCCTCACCGCCCGAAAGCTCACCGGCCGAGGCCCCACCGGCCGAAGCCGGCGACAGCAAGGCCGGCGGCGAAGGGCCGCAGGAGGCGAAGCCGAAGCGCCGGTCCCGCAAGAAGGAAGCCGAGCCCACGGCCGGGAAGACCGCCAAAAAGCGCCCGTCCCGCGATCGTGCGGCCGACAATGATTCCAACGGTGAGGACGCCTCGTCGAATCCTCGGCGGGGCTGGTGGCAACGAACGTTCGGCTAGGGCCTGGTTTCATCACCCGTTCAGGCTGGCGGTGTGATGGCCGGGCAATGACGTCCGCGCTGTCTCGCCTGACGCGACTCTTCATGGTCGCGCTCGTACTCGCGCTGTCGCTTGCCCGTCCGGCGGCGGCATCGGAAGACGAGAGCCTGACCGCTCTCCGCGATGCCGAGACCGAGCTTCTGTTCCGCGAAATCTCGGCGCCGCTGGCCCGTGCTGCCCAGCTCGATCCGGGAAGCGTCGACGTGGTCCTCCTCAACAGCACCACGGTCAACGCGTTCGTTTCCCAGGGGCAGCGCGTCTACCTCTTTGCCGGCCTGCTGCTGGAGGCGGATAATGTGAACCAGATCCAGGGCGTGATCGCCCATGAGCTGGGCCATGTCGCGGGCGGGCATGTCATCCGGGTCCAGTCTGGCTCCTCGGAGGCGACGGGAATCACCATCGCGACCATGATCCTGGGCGCGCTTGCCATCGCCGCTGGCGCTGGAGATGCGGGCATGGGAATCATGATGGCCGGGCAACGGGCCGCGCTCGGCCGCTTCCTGGCCTTCTCCAGAGCCCAGGAAAGCAGTGCCGACGCCGCCGCGGCCACCTATCTGTCGAAGGCGGGGATCAGCGCCCGCGGGTTGATGGAAACCTACGCCAAGTTCCAGAACCGGGAATACCGGCTCGCGATCTATGCGACCGACAGCTACGACCGGACCCACCCTCTTTCGAGGGATCGGATCCGGACCCTTGAAGAAACGGTCAAGAACGACCCCGCCTGGGACAAGCCGGTCGATCCCGACCTCGAGCGGCGCTTTCAGCGCCTGAAGGGCAAGTTGCTGGGCTTCGTCAATCCCAAGCTGGCGACCGTCAAATATCCGGAAAGCGACCAGAGCGTTCCCGCTCATTATGCGCGAGCTTACGCCTATCATTTGGGCGGCTATCCGAACAAGGCGCTGGCGGAGGCCGAGGCCCTGCTCGCCATCGACCCCGAGGATCCCTTTTTCCTGGAGCTCAAGGGGCAGATTTTGCTTGAGTCCGGCCGACCGGCCGACGCAATCGCCCCGTTGAGGAAAGCCACCTTTTTGGCGGACAATACGCCGCTGATCGCCTCGATGCTCGGCCATGCGCTGATCTCGACGGAGAAGCCGGCGAATTTCGAAGAGGCGAAGCAGGTGCTCAGGACGGCCATTTCCAGCGACAACCAGAACCCCTTTGCCTGGTACCAGCTCGGCATCATCTACGATCGCGAAGGTGACACCTCGCGGGCGGCGCTCGCTAACGCGGAACGCAACAACCTGGAAGGCAAGCCGGAACTGGCGCTCGCCAGCGCCCAGCTGGCAATGAAGGGAATTGCGTTGGGAACTCCGGACTATCTTCGGGCCCAGGACATTGCGATGGTCTCGCGATTCGAGCTGGAAAAGAAAAAGGGCAAGCGAAACAAGTGAGCGAAGATCAAACACCGCCCTCCGGGCGCCTGGGAGCCGCGGTTGCGGGTGGAATCGTCGGTGCGCTGGTGATGGCGCTCGTGCTGGTGTTCGCCGCGCCCCAGCTGCTCGGCAGCCGGATCGTGCGCGCCGGAATGATGGCCGACCCCCATATCCTGGTCGAGGCGGGCGAGGCGCTTCGCGACCGCCAATATGCGCCGGTGCTGGCGCAATACCGGGCGCAGATCGAAACGCCGTTCGGGACATCGTGGAAAGGCGCCGCCAAGCCCGCCGTGACTTTGGTCGAATTCTACGATTATGCCTGTTCCTATTGCAAAGCGAGCAATCCGGCGATCGACCGGCTGCTGGCCGAAAACCCGGACCTTCGGGTCGTCTTTCGCGAGTTCCCGATCCTCGGGCCCCAGAGCGTCACGGCGGCGCGGCTGTCGCTGGAGGCTTCCAAGGCCGGGCGCTTCGCGCAATTCCATGACACCTTGTGGGAAAGCGGCCGGCCAGGAGCGGAATCGCTGGCTGCCGCGAGCGAAGCGGCCGGAATATCTCCCGAGCCGGTGGAAAGCCGCGAGATCGAGGCCGAACTGAGGAAGAACTACCAGATCGCAGGCGCGCTCGGCGCTACGGGCACGCCGCTGTTCGTGATTGGCGACCGAGTCATCAACAGCGCCGTCAGCTACGAGGAATTGAAGGAAGCGGTCGAAAAGGCGCGCTCGAGCGGTTGATCCGACCGGCTTGCCTCAGGAATTCGGCGCTTCGTCGCCCCTGAATCCCTTCGCGACCACATACCATTCCGACGAGCCTTTGCGGCTGGCCGGCGGCTTGGCGTGCTTGACTGCAAGAAAGCGCTGCTTGAGCCTCAGGACGAGCTGATTGTCGCCTCCGCCCGCCAGGACCTTGGCGACGAACGTGCCGCCCGGGCGAAGCACCTCCGACGCGAATTCCAGCGCGGCTTCGACCAGCGCCATCGTGCGCAAATGGTCGGTTTGCGGGTGGCCCACGGTATTTGCCGCCATGTCCGACAGCAGCAGATCGGCCGGGCCGCCAAGAGCCGCTTTCAACCGGTCGGGCGCTTCCTCGTCCATGAAGTCCATCTCGAGGATTTCGGCGCCTTCGATCGGGTCGGTCGGAAGAAGGTCGATCCCGACGATCCTCGCCTGCGGAGCGCGCCGGTGAACCACCTGGCTCCATCCGCCCGGGGCAATCCCCAGGTCGACCACC
>DATKAY010000066.1:0-33349 GCA_035514495.1 Sphingomicrobium sp. | reverse complement strand
CCTCTTCGACCGTGCCGCCGCCCGGATAATCGGCCGAGAGCAGCTTCTCGACAGTGCCGCCGGTCTCCAGCGCGAGTTGAGCGACCTTGCCGACGAACTCCTGGAACTGCTCGTTCTTGGCGACGAAATCCGTTTCGGAATTCACTTCGACGAGCGCGCCGCGCCTGGCCTCGACCGCAGCCCCGACGAGGCCCTCGGCGGCGGTTCGGCCGGCCTTCTTTGCGGCGGCCGAAAGGCCCTTTGCGCGCAGCCAGTCGACGGCCGCTTCCATGTCGCCGCCGTTCTCGGCAAGCGCCTTCTTGCAATCCATCATCCCGGCGCCGGTGCGCTCGCGAAGTTCCTTGACGGCGGCGGCGGTGATCTCAGCCATTGGTGCAATTCCTCCAGTTTTTTTGTTCGCCCTTGGCGAAATCGAGACTCGTTGCGCTCCGGAGCCGCTTGGCCCGGACGGGAACGAATGAGCCGGGCTTCAGGCTTCGAGCGCGGCCTCGGCCGGCGGCTCGGCCATTTCGCCGACATCCTCGCCTTTGGCTGCGGCTTCGCCGGTGCGCCCGGCGTTCGCCGCTGCGGCTACGGCATCGCAGTAGAGGCGGATCGAGCGGCTGGCGTCGTCATTCCCGGGGACCGGAAAGGCGATTCCCGTCGGATCGCTGTTCGAATCGAGGATCGCGACGACCGGAATGCCGAGCGTGTTCGCCTCCTTGACCGCCAGCTCTTCCTTGTTCGTGTCGATTACGAACATGACGTCGGGAAGGCCGCCCATGTCGCGGATTCCGCCGAGCGACTTCTCGAGCTTATCGCGCTCGCGGGTGAGCTGGAGAACCTCTTTCTTGGTGAGCCCGGTAGTGTCGCCGGAGAGCTGCTCCTCAAGGCTCTTGAAGCGCTTGATCGAATTGGAAATTGTCTTCCAATTGGTGAGCATTCCGCCAAGCCAGCGGTGGTTGACGTAATGCTGGCCGCAGCTTTGGGCGGCCTCGGCGATCGCGTCCTGCGCCTGGCGCTTGGTGCCGACGAACAGCACCTTGCCGCCGCGAGCGAGCGTCTGCTGGACGAAGTCGAGAGCGCGCGCGAACAGCGGCACGGTTTGCGACAAATCGATGATATGGACGCCGTTGCGGTCGCCGAAGATGTACGGCTTCATCCGCGGGTTCCAGCGATGGGTCTGGTGGCCGAAATGCACTCCGGCCTCGAGCAATTGCTGCATCGTGACGACATTGGTCGCCATAGGACTTCTCCTTCCGGTTCAAGCCTCGGCGAAGCCAGTCACCAGCCTTGCGGCCGGCACCGGTATGTCAGCTCCGCCTGTGGGATGAGCGCGCCCTAGCGTATCGGGGCTGCCGGTTCAACCTTTTGCGCGCGAGCTTGCGGCGGTTCTTGACAAGGAAGAACAAATCAGGAACATTGCTCCCCCCTCAACAGCGCTGCAGTGCGACCGGCGCAAGAAGAAACAGGCCAAATAGAAACAGGGAACTACACCATGCTTGGACTGCTCTTGAACCTGCTTTTCCTTGCCTGCCTCTGGATTGCCGGAAGCCTCGCCTATCAGCAACTGAGCGAGAGTCGCGGAGACATCATTGCGGCCCTGTTCGGACGGGGCGGGCTGAAACGCCCCCCAAAGCGCGTCGGCGTTTGACGGCCGCATAGCTCGCGATGCTGAACGGAAGCAGCAGCAAATAGAGCGCTGAAACCAGCAGCAAGGTGATCCACGGGTTGGTCACGAGCGCCGCCCCGAGTAGCCCGATTCCGGCGATCGCGAACAGGCGTGACGAGCGGCGGACCCGAAGGCTCGACCAGCTGTAGGTGGCGATGCTGGAAATCAGCAGAGTCGCAACGAACAGAATCCACGGCATGGTCACAAACCAGGAACGAAACACTTCCTCGCCGGTGACGAACCACAAATAAAGCGGGACGAAGGCAAGCCCCGCCCCGGCGGGCGCCGGAACTCCGGTCAGGAACCCCGCCGACTTGTGCGGCTGCTCGTCGGCATCGATCTGGGCGTTGAACCGAGCCAGCCGCAGGGCGCAGGCGATCGCCAGCGCCAGCGCCGCGATCCAGCCGAACTCCGGAGCGTCGGCGAGCGACCACAAATAGAGAACCAGCGCCGGCGCGACTCCGAATGCAATTACGTCCGAAAGGCTGTCGAGCTCGGCCCCGAAGCGGCTCTCGGCCCGAAGCAGCCGGGCGATTCGGCCATCCATCGCATCAAGGATGCCGGCGAACACGATCGCGCCCAGCGCCTTGTCCCACTCCCCGCCGACGGCAAAGCGGATCCCGGTAAGGCCGAAGCACAAGGCAAGGGCAGTCACCGCGTTCGGGATCAGCGCACGAAAGGAAATACCCTCCCTTGCGGCCTTTCCGGCGGGTGCTGGCTTCACTGGCTTTTCCCGATCAGCCCTGGCTCCAGCCCGATATCCGCCAGCACGGTTTCGCCGGCGAGAGTCCGCTGCCCCAGAAGAACCAGCGGACCGGTGCCCGACGGAAGATAGACGTCCACCCGGCTCCCGAACCGGATGAGCCCGATCCGCTCGCCCGCCTCGACGCTGTCGCCCTCGTGGACGAAGGTCAGGATCCGCCTTGCGACCAGGCCGGCGATCTGGGTGACCCCGATCTTGAAGCCCCCTACCCCCTCGATCAGGAAATGCTGGCGCTCATTCTCCTCGCTCGCCTTGTCGAGGTCGGCGTTGATGAACTTGCCCGGCACATAAGCCATCCGGCGAACGGTCCCGGCCACCGGCGATCGGTTGATGTGAACGTCGAAGACGCTCATGAAAATCGAGATCCGGGTCATTTCCGAATCCTCGAGCCCGTCGGGCCCGGCCAGCTCGCGCGGCGGCGGGACCTTGGCGATCTGAGTGATCAGCCCGTCGGCGGGGGCGACGATGAGATTGACGCTTTGCGGGGTCGTCCGGATCGGGTCGCGAAAGAATGCGGCGACCCAGATCGTCAGGCCAAGCAGCAGCCATCCGAGGAAATGGCTGACCCCGCCATAGACGGCGATCGTCGCGACGGCCGCGATCAGGAGGAACTTGCGGCCCTCCGGGTGAACCGATGGAAAGCGCCACTTGGTATTGGTCGTGGCAAGCGGGCTGTCCGGCTTTTCTAGCTCAGGCATGCCCCAAGCCCTTAGAGCCGTGAGGCGGCATTCACAATTGGCCGCGGTTGCCTTGGCTCCGACGCATCGCCTATGCGGCCCGCAATCCCATCACGGCAGGAAACCAATGGCGAAGATCAAGGTGAAGAACCCCGTCGTCGAGCTCGACGGCGACGAGATGACCCGGATCATCTGGCAGTGGATCCGCGAGCGGCTGATCCAGCCCTATCTCGACATCGACCTGCTGTATTACGACCTCTCGATCCAGAAGCGGGACGAGACCGACGACGCAATTACCGTCGAGGCCGCCGAGGCGATCAATAAGCATGGAGTGGGCGTCAAATGCGCGACGATCACGCCGGACGAGGCGCGGGTCGAGGAATTCAAGCTCAAGAAGATGTGGCGCTCCCCCAACGGAACGATTCGCAACATCCTTGGCGGAGTCGTCTTCCGCGAGCCGATCGTGATGTCGAACGTCCCTCGGCTGATTCCCGGCTGGACCGACCCGATCGTCGTTGGCCGCCATGCGTTCGGCGACCAGTACAAGGCGACCGACTTTCTGGTTCCCGGCCCCGGCAAGCTGACCATGAAATGGGAAGGGAAAAACGGGGACGAGCTGGAATTCGAAGTGTTCGACTTCCCCGATTCCGGGGTGGCGATGGGAATGTACAACCTCGACGCCTCGATCCGCGACTTCGCCCATGCCTGCTTCAACTACGGCCTCAACCGTGGCTGGCCGGTCTATCTCTCGACGAAGAACACGATCCTCAAGGCTTATGACGGGCGCTTCAAGGACATCTTTCAGGAAATTTACGACAGCGAATACAAGGACAAGTTCGACGCAGCCGGCATCGAGTATCAGCACCGCCTGATCGACGACATGGTTGCCTCCGCGCTCAAGTGGAGCGGCAAGTTCGTCTGGGCCTGCAAGAATTACGATGGCGATGTTCAGTCGGACCAGGTCGCCCAAGGCTTCGGCTCGCTAGGGCTGATGACCTCGGTGCTGATGACCCCGAACGGCAAGACCGTCGAGGCCGAGGCGGCCCACGGGACCGTCACCCGCCACTATCGAATGCACCAGGCGGGCAAGGCGACCTCGACCAATCCGATCGCGTCGATCTTCGCCTGGGGCGAAGGGCTCAAGTACCGCGGCAGGTTCGACGAGACGCCGGACGTGGTGCGGTTCGCGGAAACGCTCGAGCGGGTCTGCGTGGAGACGGTCGAAAGCGGTCAGATGACCAAGGACCTCGCCATCCTGGTCGGTCCCGAGCAGCCGTGGATGACGACCGAGCAGTTTTTCGAGGCGATCCGCGCAAGGCTGGAAAAGGCCATGGCGGCCTGGGCCTGAGTCCGGGAGAGACCAGTGGGCACACAAAAATCCAAGGCGCGGCTGGAGGTCCGACAGGCGGGGATCGCCGATGCACCGGCGGTCGTCGACCTGATCGACCGCTGTTACACCGACATTTCCGGCTATTCGGCCGGAGAGATCCGGGCGCAGATCAACAATTTTCCCGACGGCTGCTTCGTCGCCGTCCTCGATAATCTGATCGTCGGCTATTGCGCATCGATCCGCGTGCCGGACCGCCTCGCTCTTCGCCCCCACAGCTGGCGGGAAATCACCGGAGGGGGAATGGGCTCTCGACACGACCCGAAGGGCGACTGGCTCTACGGCTATGAAATGTGCGTCGACCCGAAGGTCCGCGGCACCCGGATCGGCCGCCGGTTGTACGAGGAGCGGCGCGAGCTTGCCGAACGGCTCGAGTTGAAGGGGATCGCGTTTGGGGCGCGAATGCCCAATTATTCGCGGTCGAGGCGCAAGGTCGGAAGTCCGGAAGACTATGTGCAGATGGTGGAGTCGGGAAAGCTGCCTGACCCGGTGCTCCGCTTCCAGATGTCGAGCGGGTTCAGGCCCGAGGGCGTGCTCAGGGACTATTTGCCCGAGGACAGGAAATCGGCCGGCCATGCCGCCCTGATGGTCTGGCGAAACCCCTATGTCGAAAGCGACCAGCCCAAGGAAACCCAGATACCTCGCGGAGTCGAGACGGTCCGGCTGGCGATTTGCCAGATGCAGGCGCGGGCGGTTGCGAACTTCGACGAATTCCTCAGCAACGTCGAATATTTCGTCGATGTCGCAGCGGATTACCGGTCGGACTTCATAGTTTTTCCAGAAATGTTCACGCTTCAACTTTTGTCCTACGAGGCCAAGGTGCTGTCGCCGCTCGAGGCGATCCAGAAGCTGTCCACCTACACGCCGAAGATCCGCAAGGCGCTCGCCGACATGGCAATGCAGCACAACATCAACATCATCGGCGGATCGCATCCCACCAGGACTGACGACGGCGACATCCAGAACGTCGCCTTCATCTGCCTTCGCGACGGAGCGGTCCACGAGCAGGAGAAGATCCACCCGACTCCCAACGAGCGCTACTGGTGGAACATCAAGGGTGGCGACTCGATCGACGCGATCCAGACCGACTGCGGCCCGATCGGGGTGCTCATCTGCTACGACAGCGAATATCCCGAGCTTGCCCGGCGGCTTGCCGACCAGGGCGCCCGGATCCTGTTCGTCCCCTTCTGCACCGACAACCGCCAGGGCTATATGCGGGTGCGCTATTGCAGCCAGGCCCGGGCGATCGAGAATCAGTGCTTCGTCGCCATGGCCGGCAATGTCGGAAACCTGCCCAAGGTCCACAACATGGACATCCAGTACGCCCAGAGCTGCATCGTGACTCCCTGCGACTTTCCCTTCGCCCGGGACGGGATTGCCGCCGAGGCCAGCGAGAATGTCGAGACGCTGACGATCAGCGACATCAATCTCGCCGACTTGAGCTGGGCGCGGGCCGAGGGCACCGTTCGCAACCTCGCCGATCGCCGCTTCGACCTTTATTCGATCGAATGGTCGAAGAGCCGGCCCGGGCAGCATCCCGAAGAGCCCCCGCCCACTCCCAAGCCACACGCGCCCGGCGGAGGCTAGGCCGTCTTCCCGCTGTCCGGCGAGGCCATTTTTTCGCGCCGGATTCCAAGACCGATCAGCCGCCCCGGGATCCGCCGAAGGATCGGGAACCGATCGAGCAGCCGAACGGCCAGCGGCGCTTTTTCAAGCGGTGGCCCCGGCTCCAGCAGCCGGCCGATTATTTGCTCCTGCGCCGCCTTCTGCCCGGCCTGGATCAATCGGGTCGGCCAATACCGGCGCTTCTGGACCTTGCCCAGCAGCGGGCCGATGTCCTCGCCTTGCGCCAAAGGCGCGGCCAGCAGGTTCGCGGCGGCAACCGAGTCTTGGATCGCCAGGTTGATCCCGATTCCGCCGATCGGCGACATCGCGTGCGCTGCATCGCCGATCGCAAGCAGGCCGGGCCGGTGCCAGCGGGTAAGCCGGTCCAGCGAAACGCTGAGCAGCTTCAAATCCTCGATTTCGTCGAGATCGCTGAGATCGAGGTCGGGCGCTCCGGCGGCGACGATCGCGCGGATGCGATCAATCCCCATCGCCTTGAGCTCCTCGGCCTTGCCTTTCGGGATTACCAGCGCGCACTGCCAATAATCGCCGCGGTCGATCAGGACAATCAGCCGCCCCCGCTCGAAGCTGCAGCGGATCGCCTCGCCTCCGGGATCCGGCTTTGCGACCCGGAACCACAAGACGTCCATCGGCGCACCGAGGGTCTCGACCGGGAGCAGTCCCTTGCGGACCAGTGAATCGCGGCCGTCGGCGGCAATCGTCAGCCGGGCGCTTGCTTCGCGGCCATCTTTCAGGCGGACCCCGGAAATCTTTCCGCTGTCCTGGAGGAACTCCTTGACCGGCGCGGCCATCTCCAGGTGGAACCCGGGCCAGGCGCTCGCTTCGTCGCGAAGGAAATCGAGGAAGTCCCATTGCGGCATCATGGCGACGAACGGGGCCGGAGTATCGAGATGCGACAGGTCGCCGATAATCCGCTCTCTTCCGGCGATATGCAGCCGGACATGGTCGATCCTGCTGTGCGGCCGCTCCAGGAAGCGCTCCAGCATGCCGAGCTGGTGGAGGATCTCCAGGGTCGAGGGATGGACCGTGTCGCCCCGGAAATCGCGAAGGAAGTCGGGATGCTTCTCGAGTATCTGAACACGGCAGCCGGCCCGGGCGAACAGCAGCCCCGCCATCGTTCCCGCCGGCCCGCCTCCGGCGACGACCAGGTCGAAATCCGTCTTCATCGCCCCTCGCAGTGACAATCGCCGCCGGCGCTGCTTAGAACAGGAAATGGCTGCCGAGTTAAGCGGACAGGGAATGAGCGACGCGCTGGTGATCCTGGGCGCGGCTGGAGTCGTGATCCCCGCTTTCGCCCGGTTCCGCATCAGCCCGATCATCGGCTTCATCCTGGTCGGGCTTGCGGTCGGCCCCGCGGGTCTGGGCTCGCTTGCCGACGAATTGCCCTGGCTTTCGTACGTGACCATCTCGGAACGGGAGGCGATCCAGCCCTTCGCAGAGCTTGGGATAATCCTGCTTCTGTTCTCGATCGGGCTAGAGCTGTCGTTCCGCCGGCTGTGGACGATGCGCCGGCTGGTGTTCGGGGTGGGAGCTGCCGAGCTTCTGGTCTCGGCGACGATCATCGCGGTGGCTCTTCACCTGCTCGGGCAAGGCTGGGCCGGGGCGATCGGGCTCGGGCTCGCCCTTGCGCTTTCATCGACGTCGCTCGTCATTCCGCTCACCGGCACGCAAAGCCCGGTCGGCCGGTCGGCACTGGCGATGCTGCTGTTCGAGGACGTCGCGATCGTCCCGATCGTCTTCGCGCTCGGCGCCATGGCCCCCTATGCGGCGGACAGCGGCGTCGGTTCGCTGGTCACCACCATGCTGCTGGGCGGACTTGCGGCGGTCGCGATGCTGTTTGCCGGCCGGCTGGTCCTGCCGAGCCTGTTTGCCCAGGCGGCGCGCACCAAGAGCCCCGAGATTTTCCTCGCCGCCTGCCTGCTGGTGGTGATCGTGGCGAGCCTGATCACCTCGGCGGTGGGCTTTTCGCCGATCCTCGGAGCGCTGATCGCCGGGATCGTGATCGCCGAAACCGAGTACCGCGGCGAAGTCGAAACCGTGACCGCGCCGATCCGCGGCCTCGGCTTGGGAATCTTCCTGATCACCGTCGGAATGAGCGTCGACATGCGGCTCGTCCTGGGAAGCTGGCAGGATATCATCCTTGCGGTCGTCGGGGTCCTGACGATCAAGGCGGTGGTCACCGGCGCGCTGCTGAGGATCGAGGGAGCAAGCCGCGGGGTCGCCGCCGAGACCGGCGTACTGATGGCTTCGCCTTCCGAAACCACGCTGATCGTCCTCGGCGCGGCATCCGCCGCCCAGCTGATCCAGCCCCAGACCGCTGCATTCTGGCAGATCGTCACCGCCATCGGGCTGACCATCACGCCACTGCTCGCCCATCTCGGGCGCTTCGCCGGCCGGCGAGTCGACAAGGAAATGACGACCAGGGTCGCAAAAACGATGCGATCGGGCGGCACGTCAAAGGTCGTCATCCTGGGCTTCGGCCGGGTTGGCCGGATGGTCGGCGAGATGCTCGCAACCCATGACAAGGCCTATGTCGCGATCGATGCCGACATCGATACGGTGGCGGCGGCAACCAAGGAGAAGCTCCCGGTCATTTTCGGAGACGTCTCCAACCCGGACGTCATCGAGCGGATTCAGCTCGGCGATCCGGCCGCGTTCATCCTGACGATGGACAATCCGGTCCTCGCCGCCCGTCTCGTTGCCCGCCTTCGCAAGACCTTTTCCGACATTCCGATCATCGTGCGCGCCCGCGACGCGGAGCACGCCGCCCGCCTCTACAGGGCTGGAGCGAGCGACGCGGTGCCCGAGACGCTCGAATCCTCGCTTCAGCTCTCCGAAGCCGCGCTCGTCGACCTCGGCGTAGCGATGGGCCCGGTGATTGCCTCGATCCACGAGAAGCGCGACCAGCTGCGCGCCCAGATCAAGGCCGAGGCCGAGCTCGAGGAGGGTCCGCGGCTCAGGGGCAGGCGCCTTCGGGATTCAGAACCGGCCGGGCCGGCCGCCGGGAGCTAGCGCCGGCAGGCGGGTTGACCGGCAACGGCCGGTCAGGCGGCGACTTTCTCCAGTTCCGCCTTCACCGCTTCAAGAGCCTCACTGGCCTTCGAGCCCTCCGGGCCGCCGCCTTGGGCCATGTCGGGACGGCCGCCGCCGCCCTGGCCGCCAAGAGCAGCGACCGCGGCCTTGACCAGCTCGACCGCGCTGATCTGCCCGGTCAGGTCGTCGGTCACTCCGACAGCGACGCTGGCGCGGCCGTCGTTGACCGCGACGAGAGCGCCGATTCCGGACCCGAGACGTTTCTTCATCTCGTCAACGGCGCCGCGCAAGTCCTTGGGATCGAGTCCCTCGACCACCTGGCCGATAAAGTCGTGGCCGTTGACCCGCTCGGGCTCCGGCCCCGATGCCTGGGCGCCGCCGCCGCCCATCGCGAGTTGCTTCTTTGTCTCGGCCAGCTCGCGCTCGAGCCGCTTGCGCTCGTCGATCAGCGCGGCGATCCGCGCGGGGACCTCGTCGGGCGAGCTTTTGAGCGTTGACGCGGCCTCCCGAAGCTTGGTCTCGCGGCTGGTCAGCCACTGCCGCGCTGCTTCACCGGTCAGCGCCTCGATCCGGCGAACGCCCGAGGAAACGGCGCTCTCACTGACAATCTTCAGCAACTGGATGTCCCCGAGCGAACGGACGTGGGTTCCGCCGCACAGCTCGACCGAATAATCGCCCTCGTCGGTGCTGCCCATCGAGAGCACTCGAACCTCGTCGCCATATTTCTCGCCGAACAAAGCCATGGCGCCGGCGGCAATCGCCTCGTCCGGGGTCATCAGCCGGGTCGTCACCAGCTCGTTGGAGCGGATCAGCGCGTTGACCTCGGCTTCCACCGCCTCGATTTCCTCGCGGCTCAGCGCCTTCGGGTGGGAAAAATCGAACCGGAAATAATCCGGGGCGACGAGGCTGCCCTTCTGGGTAACGTGGGTGCCCAGGTTCCTTCGAAGCGCGGCGTGAAGCAGATGGGTCGCGCTATGGTTGGCGCGGATCCGGTCGCGCCTTGGCGAATCGACCTTCTGCTGGACCGTCTCTCCCACCGAAAGCTCGCCCTCTGCGATCCTGGTGCGAAACACGTGGAGCTTTCCAAGCAGCTTGGTCGTATCCTCAACTTCGCCATGGAAACCCTTGAGTGAAGTCAGTTTTCCACTGTCGCCGATCTGACCGCCGCTCTCTCCGTAGAAGGGTGTCTGGTTGAGCAGCAACTGAATTGTCTCGCCGGCTCTGGCCGATTGCACCCGCTTGCCGTCCTTGACGATGGCGAGCACGACGCCCTCGCCTTCATCGCCCGAATAGCCGATGAATTCGGTGCTTCCGAACTCCTCGGCAAGGTCGAACCACAATTCGTCCGAGGCTTTCTCGCCCGAGCCCTTCCAGGCGGCGCGGGCAGCGGCTTTCTGCCGCCCCATCGCCTCGTCGAAACCTTCGCGATCGACCTTCAGCCCGCGAGCGCGAAGCGCGTCCTCCGTCAAGTCGAACGGAAAGCCGTAGGTGTCGTAGAGCTTGAACGCCGTTTCGCCCGGCAGAGTCCCGTCTTCGGGCAGTCCGGCGGCCGCCTCGTCGAGCAGCTTGAGGCCCGTCGCCAGAGTCTGGCGGAAGCGCTTCTCCTCCTGCTCGAGCACCTGCTCGAGCAGGGGCTGGGCGCGGACCAGCTCGGGATAGGCGGCCCCCATTTCGGCGACCAGCTCCGGGACCAGCCGGTGCATCAGCGGGTCCTTCGCGCCGAGAAGATGCGCATGGCGCATCGCCCGCCGCATGATCCGCCGGAGCACGTAGCCCCTGCCCTCGTTGGCCGGCAGGATCCCGTCGGCGACCAGGAAGCCCGACGCGCGCAAATGGTCGGCGATCACCCGGTGGCTGGCCTTGTTCGCTCCTTCCGCCGTGGTTCGCGTCAGCTCCTCGCTCGCCCCGATCAGCGCCCGGAAGGTGTCGGTGTCGTAATTATCGTGAACCCCCTGGAGAACGGCGGTGATCCGCTCCAGCCCCATGCCGGTGTCGATGCTCTTGCTCGGCAGCTCGGAGACGATCTCGCCGCCGGACTGCTCGTATTGCATGAAGACCAGGTTCCAGATTTCGACGAAGCGGTCGCCCTCCTCGTCCGGGCTTCCCGGCGGCCCGCCGGGGATATGCTCGCCATGGTCGAAGAATATTTCCGAGCAGGGGCCGCAGGGTCCCTCGTCGCCCATCGCCCAGAAATTGTCCTTGGTCGGGATTCGGATGATCCGGTTTTTGGAAAGCCCGGAGATCTTCTTCCACAGGTCGAAGGCCTCGTCGTCGGTGTGATAGACCGTGACCGTCAGCCGGTCGGGGCTGATCCCCCACTCTTTGGTGATCAGCTTCCAGGCAAGCTCGATTGCTTGGTCCTTGAAATAATCCCCGAACGAGAAATTGCCGAGCATTTCGAAGAAGGTGTGATGCCGGGCGGTATAGCCGACATTGTCGAGGTCGTTGTGCTTTCCGCCGGCCCGGACGCATTTCTGCGAGCTCGTGGCCTGGCTGTAGGGCCGCGTTTCGAGCCCGGTAAAGACGTTCTTGAACGGGACCATTCCCGCGTTGGTGAACATCAAAGTCGGGTCGTTGTGCGGCACCAGCGGCGCCGAGCCGACGCGCGTATGGCCGTTCCTCTCGAAATATTCGAGGAAGGAGCGGCGGGTGTCGTTCATCGAGCTCATCGGACTGATGTAAATGCGCTGCTGCACTGCGGCAAGGAGCCTGACTTTCCGGCGGCGCCGCTTTTCGGCTAGGTCGTCACCGAAAAGATGAAGATCGAGGGGGTCTGATGCGAGTCATTGCAAGCCTGACGGACGTGGTGAACTTCAAGAGCGTCCTCGTCGCAGCGCTCGCAGTGCTGTCGACCTGGGTGTCGCTGAGGTTTGGGATCACGGCGGATTTCCCGCTTACCCTGGTCGCGACCGCGATCGTCTTCCCGCTCGTTTTCTCGATCAGCACCGCTTACGCGAGGCGCGAGAAGGCGCTGGAGGAATATGCCCGGCTCAAGGCGCTCGGCCGCGCGCTCTACCTCGCGTCGCGCGACTGGCTGCCCGGTCGCAAGGAGGATCGCGACAGGCAATTGCAGGCGACGCTCTACGAGCTGTTCAGCGCCAGCCGCGACATGTTCACCCGGCCGTTGAGTGAAATGGGGCATTACGAAGGGCGAATCTATGCCGCCTTCGACCGGCTGTCCCTGTTCGTGCGCGACATGCGCGAAGCCAGCCTTTCTTCCACCGAATGCTCGCGCCTCAACCAGTATGTCGCCCAAATGGCGACCGCCTTCGAGAGCATAAGGAATATCTACGAATACCGGACTCCGCGGACCTTGCGCGCCTTCAGCGAGTTCTTCATCCTGCTCCTGTCGGTCCTCTACGGACCCTATTTCGCCTACCAGGCGATCGAGTTCAGCCCCGACCTCTTCTTCGTCATGCCGGCGCTGTTCGCGCTGATCCTGGTCGGCCTCTCGAATATCCAGGACCATCTTGAAAACCCGTTCGACCAGATCGGCCAGGACGACCTCGTGATCGACCCCGACCATTTTGTGAAATCGCTGTCCGGCAACGCTATGGCCGCCGGCACCGCCGGCCGCTAATCGCGGAACATGGCGAAACGCTCGACACCCGCGATTCCTCGATACAAGCGCAAGCGCAAGCGTAACCCGCTGGCCGTGGTTCTGGGCTGGATTGCGAAAATCGTCCTCGCCTTCCTTGTCCTTTCCGCTCTGTGGGTGCTCGCCTACCGATTCATCAATCCTCCGATAACCGCGACGATGGTCACCGACATCATCGAGGGACGTGGAGCGGAGCGCGACTGGATGCCGATCGAGCAGATTGACCGAGACGTGGTCCGCGCGGCGATCGCCGCCGAGGACAGCAAGTTCTGCCAGCATGACGGCTTCGACATTCAGGCGATCGAGCAGGCAGCCCAGCGCAATGCATCGGGCGGGCGAATCCGGGGCGGCTCGACAATCAGCCAGCAGACTGCGAAGAACGCCTTTTTGTGGCAAAGCGGCGGCTATTTCCGCAAAGGTCTGGAGGCCTGGTTCACTTTGCTAATGGAGCAGATGTGGCCCAAGCGCCGAATCATGGAGGTTTATCTCAACATCGCCGAGACCGGCATCGGCACCTATGGTGTCAATGCCGGGGCGCAGCGCTATTTCGGCCGAAACGCGGACTCGCTGACGCCGACCGAAGCGGCGCGGATCGCCGCCGTGCTTCCGCTTCCCAAGGCTCGCGGGGCGGTCGCCCCGACCGGCTTCACCCGCCGCTACGGGAACACGATCAGCGCCCGGATGGGTGTGGTTCGGCGCGGCGGGCTCGATTCCTGCGTGTACGAAGGCGGCGCTGCTCCAAAAGAGCGGGCTCCCGCCCAGGCGCCCAGGCAGGAAAGGCCGGTGCCTGGCGAGGAATATGAGACGACCAGTCCGCTGCCGGTCGAGGCGATTCCGGTGGAGGAACCGGCCGGCGCCGACCAGCAGCACGCCTTGCCCGCCGATGCCGATGCGCCGGAGGCGGCGGCGAGCCCGTCGGAGCCCCCGTCCGCGCCGCAAAACGGGCTTTAGGCCCAAGTCCGAACGCTTCGTCGCATCGAACCGTTCGCAATAGGAACGGGCTTTGCTCCCCTCCGTTGAATCGGCAACGACAAAAGGAGGATTGAATGGCAACGCGCACCAAGAGCGGTTCGGACCGCAATCAAGATCGAAGCAACGGCAGCAAAAGCGCCTTTTCCTGGGCCTCGGACAATGCCGGCCCGCTGATCGGCGCGGCGATCGCCGGAGCGGCGATCGGACTTGCCGCCAATCTCGGCCGCAAGGCCATCATCCAGGGCATGTCCGGGATCAGCGGCGACTGGGACGAAGTGCTGGCGACCGAGCATGAGATGACTCTGGCGATCTTCGACAAGATGCTGGCGACGGACAAGAGCCAGACCTGGAAGCGCAGCATGTTGCTGATGCAGCTCCAGCACGCGCTCGACAAGCACGCGCACCAGGAAGAGATGGTCGTCTATCCGGCGCTTCGCGAGGCGAACATGGAGACGGACGCCGAGCATCTGAACGCGGAGCATCTCCAGGTGAAGACCTTCCTCTACGAGCTGGGCGAACTGGACGCCGACGCCCCCAACTGGCTCGAAAAGGTCCGGCAGTTCCGCGACCTCATCCGGGAGCATGCGCAGATGGAGGAAGAGCAGGTCTTCCCGAAGTTCAAGGACTCGATGGACGAGAAGCAGAACGACCGGATCACCAACCTCGTGAACCGCGACGGCTTCTGGCAGGCGTGACGCGCGCAGGCCGTGCGGGGCACGGCCGAGCACGTCACGCGCGCGCAGGCCGTGCGGGGCACGGCCGAGAACGTCGCCCGATAGCCGGCTAGCCGACGAGGGCCAGCCTCGGCGGCTCGCGAACCGAAAGCTCGACTGCGCCCTCACCGGCAATCCGCTCGACCCGCGCGGCGACCTCGACATCGAGCGCGAAATCGCGGCCCGCGAGCAGCTGCGCCTCGCCACCACCCGATAGCGGCAGGATAAGCCGGACGACGTCACTGCCTCCTCGGCACTGACCAAGCTCCCCCGCCACTTCGGGGATGAGCGCCGGGTCAGCGATCCTGACGATCATCATGAGCCGGGTCTGCCTGGCGAGCGCGTCCAGCGGCTGGACTTTTTTCACCGCGACCCGCGGCATTTCGTCGCCCGGCCGGCGATCGACTTCGACCGTCAAAAGGCCGCATTCGCCGTTCTGGGCGGCTTCCTGCAATGCCGCGATCGGCTGGTCGTCGAACGCGGTTGCCTGAAACTGGCCGGAGGGATCGCTGAGCGTCGCCACCAGATAGCGGCGCCCCCGAGCCGAGGTGCGCCATTTTGTGTCCTCGATCAGCGCCGCCATGGTGGCGGTCACCCGGCCCTCCTCGCCGGAAAATGGCAGCGACGGAAGCTCCGCGAAGCTCTTTACCTTCTGCGCGGCAAGCAAATGGCGATGCGAATCCACCGGATGGGCGGAGAAGTAGAAACCGAACGAGTCCCGCTCGGCCGCCATTTTCTGGGCAAGCGACCATTCGGCCTCGGGCAGGCGGATTGGCGGGATGCTGCTGTCGCCGGTCCCGAACAGGCCGTGCTGGCCGCTTTCACGCTGCTCGGCCGCGCTCGACGCATGGGCAAGGATGGTCTCGGCCGCCTCGAACATTGCGGCGCGATTGGGCTCGACCTCGTCGAACGCCCCTCCCCCGGCAAGGCTCTCGATCTGCCTTCGGTTCAGAAGCCTTGGCTCGATCCTCTCGGCGAAATCGTTCAGGGACTTGAAGACGCCGCCGCGCTGGCGCTCGGCAACGACCGATTCCATCGCCTTTTCGCCGACACCCTTCAGCGCTCCCAGCGCATAGCGGACTGTGCCGGACTCGACGGTGAAATAGGCGTGGCTGGTGTTGATGCAGGGCGGCCGGCAATCGACGTCGCCCCGGCGCATGTCCTCCGCGAACAGCGCCAGCTTGTCGGTCTGCGCCATGTCGAAGCTCATCGAGGCCGCATAGAATTCGGGCCGGTGGTGCGTCTTCAGCCAGGCCGTCTGATAGGCGATCAGCGCATAGGCGGCGGCGTGGCTCTTGTTGAAGCCGTAGCCGGCGAATTTGTCGATCAAGTCGAACAATTCGTTGGCCTTCGCCGGCGGGATGGAATTGTGCGTTGCGCAGCCCTCGACGAAGGTCGCGCGCTGGGCGTCCATCTCGCTCTGGATCTTCTTGCCCATCGCCCGTCGCAACAGGTCCGCTCCGCCGAGCGAATAGCCGGCGAGCACCTGCGCCGCCTGCATCACCTGCTCCTGGTAGACGAAGATTCCGTAGGTTTCCTTCAGCACCTCTTCGAGCAGAGGATGCGGATATTCAATCGACGCGCGTGCGTTCTTTCGGTCGCCGAACATCGGGATATTGTCCATCGGCCCCGGCCGGTAGAGAGCCACGAGCGCAACGATGTCGCCAAACGCGGTCGGCCGGACCGCCGACAGGGTACGGCGCATCCCTTCCGATTCCAGCTGGAAAACCCCGACGGTGTCGCCGCGCTGGAGAAGCTCGTAGACCGCCGGGTCGTCCATCGGCAGTGCGGTGAAATCCACCTCGATCCCGCGCTCTGCGAGCAGCCGCTGCCCCTCCTTGAGGACCGACAGGGTCTTCAGCCCCAGGAAGTCGAACTTCACCAGCCCCGCGGCCTCGACGTATTTCATGTCGAACTGCGTGACCGGCGTCTCCGAGCGCGGGTCGCGGTAGAGCGGGACCAGCTCGTCGAGGGGGCGGTCGCCGATGACCACGCCGGCCGCGTGGGTCGAAGCGTGCCTCGGCAGGCCCTCCAGCTTCATCGCAAGATCGACCAGCCGCTTGACGTCGGAATCTTTTTTGTACTCGGCGGCGAACTCCGAGACTCCGTTCAACGAGCGCTCGAGGGTCCACGGGTCGGTCGGGTGGTTGGGGATCAATTTCGCCAGTCGGTCGACCTGGCCGTAGCTCATCTGGAGTACGCGGCCGGTATCCTTGAGCACCGCTCGCGCCTTCAGCCGTCCGAAGGTGATGATCTGCGCGACCCTGTCGCGGCCGTATTTGTCCTGGACGTAGGTGATCACCTTGTCGCGATGGGTTTCGCAAAAGTCGATGTCGAAGTCCGGCATCGACACTCGCTCGGGGTTGAGGAAGCGCTCGAACAGCAGGTTGAGCTCGATCGGGTCGAGATCGGTGATGGTCAGCGCCCAGGCGACCACCGATCCGGCGCCCGACCCGCGGCCCGGCCCTACCGGGATGTCGTTCGCTTTCGCCCATTTGATGAAATCGGCGACGATCAGGAAGTAACCGGCAAAGCCCATCCCGTTGATGATCCCAAGCTCATAGTCGAGCCGTTCGCCGTAACGCGCCTCGTCGTCTTCGCTTCGGCCTTTCAGCCGATCCGCAAGCCCCGCCTTTGAATCGCGGCGAAGCTGCCAGTCCTCATGCTCGCTCAGCCGCGGGAGGATCGGGTTTCGCTTGGGCGCTCCGACCGCGCAGCGCTGCGCGACCACCGCTGTATTGGCGATCGCTTCGGGAATGTCGGCGAACAGCTCGGCCATCGTCGGGCCGTCCTTCAGCCAGGCCTCGGGCGAGGATTTCGCGCTTCGCTCGGCGCTTTCGACATATTCGCCGGCGGCGATGCACAGCATCGCGTCATGCGCCGCATGGAAGCCCGGATCGACGTAAGCAGCGGGATTGGTCGCCACCAGCGGCAGGCGGCGCTCATAGGCGAGCTCCACCAGCGCATCCTCGGCAGCTTCCTCGACCGGGTCGCCGCGCCGGACCAGCTCGACGTAGAGCCGGTCGGGATAGAGCGCCTGAAGCCGTGTTAGATAGGCTTCAGCCTTGTCCTTCTGGCCTTCCGCAAGGAGCCGGGCCAGCGCCCCCTCGCCTCCACCGGTCAGCGCGACCAGCCCCTCGCAATGGTCTTCCAGCCTGGCGAACGGAACGTGCGGAAGCTGCGACAGCGGGCGGTCGAGGTGAGCGGCGGAAACCAGCTTGCACAGGTTCGAATAGCCGGCCTCGTCCTTGGCCAAAAGCACGATCCAGTCGATCCCGTCTCCGAGCTCCGCCGGGCGCGAAACCGCGAGCGTTGTCCCGATCACCGGCTGGACGCCCTTGTCGATGCACGCGTCGGTGAACGGCATTGCCGCGTAAAGGCCGTTGCGGTCGGTCAGCGCCACCGCCGGAAAGCCGAGCCTTTCCGCTCGTGCGGCGATGACCTTCGGCTCCATCGCTCCTTCGAGCATGGTGAAGCAGGACAGGACTCGCAGAGGGACGTAGGGACCGGTCACGCCGGGCACTATGGCAGCTGAACGATGAGAGTGAAGGCGGCGGGCCGCCTTTTTCCACGATTAGTTGGAGTCAGCCCGCGGTTTGTAGGTAAAATCGAAAAACGGCGACCAGCTGACTCCATGGTCGGTGGAGATCTCGCCGAACTGCTGGACCGCGCCCGCTTCGGCCTTGCTGTAGGTCATCCGAACGAGGCCGTCCTTGTCGGCCCCTCCCGCATTTTTCCAGAAACCCGTCAGGACCATCTTGTCCCCGGCAAGCCCGCCCTCGAACTTGACCCGGGCGTTGGAGCTGTCGTGCCAGGTCTGGTGCCAGCGCCCGTCGGCCGGGTCGTACATGTTGAGGCTCCCGCCTCCGCCACCCTTCAACGGCATCCAGTTCTCGCGGATCGTGCAGCCGGCATAGAGCTTTTCGATGAGGCTTCGGGCGACAAGGTCGGGTTTGCCGGTCGGATAGACGTCCCAGGAGCCGACCCAGAAATCGAACTGCCGGTGCTCGGGGCCGGCGCATGCCGGCGGCGCAGCGGCGTCCTGCGCGAATGCAGGCGCCGCGAGAAACGCCAGCAGGATCGCACAGGGTCCGGTCAATCGGCTCATTATTCTGCCCCCCCGGCATGGAATCGCGCCGAGCCTAAAGCAACAGGCCTAGCCGCGCCAGCGATCGGCCATGATATCGCTGATCTCGCGCATTCGCCCGCGATAGGCCTCGGCGATGCATTGGCTGGTCCCGCAGCGGTCGCGGAATGCAATGAACCGGTTGCGGGTTCGCTGGAGCAGGGACCGCTGCTGGCGGTTGGCCTGGCGGAGCGCCGAATTGTACTGGGCAGCCATCTGGCGATCGAGCCCGGCCAGGCCCGGGTCATTGCACACGGCGATCTCGCCACGGGTCCTGGCTTTGTCGCAATCGAAGCTGGGATTGGCGGCGATGGGCTCGCGCGGAGACAATTGAGGTTCGGGCCCAGGCTCGGGCGGCGGCCCTTCCGGCTGGCTCTGTTCGCCGAGCTCGGGCGGGACCAGCGGGGCTGTTTGCGGCGCCGCCATCCGGGCGAGGGTCGCCAGCGGCACCACGATCGAATCGGCATTGCCCAGCCGGACCACGTTGCCGCTGCCGTCCGCCGCCGGCTGAACGAGATAGTCGAGCTCGCCCGACAACGACCTTTGCCTGCTCGACGTCCTCACCCCGGGCGGGAGGTCGAGGCCGGCTCTCGCGCTGCAGGTGACGCTCCGAAGATCCTCGTCCACCGAGCGAACGATCGGGCCGCTCATCCTCAGCAACGCGAAATCGGCAAGGCGCCTATAGGCCTGCTCATCGCTTCCGCGCACCTGCGCCGCCCGCCTGAACAATTCGCTTCGGATCGCATCGTAGGTGGATTGGGCGGAGCACCAGGCCTCGGCATCGGGCGCGGCGGCGGTGACGATCGCGTTTTCGGGGATGTCGCTCGTCCAGCGGCCTTCCCAGCTGGTCCGCGCAAGCAGGAGGCCGGCGATGACCGCGGCGATGATCCCGACGATCAGCCAGCCGCTGACCCGCCTCCGGCGCTCCGGCGCCTCGTCCTGGTGGATATCTTCATCGACCATTATCGAAGAACCCCCTCGTGGAGGCGAACGACGCGGTCCATCCTCTTGGCGAGCCGCTCGTTGTGGGTGGCAACCAGAGCGGCGCTGCCCTCCACCCGGACCAGCTCGATAAACTCGGCGAACACGGTGTCCGCGGTGGCTTCGTCGAGGTTTCCGGTGGGTTCGTCGGCAAGGATGAGCGGCGGCCGGTTGGCGAGCGCCCTGGCGACCGCGACCCGCTGTTGCTCGCCGCCCGAAAGCTTCGCCGGGCGGTGGTCGAGCCGCTCGCCGAGGCCAAGCTTGCCGAGCAATTGCTCCGAGCGCGCAAGCGCACGATCCATGTCATCGCCGCGAACCAGCTGGGGCAGGATCACATTCTCCCGGGCGCTGAACTCCGGAAGCAAATGGTGGAACTGATAGACGAAGCCCAGCAGCTCGCGCCGGGTGCGCGTGCGGCCGTCGTCGTCGAGCTCGGCGGCCTCCTTGCCCTGGAGCCGGATTGATCCCTCGAACCCGCCCTCGAGGAGCCCGACCGCCTGGAGAAGGGTCGACTTGCCCGATCCCGAGGGGCCGAGCAGCGCAACGATCTCGCCGGGCATCACATCGAGATCGACTCCGCGAAGCACGTGGATGGTCACGTCGCCCTGGACGAAGCTTCGTTTCAAACCGCGGGTCTGGAGAACCGGCTCACTCATAGCGGAGCACCTGCACCGGGTCGGTGCTCGCGGCTTTCCACGCCGGGTAGAGGGTCGCGAGGAACGACAGGATCAGCGCCGTCACCACGATCACCGTGACTTCGACCGGGTCGGTCTTGGAGGGAAGCTCGGACAGGAAGCGCACCGACGGGTCCCAGATATTCTGCCCGGTCAGATATTGGACGGCGTTGACCACCCCCTGGCGGAAGAACAGGAAGATCGACCCGAGGACCAGGCCCAGGACGATCCCGAGCGAGCCGATCGTCACGCCGACGGTGACGAAAACCTTCATCATCCCGCGCCGGCTGGCGCCCATGGTCCTGAGGATCGCGATGTCGCGGGTCTTGGCGCGGACCAGCATGATCAGCGACGAGAGGATGTTGAACACCGCGACCAGCACGATCAGCGACAGCACGACAAACATCGCCACCCGCTCGATCTCGAGCGCTTCGAACAAGGCGGAGTTCATCTCCTTCCAGGTGATGATGACGCCTCGCCCGTCGACTACCGGCCTCAGCGGTGCGAGGATCTGCTCGACCCGGTCGGCATCCCGGGTCTGGATCTCGACGGTGCTGACGCTGTCGCCGAGCAGCAGAAGGCCTTGCGCATCCTCGACCGGCATCACCACGAAGGCGCTGTCGAAATCGTAGATTCCGACTTCGAAAATCGCGGCGACGGTGTAGGAGACGATCCTCGGGACGGTCCCGACGACCGTCGATCGGCCTTCCGGGCTGATGAGGCTGATCGTGCTTCCGGGAAAAGCGCCGAGCGCTTCGGCGAGGCGCGATCCGATCGCCACATTGCCGCTGTCGGGATTGACGAGCCCAAGATTGCCCGACTTCACATTGTCGGCGATCACCGGGTTGCCGCGAATGTCCTGAAGCCGCATCCCGCGAAGCAGGACTCCTTCGACCCGGCCATTGGCCGAGGCCATCAGCGGTTGCTCGATAAGCGGCGTCGCCGAGGTGACTCCGCTCGTCGCCCGGGCGCGTTGCGCGATCTCCTCCCAGCTCTCCAGCCGCCCTTCGTAACCCTGCACGATCGCATGGCCGTTGAGGCCGGTGATCTTGTCGAACAGCTCGGCACGAAAGCCGTTCATCACGCTCATCACGATAATCAGCGCGGCTACCCCGAGCGCGACCGCGACGAGGCTGATCGCCGCAACGAGGAAGATGAACCCCTCGCCCTTTTCCGGCAGAAGATAGCGCCGGGCGACCATCCGCTCGTACGAATTGAGGATCATGCCGTCAGCCTCGCAAGCGCCGATTCAAGGCTGAGCTCTTCGGTTGTCCCGGTCGAGCGCCGCTTGAGCTCGACATTCCCTTGCGCGATCCCGCGCGGGCCGACGATCAGCTGCCAGGGAAGGCCGAGCAGGTCCATTATCCCGAGCTTCACCCCGCCCCGCTCGTCGCGGTCGTCGTAGAGGACTTCCACTCCGGCAGCTTGGAGCTTCGCATAGACGTCCTCGGCCGCGGCAACGGTCGCGGCGTCGTCCGCCCGCATCGTCACCAGGCCGACCGCCCAGGGAGCTACCGATTCCGGCCAGATGATCCCGGCCTCGTCATGGCTGGCCTCGATGATTGCACCGACCAGCCGCGAAACCCCCACTCCGTAGCTGCCCATCATCGGGGTGATCATCTGCCCGTCGGGGCCGGAAATTTTCAGCCCCATTGCGGCGGAATATTTGTCTCCGAAGGAGAAGATATGCCCGACCTCGATCCCCCGGCCGGTGCGCCGGCGGTCTTCGGGGATGTCGGCCCAGCGAGCCTCGTCGTGGGTTTCGTCGGTGGCCGCATAGGTCGAGCTGACCTGGTCGAAAAGCGCCGCCAGCCCTTCCGCATCGTCATAGCCGAGGCCCGGCTGCTGCCAGTCCATGCCCTCGAAGGCGCTGTCGTAGAACACCTCGCTCTCGCCGGTCGGGGCAAGCACGATGAACTCGTGGGAAAGATCGCCGCCGATCGGGCCCGAGGCCGCCTTCATCGGCACCGCCCTGATCCCCATCCGCTGGAACGTCCTCAAATAAGCGAGGAGCTGCGTGTAATAGCTCAGCCTTGCACCCGCCTCGTCGAGGTCGAAACTGTAGGCGTCCTTCATCAGGAATTCGCGGCCACGCATCACTCCGAACCGCGGTCGCACTTCGTCCCTGAATTTCCACTGTATGTGATAGAGCGTTCGCGGAAGGTCGCGGTAGCTCTTCGCCTCGTCGCGAAAGATGGCGGTCAGCATCTCCTCGTTGGTCGGCCCGTACAGCAACTCGCGGTCGTGGCGGTCGCGGATCCGGAGCATCTCCGGGCCATAGGCGTCATAGCGGCCGCTTTCCCGCCACAGGTCGGCCGGCTGGATGGTCGGCATCAGCATTTCCTGGGCGCCGGCACGATCCTGCTCCTCGCGGACGATCTGCTCGATCTTCCTGAGCACCCGGAATCCCAGCGGGAGCCAGGCATAGATCCCCGCCGCGGTCTGGCGGACGAGCCCGGCGCGAAGCATCAGCTTGTGGCTGACGATCTCGGCGCTCGACGGGCTTTCCTTCAAAACTGGCAGGAACGCGCGGGAAAAATGCAAGCTCGGCTCCTCGGGATATCGCGGGCGATTGCGGCGCAGCCCTAAGGCGCGGGCCTGTCCAAGGCAATGCGGGCGCCGACTTTCGTCGATGTGGCTGCAGCGACACAGAGGAGGTGAAAAAATGGCCCTCATGCCATCGAAGGGTGACTTTAGCCGTCCGGGGCGTTTAGCAACTCTGAGTGCCGAATGTTCCGCCCCGCGGCGTTGTTCGGAACCGCCCGAACCGTGGCGGACATCATGTTCAAAGGGGGCTGACGAGCAATCGTCACGCAGGACGCCCGGGCCGATGAGGCTCGGGCGTTTGCATTTGCGGGGCTCGTGGAGGCGGTGCGACCTGGTCGCCGGGCTCGAAGTCGAAAATGGTAGCGGAGGAGGGACTTGAACCCCCGACACGCGGATTATGATTCCGCTGCTCTAACCAGCTGAGCTACTCCGCCCCAACCAAGGCCGCGCTCGTGCAAAGCGGCATTTCATGAAAAGCTTCACCCGAAGCCGGGTTCGGGCGGCGATATAAGTAGCGGGAGTCTCCCGGTCAACGAAGGAGAATTGGGCAGGAACCGCTAACCCTTGATGTCGTTGAGCGGAACAGAAGGAAAGGCATGAGATGGAACCCGCAACCCCCCTCGAGACCCTCTGCCGGATCATCCTGAGGGCACGCGAATACGACGCGCAGACCCCGAGCGACTATGACGCCGGCGAAGCGGCCGACAATGTCGATGACGAGGATGAGGGCACGCTTTCGGTCCTCGACGATTCGATCAATGACAGCGTCGAGGAGGAGCTTCGCTCGATCCTGGAAGACCTCGGCGAGGACCAGCTCATTGAAGTCCTGGCTTTTTGCTGGGTGGGAAGCGGCAATTACGACGCACCCGACTGGGATGAGGCGCTTCAGGAGGCCGACGAGCTCCACCAGGAAGGCGGCACCCAGACAATCATCGACGAACTTCTCGAAATGCCGCTGCTCCCTTCCGTTCTCGAATCGGGCCTCGCCGCCTTCGACCTGAACTGCGACGGAATCGGCAGCATCACCTAGCGGAACCGAAAGGCCGCCAGCGGCTCCCAGGCCCCTTCGACATAGCGGATCAGCTGGAGGCCCCGGACCGTCACCGGGCGCGGCTCAAGCGTTGCGCGCAGCTCCCCGGCAAGCCGCCGCGAAATCCGCGGCTCGACCTTGTTTTGGATGGTCACATGCGGTGTCCAGCGCCCCATGTCCTGGGCGGTGAGCAGGCCGTGAAACTCGTCTTCGAGACCGTCGCGCACCTCTTTCAGGCCAGGCGAGGAAATCCGAACCGCCACGCCCCCGTCGAGGTCCATCACGCCGCTGATCCGGGCTTCCGGTGCCTTGATCGCGGCCGCACGGGCAAGCCGGCGGCGGGTTTCCTCCTGTGCCGAGGGCGGAAGCGAGCGAAACAAGGTCAGATGCGCTGGGACCCGGTTGCGCCCGGCCGGGTAGTGCCGGCGGCGGAGCGCGTCGAGAAACTCGAAATCCGCTTTGCCGAATTCGGCGGCGACGATCAGCGTGCCGGCCAACGGTCCGGCTCCAGCGCGGTGCAGGATTGCGACAAGGCGATGGGCGCTCTCACTCGGCCCTCCTCGACGGCAGGTTCAAATCTCGATCTGGCTGCCGAGTTCGACGACCCGGTTCGGCGGAAGCTTGAAGAATTCCATCGCGCTTTCGGCGTTTCGAAGCATCCAGGCGAACAGCTTCTCGCGCCATAGCGGCATCGCCGGCCTGGCGGCGGGCAGGAATGTCTGCCGGGACAGGAAGAAGCTCGTGTCCATCATCCTGCAGGACGGACCCACCCCTTCCACGTTCTGGAGCGCTGCCGGCACGTCGATGTCCTCCATGAACCCGTAGCGAAGGACAATCCGGTAGAAACCGGACCCGTAGTCGGTCACCGAATAGCGCCGTTCCTCGAGCACGTCAGGGAAGTCCTCGAAGCGGATCGTGAGCAGGAAGACCCGTTCGTGGATCACCTTGTTGTGCTTCAGATTGTGAAGCAGCGAGTGAGGCACGCCTTCTGCGCTGGCGGTCATGAAGACGGCGGTGCCAGGAACTCGGGTGGCGCTCGAGGCGGCCGATTTGATGAACACGGACATCGGAAGCGCGGCCTCGTCCAGACGATCCATCATCAGCTTGCGGCCGCGGGCCCAGGTGGTGAGCAAGGTGAAGCCGATGAGGCCGATCAAAAGCGGGAACCAGCCGCCGTTGGGCACTTTCGTCAGGTTGGCGGTGAAATAGGCGATGTCGACGACGAAGAAGACGGCGAGCAAAGGCCAGGCTGCCCAGCGCGGCCACTTCCACAAAGTCGACAGGACGACGGCGAGAAGGAAAGTGTCGATCAGCATCGCACCGGTAACCGCTACCCCGTAGGCCGCGGCCAGGTTGCTCGAATTCTGGAACACCAGCACGAGCAGGATGACCATCACCATCAGGAAATTGTTGACCGCTGGAATGTAGATCTGGCCGGCCGCCTTGGCGCTGGTGTGGGTGATGAAGAGGCGTGGGATGAAGCCGAGCTGCATTGCCTGTTGGGTCAGCGAAAAGGCGCCCGAGATCACCGCCTGGCTGGCGACGATCGTCGCCAGGGTCGCGATCAACACAAGCGGCAGCCGGAACCACTCCGGGGCTAGAAGGAAGAACGGGCTGCTGACCGCCGAGGGGTCGTCGATCAGAAGCGCCCCCTGCCCCATGTAATTCAGCATCAGTGCCGGCATCACGAACATCCACCAGCCGTTGCGGATGGGACGGCGGCCGAAATGGCCCATGTCGGTGTAGAGCGCCTCGGTGCCGGTCACTGCAAGAACGACCGAGCCCAAAGCGAGAAAGCCGAGCCATTTGTCGATGATGAAGAAGTTGACCGCGTAATAGGGATTGAGCGCCCACAGGATGTCGGGGTTCTGGGCAACGCTCAACCCGCCGAGGACGGCGATCGTCGTGAAATAGACGCTTACCACTGGCCCGAACAGCGCGCCGACCCTTGCTGTGCCAGTCCGCTGAAGCATGAACAGCCCGATGAGGATCGCGATCGCAATCGGGATGACCGCTGGCGTGAGATCTTCCTGCACGACGGTCAGGCCCTCGACGGCCGAAAGCACCGAGATCGCCGGCGTGATCATGGAATCGCCGTAGAAGAGCGCGCAGGCGAAGACGCCGAGTAGCACGATCCCCGTCGAATTGCGGATTTTGGCCTTGCGCGAGATGAGCGCGAGAAGCGCGAGGCTGCCTCCCTCGCCCTTGTTGTCGGCGCGAGTGAGAATGGTGATGTACTTGATGCTCACCACAAGCATCATCGACCAGAAGATCAGCGAGACAACGCCGTAGACCTGGATCTGGTTGATCGGCAGCGGGTGAGCCCCCGCGAAGGTCTCGCGCATCGCGTAGAGCGGGCTTGTGCCGATGTCGCCGAACACGACGCCGAGCGCCAGCAGGGTCAGCCCAGCGACGCTCGCTTGCTGCGGCACATGGCCGGCGGGACGGGCCGCCGGCTCGACTTGCGCTGTGCTATTGGTCATCGGCGGGGTTTGACAGCCTCGAAGATTTCAGCCTCGTGCGCCGGCTTGCGATCGGGCGCGGCCCTAGCACCGGTACCCCTGCCCCGCAATCGCTGCTTACAAGAGCGACAAGCCGGTCTATAGGCCCCGCGCCGACCATGTCCGAGCGAGGAAAATAATGCGTATTGGGGTGCCAAGGGAGATCAAGAACAACGAATTCAGAGTCGGCCTGACCCCTGCCTCGGTCGCGGAGTTGGTTACCGCCGGGCACGAACTGTTCGTCGAGAAAAGAGCCGGGATGGGTATCGACTGTCCGGATTCCGCCTTCCTGAAAGCGGGCGCGACGATCCTCCCCAACCAGGCCGAGGTGTTCAAGGCCAGCGACCTGATCGTGAAGGTCAAGGAGCCGCAGCCCGAGGAAATCGAGCTTCTCGAGCCCCGGCACATCTTGTTCACCTACCTTCATTTGGCCGCCGACAAGCCGCAGACGCTCGGCCTGATGAAGTCGGGCGCCACCTGCATCGCCTATGAAACGGTGACGTCGAACTCGGGCGCGCTTCCGTTGCTGAAGCCGATGAGCGAGGTCGCGGGGCGAATGTCGGTCCAGGTCGGCGCTCATTATCTGGAAAAGGAGCAGGGCGGCCGCGGAGTGCTGCTGGGCGGCGTCCCGGGCGTCGGTCCGGCCAAGGTCGCCATCCTCGGCGGCGGCGTCGCCGGGGTCAACGCGGCCCAGATGGCGGTCGGATTGCGTGCCGACGTCACCATCTACGACATCAACATGGGCCGGCTGGCCGAGCTCGACATGGTCTTTTCCAGCCAGATCAAGACCGCCTATGCCTCTAGCGCCGCCATCGCCAATGCGGTCAAGAAGGCCGAGCTGGTGATCGGTGCGGTACTCGTCCCGGGCGCCGCCGCCCCCAAGCTCGTCACCCGCGAAATGCTCAAGACGATGAAGCGCGGCTCGGTTCTCGTCGATATCGCGATCGACCAGGGAGGATGCTTCGAAACGAGCCGACCGACCACCCACGCGGACCCGGTCTATGAAATCGACGGGGTCATCCATTATTGCGTCGCCAACATGCCGGGCGCGGTCGCCCGGACCTCGGCATTCGCGCTCAACAACGTGACCCTGCCCTATGTCCTGAAGATCGCGAACCTCGGCGCCGAGGAAGCAATGCTCCGCGATCCCCATTTCGCGAACGGCCTCAACGTCTCGGGAGGCAAGGTCCGGCACCAGGCGGTCGCGGAAGCGCTCGAATTACCCTATGAGCCGGCGCTCGGCCTGGAACATTAAGAACGCGGCGACTGGCTCGGCGTCGGGGCGCGGCCTTCGAGCAGGGCGACGAGATCCTCGACCATCGGCCGCCACTCCGCCTCTGCGGGCGCATTCTCGAGCAGCTCGCGCCAAAGGCTGAGCGCTCCCTCGCGGTCGCCCGATCGCGCCAGCGCCAGACCCATGAAGAAGGGCGGCGCCGGGTGCCCGGGCGCAAGCTCGGCGGCGCGCCGAAAGGCGAATTGGCTGGCCGGGGTGATCATCCCGGCATGATCGATGAGCGCGTTGCCGAGGCCGATCCACAAAAGGGCGTTGTCGGGCCGCTCGCGGACCGCCGTTTGAAGCACGCCCGCCGCATCTTTCGTATTGCCCCGGCGGGCCAGCGCCTCCGAAATCCGGAGCCATGTCTCGGCGGGGGTGAACTGGCCGAACAAAGCGTGGCGGATCCTGGTCAGCGGGATCGGCGGCTCGCGGGCGCTGGCCGCTCGCGGCGATCCTTCCAGCCCCGGATTGCCCTGCAAGGCATAGCCGGCACAGCCCAGCAGCAGCGCGGCGGCGGCGATCTGGAGCAGCGCTCCGCGCATTCCAAAAAGCCGAAGCGCCAGTAGCGCGAGCCCGAACAGCACAGCCAGGAGAAGCCAGCCGATCATTCGCGCCCCCTGCCCTTCAGCCGGTTGCGGGCGATCACGACGCCTGCCGCCAGCAGGACGAGCGGCGCCAGCCACAACGGCCAGGTCACCGGCCTGGAGGGTGGCCGGTAGGTCACCCAGGGCCCGTATCGCTCGACCAGCCATGCCCGGATTTCCGACGGCTTCTCGCCCTGGCTGATTCGAGTCCGGACGAGATCGCGCATGTCGCCCGCCATTTCGGCATCGGAATCGGCGATCGACTGGCCCTGGCAGACCAGGCAGCGAATCTCCTGCATCAGCGCCTGCGCCTGCGCTTCCTTGCGTGGGTCCTCGAGCTGCCGGTCGGCCCAGTAAGCGGGCGGCATGGTCGAATCGGCCAGCGCCGGCGTTGCGGCCAGCAGGCACAAAAGGACCAGAAGCGGCCTCATCGCGCCGCCTCCACCGCTCGGGCGAGCCTGGGCAGGTCGTCGGGCTCGATCGCCCCGACATGCTGCATCCGGATGATTCCACGGCCGTCGACGACGAAGGTTTCGGGAACGCCGGCCGAGCCGAACGCCAGCTGGATCTTGCTTTGCGGATCCGCTGCGATTCGTTCGAATGGGTCGCCATGCTCCTGAAGAAAGCGCGCCAGGTCTTCCGGCCGGTCGCGGACCGCGATCCCGACGATCGGCACGCCCTGCCTGCTGAGTTCTGCCAAAAGCGGCGCCTCGGCGATGCACGGCAGGCACCAGCTGGCGAAGATGTTGACGAGCTTGGGCTTTCCATCCGCCAGCTCGGCCGAGCTGAGCGGCGGCTTGCCGGGCAGCGCCGGCGGTGCTTCGAACTCAGGAACCGGTTTTCCGATCAGCGCCGATTGAACCGTAGTGTCGGGCGGGTTGGCAAGCCGCCAGACCAGAGCCCCGACGATCAGCGCCAGCAGGGCGATGGGAAGGAATCGAGTCCATCCGCTCATCGCTGATGCTCCTTTCGCCAGCCCCGCGAGGCGCGTCCGACGAGCGCGAGCAGCCCGCCGAGCGCGATCAGTGCGGCGCCGAGCCAAAGCAGCGTGATCAACGGTTTCCACCACAGGCGAAGCTGCCAGCGGCCATCGCCGGTCGCCCGCCCGACCACCGTATAAAGCTGGCCCGACATCACCGTCTCGATCGCCGCTTCGCTCGTCTCGGTCGGCGGATCGGTATAGAACCGGACCTGCGGCTTGAGAATCTCGACGCCGCCGCCGCGACTGGCCCTCAGCTCCGCTTCGAGCGCGGTCCAGTTGGGGCCGGCGGCGGGCATGATCGAGTGGAACTCGACGAGCCAGGGTCCGATCGCGACCCGGTCGCCCGGGCGCGCGGCGGTCAGCACCTCTTTCGACAAAAGGGTGCTGCCCGCCATTCCGGCAAGCGCCACCGCGACTCCGAAATGCGCGACCACCATGCCCCAGACGGACAGCGGCGTTCGCCGAAATTTGCGCCCGGCGAGCGGCAGGAAGCTGGCGATCGCAAGCATCGCCGCAATGGCGAGCCCGAGCTTCGAGAGCAAATGGCCTCCAGGCGGAGCGAGCAGCAGGACCACGACCAGGGTCAGACCGACGAGGGCGGGAATGACGAGGCGCTTGAGCTTGCCGCCCGAATCCCGGCGCCAGCTCAGAAGCGGCCCGATCGCGACCAGCAGAGCGAGCACCAGCGCGATCGGCCCTGCGACGGTGTTGAAGTACGGCGGGCCGACCGACAATTTGTCGCCGGTCACCGCCTCGACAAACAACGGGTAGAGCGTTCCGACGAAGACGATCCCGAGGATCACGGTCAGCAGCAGATTGTTGCCGACCAGCGCGGCTTCGCGGCTGACCAGCTCGAACCTCGGGCCCTCGGCGAGCTTGCCGGACCGGATGGCGAACAACGCGAAGGCCGCGCCGATGTAGAAGGACAGCAGAACCAGGATGAAGGTGCCGCGCTGCGGATCGACCGCGAAGGCGTGGACCGAGGTCAGGATTCCCGACCTGACGAGGAAGGTGCCGACCATCGACATCGAGAAGCCGACCATCGCCAGCATCACCGTCCAGGCGCGAAGCGAATCCCTCGCTGCCAGCACATTGATCGAGTGAAGCAAGGCGGTGGCTGCGAGCCACGGCATCAGCGAGGCATTTTCGACCGGGTCCCAGAACCACCAGCCGCCCCAGCCGAGCTCGTAATAGGCCCAGTAGCTGCCCGCCGCGATTCCGATGGTCAGCAGCACCCAGGCGCCAAGGACCCAGGGGCGCATCGCTTTTGCGAGCGCCGAATCGACCCGGCCGCTGATCAGCGCGCCGACCGCGAGGCTGAACGCCACCGACAGCCCGACATAGCCGAGATAGAGGGTCGGCGGGTGGAAAACGAGGCCGGGGTCCTGGAGGAGCGGGTTGAGCCCCCTTCCCTCCGCGGCGGGCGGGTTGAGCCGGGCGAACGGGTTGGAGGCCAACAGAAGGAAAGCGAAGAAGCCCAGCGCAAGCGCGCCCTGCGCCCCCATCGCCGAGCGGAAGGTCCGGGTGTCGAGCCGGCGCGAGAAGATCGCGAGGATTGCGCCGGACAGGCCAAGCACTGTCACCCACAGCAGCATCGAGCCCTCGTGGTTCCCCCAGGCCCCGGCCAGCTTGTAGAGCCACGGCTTGGCGCTGTGGCTGTTCTGGGCGACGAGCAGCACGGACAGATCGGTGCGAAGGAACAGCGCCACCAGCATCGCCATTGCGAAGAGGGTGAGCGTCCCTTGCGCGATTGCAACGGCGCGGACCGGCGCCGTCCCTTCGGCCCGGACCGGGGCAGGCCCGAAAGCCAGGAACAGCTGAAGCAGCGCCAGGGCCGCCGCCAGCCACAATGCGGCGAGCCCCGCTTCGGCGATCATTTTTGCACCGTCTTGCCCGCCGCCTGCACGGCACTGAGGTTGCCGAGCTCGGGCGGCATGTAGCGCTCGTCATGCTTGGCAAGGATGGTATCGGCGACGAACAGCCCGCTTGGCGCAAGCCGGCCTTCGGCGACTGCGCCGCTTCCCTCCCGGAACAGGTCGGGGACGATTCCGCGATAGAGTACTGGGACCTGTGCGGTCTCGTCTCCGACGAGGAAACGGATCGTGACCCCGTCGGAAAGACGCTCGATCGAGCCCTCCTCGACCATTCCGCCGAGCCGGATGGGCTGGCCGACAGCGGCCTTGCCCTGCGCCACCTCGGACGGCGTGTGGAAATAGGCGGCGCGATCCTTCAGCCCCCACATCGCCAGCAGGACCGCGGCCAGCACCGCGACGACGGCGACGGCGATTAGCACCAGCCGCTGATGCTTGGGCTTGATCATTTCCGATCCCGAAGCCGTTCGGCTCGAGCTTCCGCCCTGCGCATCGAGACGAACGACTGGACGATCAGAGCGGCGGTTGCGCCAATCGCAAACGTATAAGCGGCGATGACGAAGGGCCAGTGGCTCATTGCGCCGCCCCCCGTCGAATCCGGGCCTCGACCCGGGCCCGGGCCAGCTCGGCCCGCATCCGCATCAGCACCGCCGCCGCGAACAGCAGGGCCAGTCCGAGGAAAGCGATTGGAAGCGGCCACAGGATCGAGGAGTCGATGCTCGATCCGGAAATGCCGATGCTCGGCCCCTGGTGCAGGGTCCGCCACCAGAGGACCGAATAGTGGATGATCGGAAGGTTGATCGCCCCGACGAGGCCGAAGATCGCGGTGATCCGCCCTTCCCCGCTTCGCTCCCGCTCGGCGGCGGCAAGCGCGATATAGCCAAGGTACAGGAAGAACAGCACGAGCATCGACGTCAGCCGCCCGTCCCATTCCCACCAGGTGCCCCAGGTCGGCCGCCCCCAGATCGATCCGGTGACCAGGCAGATGGCGGTGAAGGTCGCTCCGCAGGGCGCGATCGCCCGGCCGGCGACTGCTGCCAGCGGATGCCTCCAGACAAGCTGGCTCACTGCCGCGGCCGCCAGCCCCGCCCAGCCGGCCATTCCGAGCCAGGCTGCCGGAACGTGGACGTACATGATTCGAACGGTCTCGCCCTGCAGGTAATCGGCGGGAGTGAAGGCGAGCCCGCCGACGAGCCCGACAAGCGCCAGCGCAAGGCCCGCCCAGAACAGCAGCGCGGTGGCGGGCCGGGCAAAGCGCAGGAAACGCGCCGGATTGGCGAGCGCGTGCATCGCGGTCTCGCTACCCCCTTCCGATCAGCCGCTGCGCGACCGCGTCGGCTACCGCGGCCGGGTCGCGGCCGGTTTGCGAACTCTCCGCCCAGATCTGCTCGAGCCTCCGGGGTATTCCCTCGATCCGCTCGCGCACCAGGCTGGCGTCGCCGTCTCCGAGATATTCGGTGCAGACGTTGATGATCCCGCCGGCATTGATGACATAATCCGGTGCGTAGAGGATTCCCCGCTCGTCGAGCCGGGCGCCGTCCTCGCGCGTGGCGAGCTGGTTGTTGGCTCCTCCAGCAACGATGGGAGCGTTGAGCTTCGGGATGCTCTGCTCGTCGAGAATGGCGCCAAGCGCATTGGGGCTCACCACATCGGCTTCCAGGAAGAGCACGTCCTCGGGGCTCACCACGGTTCCGCCGGTTGCCTCGGCGAGCTTCTTGGCCTTGTCGGCGTCGACATCGGCGATCGACAGCTTCGCGCCTTCACCGGCGGCGAGCATCGCCACTCCGGAGGCAACGCTGCCAGCGCCCTGGATCGCGATGTGGAGGCCGTCGACATCGTCCTTGCCGAGCGCTCGCCGGACCGCGGCCTTCAGGCCCAGGAAGACGCCGAGCGAGGTGTGCGGGCCGGGATCTCCCCCGACATCGCTGCCCTCGGCCGGGAGTCCCGCGACGAATTGAGTCTGCCGCTTCACCGCGACCATGTCGGCGACGGTCATCCCGACATCTTCGGCGGTGATGTAGCGCCCGGACAGATTATCCACCGCTTTGCCGAAAGCGGCGAGCAGCTCGGGCGTCTTGCGGCGGTCGGGCGGAGCGAGAATGACGGACTTGCCGCCACCCAGCGGGAGCCCTGCCATCGCGTTCTTGTAGCTCATCCCGCGCGACAGCCTCAGGGCGTCGGTCAGCGCCTCGGCCGGATCCTCATAGTGCCAGAAACGCGCCCCGCCTGCCGCCGGCCCAAGATGGGTCGAATGCACTGCGATGATCGCTCGAAGCCCGTCCTCGGGCTGATCGACGAAATGCAGGATCTCATGCGCGTCGAAATCGGTGTAGCCCCAGGGCGTTTCCATTGCGGTC
>DATKAY010000065.1:0-21977 GCA_035514495.1 Sphingomicrobium sp. | reverse complement strand
TTCTCGATGAGGTCGAGCTGCTCGCCGACCCGGGTCCGGGCAAGTCCGCCGAGCCGCGCCGCCTCCGCCTCGCTGCCGGCGGCGAAGAAGATGCCGTCGTCGGGGCCAAGGCCCATCTCTGCGGCCAGCGCGTCCATGCCTTCGGTGCCATGATTCTTGGCGATCGGGCCGCCCCACTCGCCGCCCTTGCGGGTGGCATAGCCGAGGCCCGCAAAGCCTTCGTTTCGCGCCCATTCGTTCATGTCGTCGAAGAACTTGCGGCTGAGCCCCGCCGTGTTGGGCGCCGGAACCGCGCGCACCACGCCGCCGCTGCCGACGATCTTGGCGAACAGGCCGAAGCCCGAGCCCTGGAAATGCCCGCCGACATCGTGGAGGAGTAAAGGGTTGCGCAGGTCCGGCTTGTCGGTGCCGTATTTCAGCATCGATTCTTTGAAGGGGATGCGGGGAAATTCCCCGGCCGGGGTCACATGCTTTCCGTCGGCGAACTCCTCGAACACCCCGGCAAGCACCGGCTCGATCGCGGCAAAGACGTCATCCTGGGTGACGAAACTCATCTCGAAGTCGAGCTGGTAGAATTCGCCCGGGGACCGGTCGGCGCGGGCATCCTCGTCGCGGAAGCAAGGCGCGATCTGGAAATATTTGTCGAAGCCGGCGACCATGATGAGCTGCTTGAACATCTGCGGCGCCTGCGGAAGCGCGTAGAACTTGCCCGGGTGGACCCGGCTCGGCACCAGATAGTCGCGCGCGCCTTCGGGCGAGCTGGCGGTCAGGATCGGAGTCTGGAACTCGACGAAGCCCTGCTCGGTCATCCTTCGGCGGATCGAGGCGATCACCGACGAGCGGAGCAGGATGTTGCGGTGCATCTCCTCGCGCCGAAGGTCGAGATAGCGGTATTTGAGCCGGATTTCCTCGGGGTATTCCGCATCTCCGGCGACCGGCATAGGGAGCTCGGCGGCGGCCGACTGCACCTCGACCTGGCGCGCGACCACCTCGATCTCGCCGGTCGGAAGCCTGGGGTTGATGACCTCGGGCGCCCGGGCGACGACCTCGCCGGTCACCGTGACGACCGACTCCAGCCGAAGCTGATCGAGCAGATCCTGAACCGGATTGTCCTCGTCGGCGACGATCTGCGTGATTCCGTAATGGTCGCGAAGGTCGATGAAGAGAACTCCGCCATGGTCGCGGCGGCGATGAATCCAGCCGGACAGCCGCACCGTGTCACCGACGTTGGCGGAGCGCAGTTCGGCGCAGGAATGGGTGCGGTAGGAGTGCATGGCTTTTTTCGTTCTTTCATCTCTTGTCGGTCCCGCCAAAGCGGGATTTGCAAGCGAGTCATGGACCCGGTTCTCGCCGGGGTGGCATTGAGGGGAATGCGCGGGCGGGCGCTGCCCGTTCGGAAAGGCTTTTGTCAAGGCGCAAGGGCGCGCTATGGGCGCGCCAGCACCAATGAAGATTCATCCCCTGATCACGGACACCGCCGAGCTGGCCGCCCTCGTGGAGCGGCTCGCACAGCATCCGTTCGTCGCCGTGGACACCGAGTTCATGCGCGAGAATACCTATTGGCCCGAGCTGTGCCTGATTCAGATCGCCAGCAGCGAGGAGGCGGCGGCGGTCGATCCCAATGCCGACATCGACCTCAAGCCGCTGCTCGATCTGATGGTCGAGAACCACGAGGTCCTGAAGGTCTTCCACGCCGGAAATCAGGATCTGGAAATCGTCCACAACCTCACCGGCAAGGTCCCCGTCCCGCTTTTCGATACCCAGATCGCGGCGATGGCGCTCGGTCACGGCGAGCAGATCGGATATTCCAACCTCATCGAATCGATGCTCGGCCACAGCCTCGACAAGGGCGCTCGATTCACCGACTGGAGCCGGCGGCCGCTCGACAAGCGCCAGATCGACTATGCGATCGCCGACGTCACCCATCTCGCCAAGGTCTTCCCGCGGCTCCTCGACAGGCTGAAGAAGACCGGCCGGGGCGGCTGGCTCGACGAGGAGATGGAGCGCTTGGCCGACCCGTCGAGCTTCGCATTCCCGCCGGAAGATGCGTGGAAGCGGCTTCGGCTCCCCAACCGCAACCCCGCCATCCTCGGCAGATTGAAAGCGCTCGCCGCCTGGCGCGAGACCGAGGCGCGCAGCAAGAACATCCCGCGCGGCCGCATCGTTAGGGACGACACTTTGGTGGAGCTGGCCTCGCACCCGCCGAAGACTCAGGAGGATCTCGGCAAGGTCCGCGGGCTGTCGGGCGGCTGGAAGTCCAACGACATCGGCGTCCGGCTGATGGAAGCGCTGGGTGCGGCCCAGCCGCTCGGACCGGAGGACTTGCCATCGCGCGAGCCAAAGCGGCCCGGCCTCACCAAGGACGCGGCGCTGGTCAGCGACCTGTTGAAGCTCCTGCTGAAGATCCGGGCGAAGGAAACCGGAGTCGCTCCCAAGCTCATCGCCCGCGCCGACGATCTCGAATCGCTCGCCGCGGGCGTTCGCGACCTGAAAATGCTCAAAGGCTGGCGGTACGAGGAATTCGGCCGCGACGCCGTGGATCTCGTCGAGGGTCGTCTGGGTTTCGCTATCGAGAACGGCAAGCTCAAGATGAGCCGACTGGCTTCACAGGAGGTGGAAGAATGAACAGCTCAATCGCGATTGCGGCATCCTGCGCACTGACGGCGGCGTCCTGCGCGACCGCCGAGCAGATCCCGGTCCGGGGCGAAACCTCCGGCCGGACCTGCAGCGACGCCAACATCCAGCAGTTCGTCGGCCGGCAGGCGACGTCCGAGCTCGCCGCCGAGATGCTTGGTGTGTCGGGCGCCGATGCGCTCCGCTGGGTGGCTCACGGAACGATGGTCACGATGGAATACCGGGCCGACCGGCTGACGGTCTATCTCGACCCCTCCAGCCGGGTCGAGCGGTTGAGCTGCAGCTGACCGTCAGCTGTCGATCATTCCAGCGTCGATCAGCGCTTTGCGCACTGTCGGGAGGCTGAGCCGGGCCCGTTCGGCGATCGCATAGCGGTCCACCGCTTCGACCGCCCGCTCGACGGTCAGATAGTCGCGGTGGAGCCGCTCGGCCATGAACCGCAGCGCCTCGGGCGGCACATGCAGCCCCCGGTCGGCGAAATTCAGCTCGATCAACGCCCGGAAAAGCCTGTCGTCGGGCTCGGCGATCGAGGCGACCGGGGTCACCGCAATCCGGGTCTTGAGGTCGGCAAGCGCGATTTCCCAGTCGGGCGGGACGCAATCGACGATCATCACGAGCGGCCGTCCGCTTTCCTGCGCCGAATTCCAGGCGTGGAACAGCTCTTCCTCCTCGGCCCGGTCGGCCTGGTCGACCAGCCGGCCGCCGACCCGCTCGACGAAGCTGCGCGCGAGCAGGCTGCGGCCCGACCGGCGCGGGCCGGTGAGCAAGGTCGCCCGGACAGGCCACAGGCTCCAGTTGCGGAAATGTTCGAAGGCGGGACGGTTGGCGTCGGTAACGATCAGCCGCGATTCGCCCTGGCTCTGCGGCCAGTCCAGAGGCAGTGCGATCTGGTCGGCGCGCGCCGCCTGGCCCGACGGCTGGCGTGCTGGCGGCCCGCTCACTGGGCCCCGCCCTGCGCCTGCACTCTCGAGGCGGTTTGGTTTTGAGCCGGTGGCTGGGTGGCGCTGGTCTGGCCTGGCTGCTGCGCCCGTGGCTGGGGCTGCTGGCCCCCCGGCTGGGGTTGTTGTGGCTGCGGCTGCGGCTGGGATTCGGGCTGTCGCGGCTGTGGCTGGGCCGTGGCGGGCGTTGGCGGCCGAACATAGACCCTGAGCTCGCCGCCCCTGATTTCGGCGCCCCAGCCGCGCGAGGCAAGCACCGACCGCAATGTCGCGAGATCGCCCCGGTAGCTCACGAAGAAATAGCTGGTGTCGCCAAACGCGATGTTCACCTGCTGGACCCTGGTGACCCCCGGGACCGCGCGCAGATGGGCGAGCGCCGAATTGTAGGTGGCGGCATTGGCGGCGACCACTCCCACCCGGTAGGTCGTCGGCGGCACCGCCTCGCTTGGCTCCTCCTCCACGGGCGGAGGCGGCGGCTCCGGCAGGTTAAGCGTGGAATCGCGCGTGAGACGCCCGGATTGGTAGGCGGCGACGAAAAGCCGGTCCATCCGCCGGACTCCCTCCACCATCATCTGCGGCAGGGCGGCGCTGTCCGGGGCGGTGAGGTCGAAGCCGCCGATGATCTCGCCGTCCGGGCCGTGCCTGCCGATGAAGCGGGCGCTGGCCGGTCCTCCAGGATAGAGGCGATGGATGCTCACCTCCGCAACGAGAATGTCGGCCGCTCCGTAAATGTCGAGAATGTTGCGCCACCAGCCGCGTCCCGGCCGAACCGTCTGGGCTGCGTTGATGAGCAGGGGATCGGTTCCAAGCCCGCTCACTCGCACATAGTCGATCGGGCTCTGGGACGTCCGGAATTGCGACCATGCCCGCTGCCATGGGTTGCTTAGCTCGACGCTGGTCAGCGTCCCCGCCGTCACCGTGACCGGGATCAGGAGCATCGGCTGCGATCTTTCGGCGATCCCCGGCATCCCCAGAAGCTGTCCTGCACGGGCGCGGTCGAACAGGACTCCAAGGACGGCGATGTAGCGATTGGGCCCGATTTGCTCGCGCTCGACGATGATCGAGCCGACGATGTCGTCGAGCGTCGCGTCGGAAAGCGAAGGCGCTCTCGACACCGGCAAATCGTGGCTCTGTGCCCACAATTTCTTGAAGCCTTCGCGCTGGGCGATCCGCCAGCCTGCATAGCGCGCCGCCTGGGCGTCCTTGCCGCCGACATCGACATGGATTTCGCCGACCTCGAGCGTTCCCGAGCTGTCGAGCGGAAGGATGCCGCGGTCGCCCGGCTCCATCTGCGCATAGAGGGTCCCCCCGGCGGCAAGGCCGAGGAGAGCGACGAGGACGGCAATGAACCAGGCGCGGCGAGCCATTGCCCGCCTATTGCCGACAAGGCCGTGGAAATCCAAGCGGGTTGTGGCTAGGCGGCAAGGTCAATGGCGAAAAAGCCGCTCACCTATGCCGATGCAGGCGTTTCGATCGACGCGGGCAATGCCCTCGTGCACGCGATCGCGCCGCTCGCCCGCTCGACCGCGCGTCCGGGCGCCGGGTCGGAGCTTGGCGGGTTTGGGGGAATCTTCGACCTTCGCGCCGCCGGCTATTCCGACCCGCTGCTGGTCGCCGCCAACGACGGCGTCGGAACCAAGCTCAAGCTCGCCATCGAGCTTGATCGGCACGACACCGTCGGGATCGACCTGGTTGCGATGTGCGCGAACGACCTCGTCGTCCAGGGTGCCGAGCCCTTGTTTTTCCTGGACTATTTCGCAACCGGCCGGCTGGACTTAAAGGTCGCCGAGCAGGTGGTCGAATCGATCGCCCGGGGGTGCCGGCAGGCGGGCTGCGCGCTGATCGGCGGCGAGACCGCGGAAATGCCGGGAATCTATGCTCCGGGCGACTATGACCTGGCGGGCTTTTGCGTCGGCGCGGTCGAGCGCGGCGAGCTTCTCGATGGGAGCCGTGTCGCCGCCGGCGACGTGATCCTCGGGATCGCCAGCTCGGGCGTCCACAGCAACGGCTTTTCGCTGGTCCGGCGAATCGTCGAGGAGCGCGGCTGGAATCTCGCCGCCGAAACGCCCCGCCTTCCCGGCTCAACCCTCGGCGAGACGTTGCTCGAGCCGACCAGGATCTACGTGAAAGCGCTGCTGCCGCTGGTTCGCGAGGGCCTGATTCACGGCCTTGCCCACATCACCGGCGGTGGTCTGGTCGAAAATGTCCCGCGGGTGCTTCCTAAGGGCTTGCGGGCAAAGATCGACGCCGCCAGCTGGGAATTTTCGCCGCTGTTCGCTTTGTTGCAGGAGGGCGGAGGAGTGGCTCCCGAAGAAATGGCGCGGACCTTCAATTGCGGCATCGGAATGGTCGCGATCGTGCCCGCCCCCGATGCCGGTGCGGTCATCGCCCGCCTTGGCGACAGCGGCGAAAAGGCGCTGGCAATTGGCCGCATCGCCGAAGGGCCGCGCGGCTGCACAATTGCCGGCCTGGCCGGAAGCTGGGGCTCCGGGCAGGACTGGACTGCATCTCACGATGCGTGAGCCTGGCCGCGTCGCGGTCCTCCTTTCCGGGCGCGGAAGCAACATGCGGGCGCTGGTCGAACAGGCGCAAGGCTATGAAGTCGTGCTGGTGGCGTCCAACAACCCGGTCGCTGCGGGCCTCCAGTGGGCGCGCGACCAGGCAATCCCGACCTGGACCTGGGACAGCCGCGGGATCGACAAGAGGGAGTGGGAATCGGCGCTCGACCAAATGTTGACCGATCACCGCATCGGAACGATCGCTCTGGCCGGCTTCATGCGTATCCTGTCGCCCGAATTCACGCGCAGCCGGGCCGGAAGGATCGTCAACATCCACCCGTCGCTCTTGCCCAAATACCGCGGCCTCGACACGCACAGGCGCGCCATCGAGGCCGGTGACCCGGTCGGCGGCTGCAGCGTGCATCTGGTGACCGAGGAGCTCGACGCCGGCGACGTGATCGCCCAGGCGCAGGTCCCGATCCTTGCCAACGACACCGAGGCGAGCCTCGAGGCGCGAGTGCTCGAGGCCGAGCACGAGCTTTACCCCAAAGCGCTTGCCGAGTTCGTCAGGCGCCCGCTCTTCCAGGACGGCGGCGAGTAATCGCGCAACGCCAAGGTCCCGGATGGTCTAGCCGACAATCTCATCTTCGCTGAAGAAGAAGTCGATCTCGATCTGGGCATTTTCGTCGCTGTCCGAGCCGTGCACCGAATTGGCCTCGATCGACTCGGCGAAGCACTTCCGGATCGTCCCCTCGGCGGCCTCGGAAGGATTGGTCGCGCCCATCACGTCACGATTGCGCTTCACGGCATCCTCGCCCTCGAGCACCTGGACCACCACCGGGCCGGAGGTCATGAACTCGACCAGGCTGGCGAAGAAGGGCCGTTCCCGATGGACGCTGTAAAAGCCCTCGGCCTGCTCGCTGGTCATCGCGATTCGCTTCGAAGCGACCACCCGAAGGCCGGCCTCCTCGATCATCTTGGTGATCGCCCCGGTGATGTTGCGGCGGGTGGCGTCTGGCTTGATGATTGAAAAGGTGCGCGTAACGACCATGGCCGGGCGTCTCCTATAGGGTCTGGCGAGGGATGGAATTGGCGGCAGCGACTAGCCGCGCCGAACTGCCGGGGCAAGGGCACGCTGCCATTGAACTCGATATCGACGGGTGCGTTGAGTTGCTTCGGGATTCGCTTTTTTTCCGGAAACGTCGAGGATTGCCGTGATTCGCTACCGTCTGAGCTTCATCAATCCGAACACCGGCCAGGTCGATCGCGAGCGCGAGATCGAGGCAGCCGACGATGTCGATGCGGTCCGCCTGTCGAGGCGGTCGGACCATCGCCCGCTGGAACTATGGTGCGAAAACCGGAAAATCCGGAGCTTCGCGACCCGAAAGCAGGCGGTGCCCGCGTGAAAGCCGGCAGCGGTGAAGCCGGGGTTTTGCCTTGAACAAAAGAAAAACGGCGGCGCCTTTCGGCACCGCCGCTCTCTTACGAACTCGCGTCAGCCTTAGCCGAGCGCGGTCGAAACGTTCGTGAAGGTGCTGTTGAGCGAGTTACCAACGCTCGACATTGCAGCAATCGCGGCAACGGCGATCAGCGCGGCAATCAGGCCGTACTCAATCGCAGTCGCACCCTTCTCGTTCTTGATCAGTTTCAGAAACTTGGCCATGTCCGGTCTCCTTTAGGCTCCACACTTCGGGAGACGAGCTCCCCCACCTGCGCCTGAAATCGCGTAGGTTGCCCGAAGGAATAAGGGTCAAGGGGTTGAGAAACTCTTAAAACAGCAGGTTTCCAGCCGTTAACTTCCGGGAGGCCCGCAAAAGCGCCTCAGCGGTCGTCGAACAATTCCTCAAGCGCACGCACGAATTCGCGGATGGGCTCGGCTTGCTCGCTCCAGTTATCGGGAAGCGGGCTCGGCTTTTCCACCGGCCTGGCTCGATTCTCGCCCCGGCGATTGCCGTAGGTGGCGGGCAGCGGCGGCCCCCGGCGGTTGTCGATCGCCAGCGCCGAGCTCACGAAATCGCGCCAGATCCGCGCCGGAACGGTCCCGCCGCTCATCTTGCCCAGCGACTTGTCGTCATCGCGGCCGACCCACACCCCGACCACCAGGTCGCCAGCAAAGCCGACGAACAAGGCGTCGCGATTGTCCTGAGTGGTCCCGGTCTTGCCGAAGGTCGGCCGCCACAGCGCCGCGCGCTTGCCGGTCCCGGTGTTCGCAGAAGCCCAAAGCAAATCGAGCAGCGCCTCCCGGTCGCGGCGCTCGTCGAGCCGGCTCTGCGCCGCGAAGATACTGGCGAACCCGCTCCTCGGCTTGGCGTCCGGAAGTCCCCGCGCCTCGACCGGATAGCGGCCCGAAAGGACGGCGGCATAAGCGGAAGTGAGCTCGACCAGGCTCACTCCCCCGGTGCCGAGCGCAAGACTGGGCTCGTCCGGCAGCTTTGCGGTAATCCCGAGGTCGCGGGCGGCGCGAATGACGTTGGACCGGCCGACATTTTCCGACAAGCGGACCGCGGCCGCGTTGCTCGACCTAGCAAAGGCCTCGCGCAACGTGATTTCCCCGCGATGGACTCCATCGCTGTTCGACGGGGTCCAGCCGGCGATCGTGACCGGCCGGTCCTCGATGATGCTTTCCGGGGTCCAGCCGGCACGAAGCGCCGCCAGATAGACGAACAATTTGAAGGCGGAGCCAGGCTGGCGCCGGGCCTGTGTGGCGCGGTTGAACGGGCTGTCCGAATAGCTTTTCCCGCCGACCATCGCGACCACCCGCCCGTCAGGGCGCATCGCCACCAGCGCCGCCTGAGCATCGCCGATCCTCGCCCGGGTGATGGCGCGCACCGCGATTCGCTGGAGGTCCGAATCGAGCGTGGTCTTCACCCGGACCATCCCGAATTCGGAGACGAAAGCGTCCTGGGCGTCGGCCGCCACCCAATCGGCGAAATAGGTCCCGGACGGAAGCTTCGACCCCTGCCTTGCCGGCCGGGCGAGCCTGGCGGTGCGCGCTCTCCGCTCGGTGATCGCGCCGGTATCGGCCATCGCCAAAAGCACGACCCGGCTTCGCTCCTGGGCGCGCTTGAGATGCCTGGTCGGGGCAAGCCGCGACGGCGCCTGGGCCATTCCGGCGAGCATCGCCGACTGGGCAAGGTTCAGCTTCTCCGGCTCGCGGTCGAAATAATGGCGGGCGGCGGCCCGTAGCCCGTAGACGCCGTCGCCGAAATAGATGCTCGACAGGTAGCGCGAGAGGATCTCGTCCTTGGTCAGCCACCCCTCCAGCCAGAAGGCGATGATCACCTCCTGGGCCTTGCGCTTGAAGCTTCGGTCCGGGCTCAGGAAGCTGGTTTTCGCCAGCTGCTGGGTGATGGTGCTTCCCCCCTGGCGAACCGATCCGGCCTGGAAATTGGCAAGCGCCGCCCGTCCGATCGCGCGCGGGTCGATCCCCCAATGGCGGTGGAATCGCCGGTCCTCGATGGAAATGAAGGCGGCGGCGGTCAGCGGGTCGAGACTGGCGACCTCCACCGGCGCTTCCTTGATCGCTCCCCGCCTGGCGATCGGCCTGCCTTCGGCCGAAAGGAACAGCATCGCCGGGTCCGGAAGCGGCTCCAGCGCTCTCGACAAGGGCGCGGTGACGATCAGCCAGGCCAAGGTGGCGAGCAGCAGCGCGACCAAAGCAAAGACGGCGATCCTGAGCTTTCGCCATCTTTTCGGTTTGGGCTCCCCGCCGGGAGCGGAGTCCGGCGGCGGCGGAGCTGCGGCAAAGGGGTCGGGGAGTTCTTCGACATTGACCCCGCCCCGGCTCCAGATTCCGTCGTGATCGGCCACCAATTCCCCGTTCGAGATCCAACTGCCTTAGCTTCGTAATACACTCGCGCCCATATGGCCAGACAGTTGCTGAACCGGCGATTGCGGCTAATGCTTTGTCGCGATGCGGCCGAACATTTTGTCGATCATTGCGCTGGCGCTTTTCGCTTTTCCCTCGAGCGGATGCGACCGCCAGCCCGAAGGTGTCGTCCAGGTCGTCGTGATCGGCGAGGATCCGGCGCTCGCGGATCCGCGGCGCGGCCCGCTCGAAACCAGCGAGGCCGTTCTCGTCACCAATGCCGCCCAGGGCCTCGTCCGGTTCGACGCCAGGGGCCAGATCGAGCCTGGGCTGGCCGAGACCTGGAACGTCAGCGACGACGGGCTCAGCTACATCTTCCGGCTGGCAAAAGGCGAATGGCCCAACGGCCGCGAGATCACCGCCGATCATGTCGCCCGAATGCTCCGCCGGCTGATCGGGCCGCAGAGCCGCAGCCCGCTCAAGGACGCCTTCTGGATGGTCGACGAGATCGTTCCGATGACCGAGCGAGTGCTGGAAATTCGCTTGAGCCAGCCTCGGCCGCACCTCCTCCAGCTGCTCGCGCAGCCGGAAATGGGGCTCGTTTACGAAGGCCAGGGCAGCGGGCCCTTTTCAATCGACAGGGACAAGAGCTGGCAAGGGAAAGTGCGGCTATTCCGCGAGGTGCCGGTCGCGGACGAGGACCAGCCCGAAATCGAGCGGCTCGACCTTTCCGGGGCCGGCATAAAGGAGGCGATCGCCGCCTTCGTCGACGCCACTGCGGACCTTGTCCTTGGCGGCACTTTCGCCGACCTGCCCTTGGCGCAGCAGGCTAAAATCCCTGCCGCGGCGCTTCAATTCGACCCCGCATCCGGCCTGTTCGGGCTGATTCCGGCGCGGAACGGCGGCCTCGCCTTCAACCCCGAAGTCCGGGAATTGTTGAGCGCCGCGATCGATCGCGAGGCGCTGGTGTCGGCGTTGTCCGTACCTGGCCTGCTTCCGCGGACCACGGTCCTGGAGCCCGGCCTCGACGGAATGGTCGACCCCGTTCTCCCCGATTGGGCGGCAACGCCCATCGCGGAGCGACAGCCCGAGCTTGCCGCTTTGGCCCGGCGGCTGCTCGACGACGAAGACGATCCCGTCCTCCGGATCAGGCTTCCCGAAGGTCCCGGCGCCGACATCCTGCTCGACCGGCTTTCGAAGGACTGGGGCGCGCTCGGAATCGAGGTCGAGCGCGCCGGCACTGGAGAGCGCGCCGACCTGAGGCTGATCGACAAAATCGCGCCTTCCTCCTCGGCCGACTGGTTTGTCGGGCATTTCAGCTGCGGCTCGGCACCGGTTTGCAACCAAGACGTCGACACCCTGCTCGAAGCGGCCCGAACCACACCCGTCCTGGCGCAGCGCACCGCTTTGCTTCACGAGGCATCGCGGCGGATCGATGCCCAGCAGCTCTATATCCCGATCGCTGCCCCGATACGCTGGTCGCTCGTTTCCTCGAGGATCAGTGGTTTCGCCGGGAACCGCTTTTCGATCCACACGCTGACCGGGCTGGAGCAACGATTGAATCGGGCGGGCGAATGATTGAGGCCGAAAACGAACCACGACCGGGATCCCCGCTCGGCTCCGATCCCCATTCGGTCCGGCGGCGGGTGGAGACGATGGAGCGGCTCCTGGAGCGGCTGATCACCGTCCCGGGGCTCAACAGGCCGGTCGGGCTGGACGCTATCCTCAGCTTGATCCCGCTGGTTGGGACGACTGCCGGAGCGGCGCTCGGCGCCTATATGCTGTGGGAAGCGCGCAACCTGGAGATGTCGAAATGGCAGATGGCCCGGATGAGCGCCAACACCGGCTTCGACTGGCTGCTCGGCCTGGTGCCCCTGGTGGGCGCGATCCCGGATTTCTTCTTCCGCTCCAACACCCGGAACCTGAGGATCATCAAGCGCCATCTCGATCGAAAGCACCCGTCGATCGTCACCGTGGAGGCTGAGGCGAGCAAGGTCGAGCATCCGTAAATCCAGCTTTCACGACCGTTCGTCGACAAGCGGCTTTTCGGCAGCCCAGACTCTGTGTATCGGCTCCGGTTCGTTGATCAGGGAGTAGTTGATGCGCGCAGTATTTGCTTTCGCCTTGGCCGGAATCTTGGCGGCGCCCGCCGTTGCCCAATCGCAAGTTCCGGCGAATCAGGCGCCCGCAGCCGATCAGGAGCCCAAGACGAAGCTCGTCTGCCAGAAGGTTGCTGTAGAGCAGACGACCGGCTCCCGCCTCGGCTCGACCACCAAGCTGTGCAGGACGGTAAAAGTGCCCGCGGAAGACTCGGCCAAGTCCAGCGACAAGGCAGAGACGCGCGCGAACTGAGCCTGGCGCCCTAGTCGCCGCTGATCTGCGGCGTCCCCACATCGCCCTTGCCGACCGTTCCGCCGGCCATGTCGAGCATCCGCTCGAGCGGCTTGCGCGCAGCGTCCATCAGCTCGACCGATAGCTCGATCCGCGGCGACAGGTCGCGAAGCGCCACGTACAGCTTCTCGAGCGTGTTGAGGGCCATGTACGGGCACATGTTGCAGTTGCAATTGCCGTCCCCGCCGGGAACTCCGATGAACCTCTTGTCCGGAGCCGCCTTCTGCATCTGGTGAATGATGTGCGGCTCGGTTGCGATCAGGATTGTGTCCGAGTCCGTTTCCAGGGCGAATTTCAGGATCGAGCTCGTCGAGCCGACATGATCGGCATGGTCGATGATGTGCGGCGGGCATTCCGGGTGGGCAGCCACCGGGGCTCCGGGGTGCTCGGCCTTCAGCTTCAAAAGCTCGGTTTCCGAAAAGGCCTGGTGGACGATGCAGATGCCCGGCCAAAGCAGCATGTCGCGGCCTGTCTTTCGCGCCAGATAGCCGCCCAAATGCCGGTCCGGCCCGAAGATGATCTTCTGGTCCTCAGGGATCTGGTCGAGGATAATCTGGGCCGACGAGCTCGTCACGATGATGTCGCTAAGAGCTTTCACTGCCGCCGAGCAGTTGATGTAGGTCAGCGCAATATGGTCCGGATGGGCCTCGCGGAACGCCTTGAACTGTTCCGGCGGGCAACTGTCCTCGAGGCTGCAACCGGCGTCCATGTCGGGCAGGATCACCGTCTTTTCGGGCGACAGGATCTTTGCCGTCTCGGCCATGAAGCGGACCCCGCAAAAGGCGATCACTTGCGCATCGGTGGCTGCGGCCTTTCGCGAGAGATCGAGGCTGTCGCCGACGAAATCGGCCAGGTCCTGGATTTCCGGCTTCTGGTAATAATGGGCGAGGATGACCGCGTTGCGCTCGCCCTTGAGCCGCTCGATCTCGCCAAGAAGATCGAGCCCTTTAAAGCTCTGCGGAACTGCGGTCATCATCGTCCTTGCTCGGCTCGGCGCCCGCGCGCCTCCTCCAACGCCTCCTCATATGAGGTCGAGATGTCCCAAGTTGAAGGTTCTTCCCCGGTTTCTCCCGAAAACCGGGCAACGACCTTGGCGTCCTCAAAACCGGCCGCCCGGAGCGGCATCGCGAAGCTGTGGGCGATGGCCCGGCGCGCCGCCTCCCTGGCGAGGCGCATCGGGACTTCCGCCTTGGCCTGCTGGCGAAGGTCGGCAACGGCCTTGTCGCGGTTGGCCCGGTCGAGAGCGTCCTCGGCGTCGGTGAAGGTCGCAAGCAGGCCGCCGGAGCCGTATTCGCGCGCCTGGGCTAGATCGACCTCCGGCCCGGCAATCTCGATGTCCGGCAAGGTCACCCGAAGCGTGTTGGTCGAACCATCCCAATCGACGTCGCGCTCGGTCAGCTTGGTAAGGTCGAGCTCGTAGCGAACGGTGCCGGGGAGCACGAGGGTTCGCTCGGTCGATAGCCCGAGGCGGCTTCGCCGGGCGGTGGTCACCGAAACGAACCTGGCGACGAACGGCACCAGCCGGCTTTGCGCCCGCATCGACTGGAGGCTGGAGGTGGCGACCGCCTCGGGATCGCGGCCAGAGAAGATTCGATCGACCAGGCCTGCCCCGCCGAGCACAAGCCCAAGCAGGAGCGCCATTACGACGGCCCCGATCAGCAATGGGAATCTTATCCGGTCGCGGTCCATGTCTCTTTCGATTCAACAACGAGGCCCCGGCGCTCCAGGTCCAGCAAATGCGCGTAAACCGACCCGCCGGCCGCGGCAGTCAGCCGCCGGTCCAGGCCGGGATAGGCCTTTTCCACGATCTCGAGGATCCGGCGCGGTTTTTCAGTCACCAGCTTCAGGATCTGGCGCTCGCGCTGCATCCGGTGACCGATCAGCGAGCGGAGATACTGGCTCGGCCTGGTGACCGGCGGCCCATGCGCCGGATAATGAACCCGGTCCTCTCTCTCGCGGAGCTTCTCGAGGCTTTGCATATAGGCGGCCATATCGCCATCGGGCGGAACCACGACCGTCGTCGACCAGGCCATCACATGGTCGCCGGTGAACAGCGCGTCCCCCCAGGCAAAGCACAAATGGTTGGAGGTGTGGCCGGGAGTGGCGACAGCGGTCAGCGGCCGGCCGTCCACCATGACGCTTTCCCCGTCGGCAAGAATGCGATCGGGCGAATAGTCGCCGTCGAAGGCCGCGTCGGCCCTCGGGCCGATTGTCTCGAGCGCCAGCGGCGCGCATCCGACGATCGGGGCGCCGGTGCGCTTCGCAAGCGGAGCCGCCGCCGGGCTGTGATCGCGATGAGTGTGGGTGCACAGGATCGCGACGAGGTCGCGGCCGCCCAAAGCCTCCACCATCGCATCGACATGTTCGGGGCTGGCGGGTCCGGGATCGATGATTGCGACCTTACTGGTGCCGACGAACCAGGTCTGGGTGCCGGTGTAGGTGAAGGCCGAGGGATTGCGCGCCAGCAGGCGGGCTACGCCCGGCTCCAGCTCGTCGAGGATGTCATAGGGCTCGTCCACGCTTCGCGCTGTGCCACGGCGGTCAACGGGTGGCAAAGCTGTGTCCCTAGCAGCGAAGCAAATAGGGGCCGATTTTGTCGAGCACCCGTCCGCCCCGCGTGATTTGAATTTCAGCCTCGGCTTGGACGACCCCCGAGCACAGCTTGGCGGGCAGGCCCAGAATTCTCGACTGGCCCTTGCGCATCTGCCCAAGCGCCACCTCGGCGCGTTCCCTGCCGCTACGGGCGAAGCGAAGGCTGGTTCCAGCGCCAAGCGCCTCCACGGCCTTGACGGTCAGCCGGGTGTCGCGGTCGAGGATCACGCAGGGACCGCCCGAGCCGATCTGGTTCGGGCTGTAGCAATGAAACTCGAGGCGCGGTTTCGGAAGGGCGGCAACCGGGGCCGACACAGGAGCCGGAGGACGGATTGCCGCTACAGCCTCCGTCGTTGGAGCCGCCTGGACCGGCGGCGCAACCGTCGCGGGCACGGCCATCGAATCACCCGCCTGGCCAGGCACCGAAGCAGCGCCCTTGCCCTTCAATTCGGCGATCTTGCCCCGGATCTGGAGCGCGATTGCAGTTCGGCGGTCCTCGGGGAGCGGCGAGGAATCGATCTTCGCGGCGGCATCCTCGAGCATCCTGACGATTTCCTCGGTCGTCGCGCCCTTGTCGCTGCACAAGGTCACCTTCGTCGGCCTCGCGCCCGCGCCCCAGGCGAAGACGAATTTCTCGCCCGCGCACTCCTGCACCTTCTGGGTCACGACCGGCGATGCCGGAGCGAGCGGGTCGCGGTCGACGGCGATCAGCTCGAGGTCCGGGGCGAGCGCCTCGGGTGCCTGCTGCTCGGCCGGCGCCTCCAAAGCGCCCTGGGCAATTGCCGGACCGCCCGCCAGTAGGGCGGCAAGGATCAGCGCAAAGCTGGTAACTGGTCGAGTCATCGCGGGAATATTCCTAGCAAGGCCTGGGGCCGATGTCGGCCCCGAAAGCTGGATGAAAGATGAACCGGTCAGGAAGCAGTGCTCCGAGCAAAGCTGTCGCCGGCGCCCCGCCGGAGAGCCTCGATACGAGCATTGAAAGCCGACGGATAGACGTCGCCGAGCAGCATCTGGAACGTCCGGTCCCAGTTGAACCGGCCCTCGACATGGGCGCGGGCGGCCCTTCCCATGGCCGAGTGGTCCGAATTCCAGGTCGCGACGATATTGGCGGCCATTGCCTCGGCATCGTCCACCGGTCCCAGCCGCCCGGTCTCCTCATCAACCCGGTCGAGCATCGCCCCGGCGGCCACTCCGACGACCGGCAGCCCCGCCGCCTGCGCTTCGATGACCGAGACTCCGAAGGTCTCGTCGGCCATCGCGGAGACATAGATGTCGGCGCTTGCCAGCCAGCGGGCCAGCTCGCCGCGGTCCTTGAGATAGCCCGGGGCGATCACCCGCTCGTCGCCGGACTGGAGGATTTCATCGCGAACCGGGCCCTCGCCGATCAGGACGAGGCGGGCGCAAAGCGAGTCGGGAAGCTTGGTGAAGGCATCGACGACCAGTTGAGCGCGCCGCTCCCGGTCGAGCCGGCCGACGTAGATCAGGAGCGGCTCCCCGTCCCTCGCGCCGATCGAGTGCCGAAGCGCGCAATCGCGGATTTCCGGGCTGAACTGGCCGAGCTCGACCCCCAAAGGAACGGTCGCGACGTTGGCGACCCCGAGCTCGCGCAGCTTGTGGGCTCCGCCATTCTCGCTCAGGGCATAGACGGCATCGAAGCGCCGGTAGAGCAACCCGCAATACCGGTAGGCGAGCGAGCGAAGCTGGCCGGCCACGGCCTCGCCGGCCAGCTGCCGCAACGGCCGGTGGACATAGGCGGTCGGAAAATCGGTGAAGTAACCGGCGACGACCAAAGTTTCCGGGTTGCGCTTGCGATGACTCAGGACCGCCCAGGGCAAATTGTAGGCATCCTGGCACTCGATGACGTCCGGCTCGAAACGCCGGAGCGCCGCGGTCACCGCCCGGTTGCGGAGGAGCAGCCGGTATCTGGGGCTGTTGGGGACCGGCCGCGATGCGATGGTCACCGTGATTGCCCGTCCGTCCTCGACGATATTGTCCTTGGCGCCCGGAATGATCAGCAGGTGGCGATGCGGGGTGTGGGAGAGGATATATTCGCGCTTTCGGCGCAAATAGGTCCCGACCCCGCCGCCGACCTCGGACCAGCTCTGGGTGACGTCGCAAAGAAGCTGCGGTCCGGCGCGATGGGTTCTGGTCATGCGTGGTACAACAACGGGGACACCGGACAGTGCCCCGATCCGCCCGGACGCTCGCCGGGCAAGAATATTTGGAGAGGAATCTGTCGGAATACCTTACAATTGGCGGTTGGGCGAGAAAGCCTCCCAATGGAAAAATTGCTTAAATCTGCCACTTTTTGAATTTGGCACGTCTGTTGCTTCAATGTCAGTGTCCACTTGGTTCCACAAACCACCAAAGGGGCGGTGTTGCGGTTTTCTGGTCCCGCAACACCGCCCCTTTCAGTTTTGGGTCGGCTCGGCGCTTACCAGCTGCTGGAGCTCGCCGTTCTCGAACATCTCCAGCATGATGTCGGAGCCGCCAACGAACTCTCCCTTGACGTACAGCTGGGGGATCGTCGGCCAGTCGCTATACTCCTTGACGCCTTGGCGGATGTCTGGATCCTGAAGGACGTCGACGGTCTTGAACGATACCTTGAGATGCTCGAGGATCGCCACTGCGCGGCTCGAAAAGCCGCATTGCGGGAACAGTTCGGTCCCCTTCATGAACAGGACGACATCGTTCTCGCGGACAATCTCGCCGATCCGGTCGCTTGCGCTAGTCACTTTTCATCTCCTCCGGCGCCCCAGTCTGAAGCTGAAGCGCATGCAATTCTCCGCCCATTCGGCCGCCGAGCGCCGCATAGACCTTCTGGTGCTGCCGAACGCGGCCCAGGCCCGCGAAGCTTGGGCTGACGACCTTTGCGGAATAATGATCGCCGTCGCCGGCAAGATCCACGATCGTCACTTGCGCATCGGGAATCGCGGCCTTGATCAGTCGCTCGATCTCGGGCGCGGTCATCGGCACGGCTAGGACTGCTCCTCCATGATCTGCCGCTGGGCCTCGATCGTCTTGTTCTCCAGCGCCTCCTGGATCCGCTCTTCGTCGATCTCGACTCCAGCGGCGGTCAAATCGCCGATCAGCTTGCGGATTACGTCCCCGTCGCCCGCTTCCTCGAAATCGGCGCGGACCACGTCCTTGGCATAGGAAGCGGTTTCCTCCGCCGACAGGCCCATCAGCCGCGCCGCCCACTCGCCCAAAAGCCGGTTGCGGCGGGCTACGGCCCGGAATTTCATTTGCTCGTCATGGGCGAATTTGCTCTCGAAAGCGCGCTCGCGGTCGTCGAACTGGGTCATTGCGCTGTCTTCTCCTGTCCTAGGGGGCGAGATAGGAGCGCCGAAGGGCAAGGTCCAGCGGCCAGTGCGTCCAATGCAGCCAATCCGGGCGGTTCAGGCGTCAGGCGGTCGCGACGCAGCGGCGGATCGTCGCTGCCACGACCCGGCCGAGAAAGACGAGGAGCTCGGACCCGTGGCTGTTTTCGACCGCGATTTCGGTCCTCTGCCCGAGCGCGATCAGCCCGCAAGGAAGCGGCGGCGGCCCGTCGATGCGGATCAGCGCCTCCGCCCGGACCGAGCCCATCGAGGAGGCCCCGAACAACGGATGGCCGCTGGCAACGCTTCGAACCTGGACGCTTTGAAGCCCGGCGAGCATTCGATCGACGAAGGCCGCCTCGACTCGCTCGATGCCGCTGGAATCGGCGCGGAAGCCCAGCTTGCCGACCCTGAGCGCAATTGCGGCGACATCGATTCCGAGCACGTCGGGCCAGCGCCTGGTCACCACGTCGAGCAGCGATTCGATGCACGGCGATTCGATCGCTTCGAGGGCCGCGGTGTTGATCGAGGCGACGGCGCCGGAATGACCGCGAGCAAAAGCGATCAGCTCCTCATTGGCCACCACAGCGGCGCCGAGCCGCTCCTGGAGGCTTGCGACCGCTCGCTTCTCGAAGTGAATCACCTGTCCCATCGGGACGGCTGTACCGGCCGGCGGTTAACTTCCGGTGGATTTGGGGCGCTTGCGCGCTTATCCTGCCGGCCGTTACACCCATCCGGAGGCGAACCTCATGCTAAGCATCGCTGTTTCCCTGCTCGCAGGCTCGGTCGTGGCCGCCACGCCGCTCACCCCGCGGCCGTGGTTCGAGTTCAGGGACTATCCAATGAAGGCGTTCGAGAAGCAGTGGGAAGGGGTCACCCGGTTCGATCTGCTGGTCGCTCCGGACGGCAAGATCGCCGACTGCAAGGTGACGTCGTCGAGCGGCTATGAGGAGCTCGACAAGACCAGCTGCTATCTTGCGACGAAACGCGTGAAATTCCACTCGGCCAAGGGTCCGGACGGGCAGCCGGTCTGGGGGGTTTACCGGAGCCAGACCATCTGGGCGCTTCCGGAACGATACATCGAATCTCCGGCGCCGCCTGACCTGGAAGTCAGCGTCAATGCCTTTCCCGAAGGCGTCAAGCAGCCCCCGGCGGTCAAGCTCGCCTATGTGGTGGACCAGCAGGGCAACCCGTCGTCATGCACGACTTTACCCTCCTCGCTCCCCCAGCCGGACATCCTGGTCGAGCTTGCCTGCCAGGCGCTTCTGGCGCAGGTCCCGCGCACTCCGGTCATCGGACCGACCGGGCAGGCCGTTCCGGCGGTGAAGACGGGCGCGGTGCTGTTCAAGAGCGACAGCTGATCGCCCAGCGGGCTCAGATCTTCTGGCCGCTCGCTTCCCAGTCCTTGAGGAAGGCGGCGAGGCCGGAATCGGTCAGCGGGTGCTTGAAAAGCTGGTGGATGATTTTCGGAGGCGCAGTCATGACGTCGGCGCCGATCTTGGCCGCTTCGACGACGTGCATCGGGCTTCGGACCGACGCGACCAGTATCTGGGTCTCGAAATCGTAATTGTCGTAGATCAGCCGGATGTCGGAAATCAGCTCCATCCCGCTGAAGCCGACGTCGTCGTGCCGACCGACGAAGGGAGAGATGAACGTCGCTCCCGCCTTGGCCGCGACCAGCGCCTGGGCGGCGGAAAAACAGAGTGTGACGTTGACCATGGTCCCGTCGGAGGCAAGCGCCCGGCACGCCTTGAGCCCGTCCGCGGTGAGCGGCACCTTGATGGCGATATTGTCGGCGACTCGCCTCAGCTTCTCGGCCTGGGCCATCATCCCGTCGTAATCGAGCGCGACCACTTCCGCCGAGATCGGACCGGAACAGGCCTCGGCAATGTCCTTGAGTACATCGATGAAGTCGCGGCCCGACTTGTGGACCAGCGACGGGTTGGTGGTCACTCCGTCGAGCAGGCCGGTGGCGGCAAGATCGCGGATTTCGGAAATTTCTGCGGTATCGGCGAAAAACTTCATGGGACTCCCCGGTTGATTGCAGCCGAATAGCGGCTGCGACACAAACAGTCATCCGGCGAGTCGGCGGTTTCGAAGGGATGATATGCAACAAGACGTTCGAACGGAGACGGCCGGCGGAGTGCTGTCGATCACGCTCGCCCGCCCCGACCGGCGCAATGCGATCACCGTCGCGATGTATTCGGCGCTGGCCGAGGCGATCGAGTCGGCGGCCGATGACCAGTCGATCCGGCTCATCGTCATCCGCGGCGAGGGCAAGGATTTCACCGCCGGCAACGACCTTCACGACTTCCTTCAGGAGCTTCCGCGCCAGTCCGACGACATCCCGGTGTGGCGGCTGCTTCGAGCCCTTGCGCGCAACCCGGTCCCGCTGCTTGCCGCCGTCCAGGGCAATGCGGTCGGCATCGGGACCACCTTGCTCCTTCACTGCGACCTTGTCGTAGCCGAGGAGAGCGCGCGCTTTTCTCTGCCGTTCGTCGATCTGGGGCTGGTTCCCGAGGCCGCCAGCTCGCTGCTTCTGCCGCGGCTAGCTGGCCGCAAGCGCGCTGCCCGCTACCTGCTGCTCGGCGAGCCGTTCGGAGCCCGCGAGGCGCTTGATTCGGGGATCGTCAGCCATGTCGTCGCCGACGGCGAGCTGGCGGCCGCGTCAGGCGAGATCGTGGCGAACCTGCTTGCCAAGCCGCCCGAAGCGCTTCGCCTCACCCAGGAACTGCTGAGGCACGGCACCGCCGACGAATTGCTCGATCGCATGGAGATCGAGGGGAGCCATTTCACCGAGCGCCTGCAGTCGGAAGAAGTGAAGAACGCGATCGCCGCATTCTTCCAGCGCAAGGCCGGCGGCGGCTAGCCCGCGGTATAGACTTTCTTGGTCCGGGTGACCGACACGTTCGGGGCGGTGAACAGCAGGAAGTCCATCGGCATCTCGTAGGTGACGCTCAGCTCCTTGAAGCCGATGCCGCTGGTCGGCGCGTTGACGGTGAATGTGCCGTTGCCGGTGCCGAAGACCTTCGACGAAATATGGTCCCGGATCTGGTCGTCGCTCGGGACCGTGCAACCCGCCGCGGTGTTCGGGTTGAGGCAGAGCGTCGCATAGCGCGCGCCTTCGCCGAGCGCGTGCTGCATCCCGGCATTCGCCTGGAACAGCTGGCCGACAAGGTAGATGCCGTAAACGAACAGCATCAGCGCCGGCAGAATCAGCGCGAACTCGATGATCCCCGCGCCGCGTGTGTCGCGGATCAGCTGTGTGCGCCGGGTCACTGGATGCGGATCCCTGCTTCCCCGGTCAGCGTATAATTCCCGTTGGCATCGGTGCCGAGGAACCGGCTCGAGACGGCCGGCGTGAAGGTCTTCTGGATGCTGACGGACACGTAGCGCGCCGGCAAATCGGTGTCGTTCGGGCACTGCTGTGCAAGCGAGTTCTCGCCCTGGCTCACCGGCGGCCCGGTCGTGGTCCCGTTGCCGTCGGTCGGAGTGCATTCAAGCCACTGGCTGACCGTCGGATTGCTCGGGCTCGCGGTGATTCCGGCGGCGGCTGCGGCTTCCGTTTTCATCCAGCTGTAATCAGACGAGGCGGAGCGCTGCTGCTGGACGCGCTCGACCGTGCGCTGCGCCGCCTGTTCGAGCTGAAGCCGGTCCGAATAGGCCCGGCTCAGCTCGATGATTCCAAGCAGGAGCGCAGCCAGGAACGGCGCCGCCATCGCGAATTCGATGACCGAAGCGCCGCGGTCGCATTCGCTGAGATTTCCTCTGCGCAGCATCAGGCAACCAGTTTGAT
>DATKAY010000064.1:0-9344 GCA_035514495.1 Sphingomicrobium sp. | reverse complement strand
GCAACGAACGCGCCGAACAGGAACAAGGCTGCAAGGCCGTACCGCAGCCACGCCGGGCCTTTGTGCCCCTTGCCCTCATCCAGAAAGGACGGACTCCAGCGCGGGAGTGACTCGGTCCACCGTATAGGGCTTCTCGATGGTCGGAACTTCGCGGAACTCCTGCGGCGGCGGCTCGACATGGCCGCCGGTGGCGATCACGAACGGGACCTGCATCGCGCGAAGCTTGCTGGCGATCGGCCAGGCGCTTTCGCCGTTGAGGTTCACGTCGAGGATCGCCGCGTCGAAGCCGCCCTTCTCCGCCTCGGTAATCGCTTCGGCGACGCTTCCGCAGGTTGCGTGGACCCGATACCCAAGGGTTTCGAGAAAATCTTCGAGCATCATCGCGATGAGCGGCTCGTCTTCGACGACAAGGATGGACTGCCCCGGCATAAGTCTTTCAAATATCGTGCGGGATTGCGGGAGCAAGCATTATTTGCCGGCCGAGTCCTGTTTGGCTTCGATTACCCGGCGCGCCGCTTCGGCGAGCTCCTGCACCGAGAAGGGCTTAGGAAGAAAGGCGACCTTGTCGAGGTCGATCGATTTCCTCAGCTGCTCCTCGGCATAGCCGGACATGAACAGGATCGGCAGGTCGGGCCTGAACTTGCGCGCCTCGCGAACGGTCGCCGGGCCGTCCATGCCGGGCATCACCACGTCGCTGATCATCAGCGCGATCTCCTCGCCCCTCTCGATCACCTCGAGCGCTTCCTCGCCATTGGTCGCGGTGATGACCTTGTAGCCATGCCGGGTCAGCGCTCGCTCGGCGACGGTCCGGACCATCGGCTCGTCCTCGACCAGCAGGACGGTGCCGCTTCCCCACAGCTCGTGGTCCTTGCGCATGGCTCCGCGAATCGCCTTGCCGGTTTCCGGTTCGACCCGGTGGACCGGCAAATAGATGACGAACCTTGTGCCTTCGTCCACCTTCGAATCGGCGAAGATGAAGCCGCCCGACTGCTTGACGATTCCATAGACGGTGGACAGGCCAAGGCCGGTGCCCTTGCCTATTTCCTTCGTCGTGAAGAACGGCTCGAAGATCTTGCCGAGCACGCCGGGCCGAATTCCGCAGCCCGTGTCGGTCACCGACAAGGCGCTGTAATCGGCGATCGGAAGGATGTCGGAGCCGAGCTCCGCGACCTGGTTGGAGGCAACCGCATAGGTCTGGATGGTCAGGGTTCCGCCGCCCTTCGCCACCATCGAGTCGCGGGCGTTGACCGCAAGGTTGACGATCACCTGCTCCAGCTGGCCGGGGTCGGCGCGAACCGACCCCAAATTGCGGCCGTGCTTGACGACCAAAGTCACGGTTTCGCCGAGCAGCCGCTTGAGAAGGTGCGAAACCTCGGCGACCACGTCGGTGAGGTGGACCACCTGGGGCCGAAGCGTCTGCTGGCGGGAGAAAGCGAGGAGCTGCCGGGTCAGCCCGGCGGCCCGGTTGGAGTTCGACTTGATCTGCTGGATGTCGTCGTAATCGCTGTCGCCCGGCGTGTGGCGCATCAGCATAAGGTCGCAATGGCCGATGATCGCGGTCAGGATGTTGTTGAAATCATGGGCGACCCCGCCGGCCAGCTGCCCCACGGCCTGCATCTTGGTCGCCTGGGCGACCTGGCGCTTGAGCTTGGCTTCCTCGCTATTGTCCTTGAGCAATAACAGGACCGCCGCATCGCCGAGGCCTCGAAGCCCGGCGATGGTCAGCGCCACCGGCTCCTTCGGGCTATGGGCGAGCCTCACGGCGATGTCGCCGGACATGGCGGGGCCGCGCGCATGCCTGCGCACCGCATCGGCCACCGCGGCCTTGTCTTCCTTCACGACCAGGTCGCCGGGATAGACCAGTTTGGAGCCCTTGATCCGGGCCGCCGTCCGGAACGCCTCGTTCATGGTCAGGAACCGGCCGTCGCGGTCGACCAGCGCCAGGCCGATCGAAAGCACGTCGAGCATCGCCTGGAGATGCTGCGAGCTCGACAGTGGAAGCGAGTCGGGACTGTCGAACAAATAGAAATAGGAATAATCCTCGAGCCCGGGCGCCTCCAGCGGGAGCCGGATGGCACGCAAAGGACGCCCGATTTCTCCCTCCGCGACAAGCCGGAACTGTCCCTCGTCGCTCGCCTCGACGAGATCGGTTAGGCGGAGATTTTCCTTTTCCGGCTGGCCGGAGAACGCCCGGGTTTCGAACAGGCCGTTCCACGACAGCAGCTTACCGTCGCGATCGACCAGCGCCCCGAGTACCCCGGCACCGCCGAGCAGGTCGCCCGCCGGGCCGCGAAGGCGGCGGGTCGCGAGCGCGACCGGGTCGCCCGCCCCGGGCGTCAGGAAGCGCCACAGCAGCAGGTCGCTTCGCGCCCCCATCCGCTCGACCTCCAGCGCGAACCTGCCTTTGCGGGTGACGATCCCGGCGACGCAGCCGCCGCCGTCGCGCCACGCCATCGCCCTTGCGGTCGAGATCGCCTCATCCGATTCCGGATTGGCCGCGAGCTTGCCCGGAGCCTTCGCTCCGAAGCGTTCGCGATAGACCATATTGGAGGCAAGCAGCCGGCCCTGGTCGTCGGTCAGCGCCGCCGCGTCCGCGCAAAGGCCCAGGATCGGCCCGACGATCGAATAATCGGGCGCCGCCACCAGCCGCGCGACGTCCGGCACGTCGACCAAAGATCGCTTCCGGCGAAGCGCCACCGCGGGCAAAGCAATCGCGCAGACGGCCAGGAACAGCAAGGCGCCGGCCCCGGCACCGGCCATCCACAGGATTCCGGCCCCGGTGAGCGCGGAAGCGACTGCGATCGCCGGAAATAGCCAGGGCTCCGCCTTGTCCGCCGGGCTCGAGGCCAGGAGGGGCAGCTCCTGCTGCAACATCGTTCAGCCCCCCTCCTGCCAACGGCTACCAGATACGGACGCGCTGCTCCGGAGTGAGATAGAGTTCCTGCCCCGGCTCGACGTCGAACGCCACATACCACGGGTCCATGTTGCGCACGACATAGGGACGGAAGTGGCCGGGCGAATGCGGCCCGGTGACGAGCTGCTGCCTGAGCGCCTCCTCGCGATACTTGGTCCGCCAGATCTGGGCATGGCCGAGGAAGAAGCGCTGGTCGCCGGTGAAACCGTCGAGAATCGGTGCCGGCTGCCCGCCCAGCGAGAGCTGATAGGCATCGTAGGAGACCAGCAGGCCGGCGAGATCGGCGATATTCTCGCCGAGCGCGAGCTTGCCCTGGATGAAGGTGCCCGGAATCGGCTCGTACAGATCGTATTGAGCGGCAAGCTGGGCCGCATAGGCCTCAAATGCCTCGACGTCGGCGGGAGTCCACCAGTCGGTCAGCCGGCCCTGGGCATCGTATTTGCGCCCCTGGTCGTCGAAATGGTGGCTGATCTCATGGCCGATCACCGCTCCGATGCCGCCGTAATTGATTGCATCGTCGGCGTTGGGATCGAAGAAGGGCGGCTGGAGGATCGCTGCCGGGAACACGATCTCGTTCATGGTCGGGTTCGCATAGGCGTTGACCCTCATCGGGGTCATGAACCATTCGTCGCGGTCGACCGGCTTGCCCAGCTTGTCGAGGTTGCGCCGGTATTCGAAGGCGGTCGCACGGTCGAAATTGCCATAGGCATTGCCCGGCTCGATCGTCAGAGCCGAATAGTCGATCCACTTGTCGGGATAGCCGATCTTGGCCCGAAAGCTGGCGAGCTTCGCCCGCGCCTTCGCCTTGGTCTCGGCAGTCATCCACGGCAGGTTGGCGAGCCGGCTGTCCATCGCGGCGATGATGTTACGCACCAGCCGGTCGGCCTCGGCCTTGGTCTCGGGCGGGAAATGCCTGGCGACGTAAAGCTCGCCGACGGCCTCGCCGATATTGGCGTTGACCGCGCTGACCCCCCGCTTCCACCGCGGCTCGAGCTCGGGCGTGCCCGACAGGACTCGCCCGTGGAAGTCGAACCTTTCCTGGGTGAAGGCGCTCGGGAGCACGCCCGCGGCATCGCCCGCGGTGTGAAGCACCGCCCAGTCCTTGAGCGTCTGGAGCGGCGTCGAGGCGATGGCCTTCGCCATTCCGGCAAAAGCGGTCGGCTGGGAGACGATCAGCTCGCTCTGCGATCCCAGCCCGGCGGCGCCCAGATAGGCGCTCCAGTCGAAGCCCGGCGCCCTGGCGGCAAAGTCCGAAGCCGCCCATTTGTTGTAGGTCTTGTCCCTGTCGCGGCTCTCGATCCGGGTCCAATGGACTTGCGCGAACTTCTTCTCGAGCTCGAAGATTGCGCGCGCCTTGGTTTTCGCCTGCGCCGCCGGGACCCCGGTCAGGACCAGCATGTTTGCGACGTGGGTCAGATATTTGGCGCGCGTGTCCGCGAGCTTGGGATCGGCGGACAGATAATAATCGCGGTCCGGCATTCCGAGGCCGCCCTGTAAGAAAATTGGCACGTAGCGGTCGGGCAACTTTGCGTCCTGGCCGACGTAAAAGGGGAAGAGCGACGGGCCGAAGCCATTCAGCGAATCGCCGAGAGCGCGAGCGAAGTCGCTCTTGGTTCGGGCCGCCTGGAACGGCGTCAAGTCGGCGTGGAGCGGAGCGGCACCGAGCGCCTCGATCGCCGCCTCGTCCATGAAGGCGTTGTAGAAATCGCCGACCTTTCGAGCGTTGGTTCCGCTTTGGGCCTGGGAGCGCGCCGCCTCTTCGATGATCGCCCGGGTCCGCTCGCGTGAAAGCTCGTCGAGCCGGTGGAACATTCCCCAGGACGCCCGGTCGGACGGGATTTCGAGGGTCCGAAGATAGGTGCCGTTGGCGTATTGCACCCAATCCTCTCCGGGAGCGACGCTACGGTCCATCCCGGCCGTGTCGAAGCCGAACGTGCCGATCTCGGGCGGCGCAGCGGGCTCGGGCGCGAGCGGCGCTTGTGCGACCGGGACTGGCGGCGGCGGAATGTCGGCCGGGCGGGTGGCGCAGGCCGAAAGAATGGTGCTGGCTGCAAGCGCAACGAGAACAGAGCGCATCGATGAGGACTCCTCAGGTGGCTAGGCGGGCCTTATGGCCTCGACCCGAAACATCGTCAAAGCCTCTCGCAGAAGCGGTCGGTGCGGCGGTCGAAGAGGCTGGCCGGAGATTGCGGGCGGTCAGACATCATGGCGAAGCAGCCGCTGCTGCTCGCGCTTCCAGTCGCGCTCCTTGATGGTCTCGCGCTTGTCATGGGCCTTCTTGCCGCGCGCAAGAGCAAGCTCGACCTTCGCCTTGCCGCGGCTGTTGAAGTAGATCGACAGCGGGACGAGGGTGAGCCCCTGGCGATTGACGGCTCCGTGCAGCTTGGCGATCTCGCGCTTGCTCAGCAGCAGCTTGCGCTTGCGCCGGGGCTCGTGGTTCATCCGGTTGCCGTGGCTGTATTCGGGGATATGGCTGTTGATCAGCCAGACCTCCTCCCCTTCGAGCGCCGCATAGCTCTCCGCGATCGAGCCCTCGCCCTGGCGAAGCGCCTTGACCTCGGTTCCGGCGAGCACGATCCCCGCCTCGAACCTGTCCTCGATGAAATAGTCGTAACGAGCGCGCCGGTTCTCGGCGACGACCTTGTGCTTGTCGAAAGGCTCGGGGTGCAGCTTGGGCATGGCTTGGGCGCGATTAGGGGAGTGTGAGCGCCTGCTGCAAGCAAAGAGCTAGATCAGGCCGGCATGGCCGAGCGCTTCATCCACCGCCCGCTTCGATTCGTCCGACGGCTCGACCAGCGGAAGCCTGACCTCAGTCGAAAATCCTGAGCGAACTTTCGACAGCGCATATTTCACCGGCCCCGGCGAGGCATCGGTAAACAGCGCGGTGTGAAGCGGATAGAGCCGGTCCTGGAGCTCGACCGCCTTGTCCCAGTCGCCCTCGCGCATCGCTTTCTGGAAATCCGAGCACAATTTGGGGGCGACATTGGCGGTGACCGAAATGCAGCCGCTTCCGCCCATCGCGTTGAAGGCGAGCGCGGTCTCGTCATTGCCGGAAAGCTGGCAGAAATCGGGACCGCAGGCCAGCCGCTGGGCGGTGACCCGGCCAAGATTGCCGGTCGCGTCCTTCACCGCGACGACGTTCGGGAGCCTGGCCATCTCGGCGAGCGTCTCCACCGAGATTTCGACCACCGCCCGCGACGGGATGTTATAGACGACGATCGGCAGGTCGGTCGCCTCGCAAAACGCTCGATAGGCGGCCAGCAGCCCGGCCTGGCTGGGCTTGTTGTAATAGCCCGTGACGATCAGCGCGGCATCCGCCCCGACCTCCTTTGCCGCCTTCAAATGATCGATCGCGGCGGCGACATTGTTGCTTCCGCAGCCGGCGATCACCGGCACCCGTCCCGCCGCGGCCTCGACGGTGACCGCGATCACCCGTTTCTGTTCTGCCGCCGACAAAGTCGCGCTTTCGCCGGTGGTTCCGCAGGGAACGAGCGCGCTCGAACCCTCCTTGATTTGCCAGTCGACCAGCTCGCCAAGACGGCCCTCGTCGATCCGCAGCCGCGAAAATGGGGTGAGTAGTGCAGGGATCGAGCCGAAAAACATGATATATTTCCTTCACTTGGGAACCGGTTAACGGCTAGGGTCGCAAGGTGTTCAGCAACTGATAAGGAGCCCGCCAGCATAATGTCCAGCATGGGAAGAGCAGCCTATCTAATTCCACTTCTGCTGGTTTTTACGGCATCCGCCTCCGCACAGATTCTGCCTTCCATCGCTCAGTCGCTTCGCTCCTCCGCCCCTGTCAAGGCGCCGAGCCGGGCAGCGCCGCCGACTGCCGCCGCACTGGCGGTCCAGGCCTATTCGGCCGACAGCGTCGCCTCCTCGATCGCCCAATGGGAGCGGCTTCGCCAGGGCGGCAACCTCGCCTTCGCCCATTATGCCCAGTTCCTGAATGCCAATGCCGGCTGGCCGGGCGAGAGCCGGCTTCGGCGCGCTGCCGAAGCCGCAATGCGCCCTGGCGAGAATGCCATCCTCGTGCTCGGTTTCTACCGGACCGAAAAGCCGATGACCGGCAGCGGCTGGGCTCGCTATGCCGATGCTTTGGCCGCTTCGGGCCGAACCGCCGAGGCGGTCGAGGCGGCGAAGCAAGCCTGGGCCTCCAGCGGGCTTAATGCCGCCGATGAGGCCGCCATCCTCGCCCGCTACGGCAATAGGCTCAACGCCCAGGACCATAATCGCCGAGTGGATGCGCTGCTGACCGACCGCAAGGCGACGAGCGCCCAGAGGCTGCTTGCCTGGACCACTCCGGACCGCCGCGCCGCCTTTGCCGCGCGGGTCGCGATGCAGAGCCGGGCGCCCGATACCGAGGCGCTGCTCCAGTCGGCCGCGCACCGAATCAGCGCCGACGCCGGCTTGCTGGCCGACCGAATCCGCTATCTTCGCGAGGGCGGCAACGAGCAGGCGGCCCGCCAGCTTGCCGCCCAGCCGCACCAGTTCACCGAGCATCCGGCCGATCCGGAGCGCTGGTATGAACTGCTTCTCGAGCTCGCCCGGGGCGCCGCCGCCGACAGGCAGTTCACGCTCGCCTACAATATCGCCCGGCAGATCGACGATGCCTTCCCGCCCGGAACGCAGCTTCCGGAGCAATCCTACGGCGTGCGCGACCATTACACGAGCCTCGCCTGGCTGGCCGGCCAGACCGCGCTCGATCGTCTTCGCAATCCGAGCAACGCCACCGCGATGTTCTATCGCTACGCCCAGGGCGGCAAATCGCTCCAGGTCGCGACCAAGGGCTTTTACTGGGCCGGCCGGTCGGCGCTCGCTTCCGGGAACGCAGGCGACGCCAATGCCTATTTCCGCCGCGCCGGCCTCTATCCCGAGCTGTTCTATGCGCAACTGGCGCTGGAGCGGGTCGGCCAGAGCGTCCCGGCTCCCGGTTTCCCCCAGGCCGTCGGCCCGGCCGATCCGGCTCGAGCCGCCTTTGCCCGCAACAGCCTCGTCAGGGCGGTCCGGCACATCGTCCACAACGGCAATTCGAGAGATCAGGCGATCTTCATCAGGGCGCTCGCCGAATCGCTCGATAGCCAGGCAGAGCGGACGCTTGCGATGGAGCTGTCGAAGCAGCTCGGCCGTCCCGACCTCGGGGTCTGGATCGGACGTGCGGCGCGCAACGCCGGCGAAGCCTATTACGTCCGCGACGCCTTCCCGACCCTTCGGCAGACCCCCCGCTCCTCCTGGTCGCTCGCCAATGCGATCACCCGCCAGGAAAGTTCGTTCGACGTCAACGCGGTCAGCCATGCCGGCGCTCGCGGGCTGATGCAGCTGATGCCCGGCACCGCCCGGGAGCAGGCGGGCAAGCTTGGAATCGCCTATTCGACCAGCCGGATCCACGATCCGGACATCAACGTGATGCTCGGCTCGGCCTATTTCCAGCGGATGATGAACGCGTGGAACGGCAGCGTCCCGCTGGCCGTGGCAAGCTATAACGCCGGGCCGGGAAATGTCCGCAAGTGGATCAACGCTTATGGCGATCCGCGCACCGGATCGGTCGACGTGCTCGGATGGGTGGAAGCGATCCCGTTCAGCGAGACCCGCGGCTATGTGCAAAGGGTGATCGAGAATAGTGTCGTCTACGACACGCTGAATCCTCAGGCCGCGCCCCAGGCCGGACTTCACGTTTCCCGCTATCTTGGGAAGGCCACGCCGGGCTAGGCTGGCGGCCATGGCCGATACAAAGCCGCGCTTCGTCACCCCGCAAGGGCTGGAGCGCCTCAAAGCCGAATATGACGAGCTGTTCTGCGTCGAGCGGCCCAAGGTGGTCGAGGTGGTTTCCTGGGCCGCGTCGCTCGGCGACCGCTCGGAAAACGCCGATTACCACTACGGGAAGCGCAAGCTCCGCGAGATCGACCGAAGGCTCGCTCACCTTGCCCGGGTCATGAAGGCGGCCCGGGTCGTCGACCCGGCCGGCCAGCTCTCGCGCGACCAGGTGCGCTTCGGTGCGACGGTGGAGCTCGCCGACGATCAGGACAATCGCCGCTCGCTGACCATCGTCGGCGACGACGAAACCGATTCCTCGACGGGCCGGATCGGGTGGAGCGCACCGCTCGCCCGGGCGCTGATCGGAGCGCGGGTCGGCGACGAGCGGATCGTTCGCCTCCCGGTCGGGGAGAAGAGCTACGAGATTGTCAGCATCCGCTATCCGGAACCGGCAAAGTGAGCGTCCCGACCGGCCTGCGCGCGCGCCCCGACCTCATCTTCGACATCGGGGTCTGCAACGGGGACGACAGCGCTTACTACCTCCACAAGGGCTATAGCGTGGTCGGGGTCGAAGCGAGCCCGCTGATGATCCCGCTTCTGGAGCGCCGTTTCCGTTCGGAAATCGAGGAGGGTCGCTACGAGCTAATGCCGATGGCGATCGCCCAAAGCGAAGGCG
>DATKAY010000063.1:0-7230 GCA_035514495.1 Sphingomicrobium sp. | reverse complement strand
AACGGCCGCAACGAGCGGTCGGTGGCGGCGCAGGCGGGAATCATCTTCCTCGGCCCGGCCGAGGCCGGGGAGACTCTGATCGCCGAGGCCCAGGAAGTCGTTGCGTCCGGCCGGAGCGGAGTGACCCGGGTTTCCGTCAGGTCCGCAAACGACCGCCCGGTCGCCGAGTTCACCGGCTATTCTCGCACCATCGGCGGAGCCGTCGTCGAGATTTGAACCTTGGATTGGCAGGCACTACATCAAACCCATGTACACGACACAATTGCAGAAGAGCGAGAAGGTAAGGAACCTCGACGACCCCAAGCTGGTCGAGGCTTTCGAGGCGCGCGTCGCCGCCGACGAGTTCATCGAGCCCAAGGACTGGATGCCGGAGGCCTATCGGCGAACCCTCGTCCGCCAGATTTCGCAGCACGCGCATAGCGAGATCGTCGGGATGCTCCCGGAGGGCAATTGGATCAGTCGCGCCCCGACGCTTCGCCGGAAGGCGATCCTCCTGGCGAAGGTCCAGGACGAGGCCGGCCACGGCCTCTATCTGTATTGTGCTGCCGAGACGCTCGGCACGAGCCGCGAGGAAATGATCGAGGCTCTCCACTCGGGCAAGGCCAAATACAGCACCATCTTCAACTATCCGACCCTGACCTGGGCCGATATCGGAGCGATCGGCTGGCTGGTCGACGGAGCGGCGATCATGAACCAGGTGCCGCTCCAGCGCACCAGCTATGGCCCCTATGCCCGGGCGATGGTCCGGGTCTGCAAGGAGGAAAGCTTCCACCAGCGCCAGGGCTATGAAATCATGATCGCTTTGGCTCGCGGGACGCCCGAGCAGAAGCGCATGGCGCAGGACGCCTTGAATCGCTGGTGGTGGCCCTCGCTGATGATGTTCGGCCCGCCCGACGAGGACAGCCCCAACACCGCCCAGTCGATGCGCTGGCGGATCAAGCGCGAGACCAATGACGAGCTTCGCCAGAAGTTCGTCGACATCACCGTTCCCCAGGCGGATTACCTGGGCCTCAAGGTTCCCGATCCCGACCTCGAGTGGAACGAGAAGAAGGGCGGCTATGACTTCGGCGAGGTCGACTGGGAGGAATTCTACGCGGTCGTCAAAGGCGAGGGCCCCGTCGCCAAGGAGCGCATGGAGGCGCGCCGCAACGCCTGGGACGATGGCGCCTGGGTGCGCGAAGCGGCCGACGCCCACGAGTCGAAGCGCCTCTCGAGGAAGGCGGCGTGAGCGGTGACTGGCCGCTCTGGGAAGTCTTCATCCGTTCCAAGGGCGGTCTTTCGCATCGCCACGCTGGCAGCGTTCATGCTCCTGACGAAGAGCTCGCGATCGCCCATGCGCGCGACACCTACACGCGCCGACAAGAAGGCGTGAGCCTGTGGGTGGTGCGCTCGAAGGAAATCCACGCCTCCGATCCTGACCAGGCCGGCGAGCTGTTCGAGCCGGCGGAAAACAAGATCTACCGTCACCCGACCTTCTACGACATTCCCGACGAGGTGAAGCACATCTGATGGCGGCGGCATCGCCAGCAAAAACTGCCGGAATCGACGCGGCGCGGGCGGATTATCTGCTTCGCCTCGGCGACGATGCGCTGATCCTCGGCCAGCGCTTGAGCGAATGGTGCGGCCATGCGCCGGCGCTGGAGGTCGATCTCAGCCTCGCCAATGTCGCGCTCGACCTGGTCGGGCAGGCGAATTTGCTTCTCGAACAGGCCGGCGATGCCGACGAGCTCGCCTTCAAGCGCGACGTCCTCGACTTCCGCAACTGTCTTTTGGTCGAGCAGCCGAACGGCGATTTCGCCCGGACCATGGCGCGCCAATTGCTCTATTCGACCTGGCAGCATTTGCTCCTGCAGCGGCTTGTCCAATCCTCCGACCGTTTCTTGGTCGAGCTTGCCGCCAAGGCGGTCAAGGAAGTCGCCTATCACCGCGAGCTTGCGTCCGACTGGACGGTGAGGCTCGGCGACGGCACCGAGGAGAGCGCTCGCCGGATGGCCGACGGGCTCGACTGGTGCTGGCGCTTCATTCCTGAATTGTTCGAGGTGGACGAGCTTCTGGCCGGGCTGATCGAGCGCGGCATCGCCCCCGATCCGCGCGAGTTCGAGGACGAGTATCGCGCAGCCTTGGCGAAGGTTCTTGAGCAAGCGCGCCTGGAGCCGCCGGCCGGGCAGCGGCCGATTGTCGGCGGCCGACGGGGCCATCACAGCGAGCATCTCGGCCATATCCTCGCGCCGATGCAATTTCTCCAGCGCAGCTACCCCGGCTCGAAGTGGTAGAATAACAGGCTCGAATGAGCGCTCATTTCCATCCTTTGCGCGTCGCCGAGATCGTGCCCGAAACGGCCGAGGCGAATTCGATCCGCTTCGAGGTGCCGGACGAGCTTCGCGACGTCTTCCAGTTCAAGGCCGGCCAGCATTTAACTTTAAAGGCGGAAATCGACGGCGAGGAAGTCCGCCGCAATTATTCCCTGTGCACCGCGCCGGACGAGCAGAGCTGGATGGTGACGGTCAAGCGGATCCCCGGCGGCGTCTTTTCCAACTGGGTCGGAGACGAGCTGAAGCCCGGAGACGTGATCGACGTCATGCCGCCGCACGGAAGCTTCATCACCAGGTTCAACGCAACCGCCAACCGGCGCCTCGTCGGGATCGCCGGCGGGTCGGGGATCACCCCGGTGATGTCGCTCCTTCGCACCTGCCTGAAGTCGGAGCCGGACAGCCGGTTCACGCTTTTCTACGGCAACCGCGACAGCAACTCGATCATCTTTTTGGAGGAGCTTGCGCGGCTCAAGGACCGCTATCTCGACCGGCTCGAGGTCTATCATTTCCTCGATCTCGAGGAAGGCGAGGTCGAATTGTTCAACGGGATGCTCGACCGAAAACGCCTCGACGAGGCGGTCGAGCGGCTGGTCGGCTCGCCCGGCGAGGTGTCGGACTGGTTCATTTGCGGCCCCGGCCCGATGATGGATTCGGCCGAGTCCTCGCTGATCGACCGCTCGGTTCCGAAAGACAGGATCCACATCGAGCGCTTCACCGCCGATCGTCCGCCCGAAACTCTGGCCAGCCAAATGGACGATCTGAAGACCAAGGCGGCCGGTGTCGTGATGTCGGTGACGATCGACGGCCGAACCCGCAAGGTGCCGTTCAAGGAGAGCAACATCCTCGACAGCGCCCGCGTTGCCGGCCTTCCCGCGCCCTTCGCCTGCAAGGCCGGGGTTTGCGCGACCTGCCGGGCCAAGGTCACCAGCGGCAAGGTCGAGATGGCGGCGCGCTACGGGCTTACCGACGAGGAAATCGAGGAAGGCTATGTGCTGACCTGCCAGTCGGTCCCGGCCGGCGACGGCGTTGCCCTCGATTACGACGCCTGACCGTTTTGCGCGACTGGCGCTTTGCGGCTAAGCCGCACAGATGTTGGATCAACAGGAAGTAAACGCCCGCTCGATCGGCGATCTGGCGCCGGTCAAGAGCGATTCCCTGCTCGCGCTGATCGAGCTGGCAAAGGCCGACCAGCGGCCCGAGAAGATCGATGTCGGTGTCGGCGTCTATCGCGACGGCGAGGGCCGCACCCCGATTCTGGATGTCGTAAAAGAGGCCGAGCACCGGCTCTGGGAGAGTCAGGAAAGCAAGGCCTATCTCGGCGGGCGCGGCGACCCGCGCTTCGCCTTGGCCCTTCGCCCGATCCTGCTCGGCGAGCATGAGGGCGACGAGGCAATCCAGGGCCTCCAGACACCGGGCGGCTGCGGAGCTCTGACTCTCGGCTTCAATTTGGTCCGGACCGCCAATCCCGGCGCCCGGGTCCTGATCGGCACCCCGACCTGGCCCAACCATGTGCCGATCATCAGCGGATCCGGCCTCGAGATCGTCGAATACTGCCATTACGACCGAAACGAGCGCAAGCTGTGCTTCGGCGAAATGCTCGAGACGGTCAAAGCGGCCCGGCCGGGCGACGTCGTTTTGCTCCACGGCTGCTGCCACAATCCGACCGGCGCCGACCTCAACGCCGATCAATGGGCCGAGGTCACCGGCTTGATTGCCGAGCGCGGGCTGCTGCCGCTCATCGACATCGCCTATCAAGGGCTGGGCGAGGGGCTCGAGCCCGACGGGGCCGGGCTGCGCTCAGTGCTTGCGGCCTGCGACAGTGTGATTATCGCCCAGAGCTGCGACAAGAATTTCGGAGTTTACCGAGACCGGGTCGGGTCGCTGTGGATCAAGACCGCAAATCCGTCCTCCACCGCAACGGCGATGGGCCATGTGCTCAAGCTGGCCCGCGAAATGTGGTCGATGCCGCCCGATCACGCCGCCGCCGCGATCCGGATCGTGCTCGAGGACGCAAAGCTCAACGCCGGCTGGCGCAGCGAGCTGGAGACGATGCGCGAGCGGATCCTCGGCCTTCGCCGTCGCCTTGCTGCCGCCGACCCTTTGTTCGACTATATCGCGGAGCAGAAGGGCATGTTCTCGATGCTCCCGCTCACCCCGGAGCAGGTGCTCAAGCTTCGCGGCGACCATGCGATCTACATGGCGGACAGCGGCCGCTTCAACATCTGCGGGATGGGCGACGGCGACGTCGACCGTTTTGCCTCGGCGGTGCTCGAGGTGATTGGTGGCTGAAGCGGGCAAGGCAAGGCTCACCGACCCACGGGCGGTGGACTGGAACCGGGTCGTTCGCCTTGTCCTGACATCGCGCGAGCTGGACCGGGTCGAGGAGCAGGAGCTCGTTCCCGCCAAGAAAATCCTCTACCAGTTCTCGGCCCGCGGCCACGACATGGCGCAGGTGCTGCTTGGAATGCAGCTTAAGGAAGGCGATGCCGCCTGCGGCTATTACCGGTCGCGCCCGATGCTGCTTGCGCTCGGAGTGGAGCTCGAGGACGCGCTCGGCTCGGGAATGGGCCTTGCCGGCGGCTATTCGGACGGGCGCGATATCGGAGTGGTGTTCAATTATCCCAACCCCGGAGGGGCCCATGCGCTTCCGATGTGCGGCGGAGTGGGGGCGCAATACACGCCCGCGGCGGGCTGGGCGCAGGCGATCGCCTATAAGCGCGAGCTGCTTGCCGAGGGGCCGGACGACGCCATCGCTTTGGTGCTCGGCGGCGATGCCAGCACCGCGACCGGCGGCTTCTGGTCGGCGCTGACCATCGCCACCACCCAGCAGCTGCCGCTGCTCATCTACATCGAGGACAATGGCTACGGGATTTCGGTGCCGTCCTATTACCAGACGCCCGGCCAGGACATTGCGGCGAACCTCGCCAGCTTTCGCGGGCTGACGCTTTTCAACGGCGATGGAACCGAGCCCGGCCAGGCGGCCAAGCTGATCGCCGATTCACTCGCCCATGTGCGCGAGCGGCGAGCCCCGGCGCTGCTTCGGCTCACGGTTCCCCGGCTGGAGGGCCACAGCGCCCAGGACACCCAGACCTACAAGACCGAGGAGGAAATAGCCGCCGAATGGGAGCGCGATCCGCTCCCCAAGCTTCGGGCGCACTCGGGGCTTTCGGACAAGCGGTGGAAGGAGCTCGAGCGCGAGGTCGCCGCACAGGTGGGTGCAGCAATTGCCCAGGCACAGACCCGCGGAGTTTCGGACCCCGAAAAGGTGACTCGCCACGTTTTCTTCGAAAGCGAGATGCAGCAGGTCGGCGGACAGGCGGGGCTCGGCCTCGATTCCTCGACCGACGAGCCCAAGCCCGCCGGCCAGCGAATCAACATGGTCACCGCGATCCGCCGGACTCTCGACCAGGAACTGGAGGACAATCCCCGGCTGCTGGTGTTCGGCGAGGATATCGGCCCGAAGGGCGGGGTTCACGCGGTCACCCTCGGCTTGCAGGAAAAATACGGCCGCGCGCGGGTGTTCGACACGAGCCTCAACGAGGAAGGAATTATCGGCCGGGCGGTCGGGATGGCGCTCGCCGGGCTGATGCCGGTGCCGGAAATCCAGTTCCGCAAATATTCCGAGCCGGCGACCGAGCAGATTCACGATTGCGGGACGATGCGCTGGCGGACCAACAACCGTTTCGCCGCCCCGATGGTGCTTCGGATTCCCGGCGGCTTCTTCAAATGCGGCGACCCCTGGCACAGCCAGACCAACGAGGTGGAGTTCGTCCACAATCCGGGCTGGAAGGTGGCGGTCCCGTCCAATGCCGAGGACGCTGCCGGGCTGCTGCGAGCAAGCCTCAGGGGCAACGACCCGGTCATCTTCTTCGAGCACCGCGCGATGTACGACGACAGCTGGGCGCGGCGGCCCTGGCCCGGCGACGATTACCTGCTTGCCTTCGGACGCGCGAAGAAAACTCGCGAGGGCGACCAGATCACCATCGTCACCTGGGGAGCGATGGTGCCGCGTTGCGAGGCCGCAGCAAAGGACATCAGCGCCGACATTATCGACCTTCGCACCCTGATGCCCTGGGATCGCGAGGCGGTCCTGGCAAGCGTCAGCAAAACCCGCCGCTGCCTGATCGTCCACGAGGACCTTCGGACCGGCGGCTTTGGCGCCGAGATCGCCGCGGTTGTCGCCGACGAGGCCTTTCTCGACCTCGACGCGCCGGTCGCCCGGGTGACGATGCCGGACATCCCGAGCCCGCATCACCCCAAGCTTCTCGAATGGGCCTTGCCGTCGGTCGAGGACATCCGCGCCGAAATCGACCGGCTGGTGGGATTCTGAGGTGATCGACATCGTCGTTCCGCACGAGCAGGAGGGGACCAAGGCGGTCGTTCGTTCCTGGCTGAAACAAATCGGCGACAGGGTCGCCAAGGACGATCCCCTGGTCGAGCTGGAGACCGACAAGGTCACCCAGGAAGTGCCCGCCCCGGAAACGGGCATACTCGCGGAAATCCTGCTCGATAGCGACGCCGAGGCCGCGCCGGGGGCGGTGCTCGGGCGCATACGTGCCGGAAAAATCGAGGAAAAGCCGTCCGCCCGGCCCGAGGAGGAGGAGGAGAAGCGAAAATCCGACCGGCCATCGGCCGAGCTGGCGACCAACGGCGGGATCGAGACTCGCCTGTCGCCTTCCGTCCGGCGCGCCTGCCTCCAGCACTCAATCGACCCGTCCAAGATCGAGGGCAGCGGGCGCAACGGGCGGATCACCCGCGAGGACGTAGATCGGGCGGTTGCACAGGCGACGGTCACGAAGGCCGGCGAGCCGGCGACTGCCCAGCCCCGGAATTTTTCGGCCGCCGACATCCCCCACGACCGGATGCGGCTGAAGATCGCCGAGAATATGGCGCGCGCGGTTTCCGAGCAGCCGCACGT
>DATKAY010000062.1:0-3411 GCA_035514495.1 Sphingomicrobium sp. | reverse complement strand
ATCACGCTGATCCTGAACCTGATCGCGCTGTCGTTCGTGCGCAAATACCGGGAGGCCTATGAATAACGCCACTGCCTCCCGCTGGACCGACGGCTCGATGGATTCCCTCCTGCGCAAGCGTTACGCGGCGGAGAGGCGATTCCGCCTTGCTGGTTTTGCCGCCGTCGCCTTGTCGGTCTTCTTCCTCGCTTTCCTTCTGGTGACGATGGCCTGGCGCGGCCTGGGCGGCTTCACCCAGGTCGAAGCGCGGCTCGTTATCGATTTTCCCAGGTCCGACCTGATTCTCGATCCTTCGGCGCTTCGCGGCCCGCAGGCGCAGCAGGCGGTTGCTGCAGCTGGGCTCTACGGAATCCTCTCGCAAGCCGCAGTCGCCAGTTACGGCGAGCAGGCCGAGCGTCTTTTCAGCGCCGGAGCCGTCCGGGCACTCGGCCGCAAGCTGAAAGACGACCCCAGCCTGTTGAACCGGAGAGCCGAGGTCTGGCTGCCGGTCGCGAGCGGGATTGACGTTGCCGCCAAGCGCTCGGGAAGCCCGGAGGCGGAACGGATGGTTGCGGCCATCGAGGAAAGGGACGGGCTGCGCCGGGCATTCGCCTGGAATTTCCTGACGAGCGCCGACGCTACCGACCCCACGGCAGCGGGCGTCTGGGGGGCGCTGAAGGGAAGCTTTCTCACGATCCTCGTCACCATTGTCCTCGCTTTCCCGATCGGGGTTTTCTCGGCGATCTACCTCGAGGAGTTCGCGCCCCGGAACCGGTGGACGGACGCGATCGAGGTTTCGATCAACAATCTTGCGGCCGTGCCCTCGATCATCTTCGGACTTCTCGGCCTGGCGGTGTTCCTGAACTTCATGCATTTGCCGCGCTCCGCTCCGCTGGTCGGCGGACTGACCCTGGCGCTGATGACCATGCCGGTGATCGTCATCGCCGGCCGCAACGCGATCAAGTCGGTGCCACCCTCGATCCGCGACGGCGCCCTGGCGGTCGGTGCATCGAAGATGCAGGTCGTGTTTCACCACGTGCTTCCGCTGGCGCTCCCCGGGATCCTGACCGGGACCATCATCGGCCTTGCCCGGGCGCTCGGCGAAACTGCTCCACTGCTGATGATCGGGATGCGGGCGTTCATCGCCATTCCCCCCGGCGGGATCGCCGATCCGGCAACGGTCCTGCCGGTCCAGATTTTCCTGTGGTCCGACGAGGTCGACCGGGCCTTCGTCGAGAAAACCAGCGCCGCGATTATCGTCCTGCTGGTCTTCATGCTGCTGATGAACGGAATCGCGATCTATCTTCGGAACCGCTTCGAGCGGAAGTGGTAGGATGAGTTGATGAAAGAGAAAATGCCGATCAACCCTGTCGAGCCGGTGCCGGTGCGATCCACAGCGATCGAAGCGGAGGCGAAGCGCGACTCAGAAAAGTCGATCCGCACGGATTCGCCCCGCCGCGTCGGTCGGGCAGGCTCCTCCGCCGGCAATCCGGCGCCCTCTGGCGAAGCGAGTGTGACCGGCAGGGGCCAGCCGAAGATGAGGGCCCGCAACGTCAGCGTCAGCTACGGCGACAACCTGGCCCTCAAGAATGTCTCGATCGACGTCTTCAACGACCGGGTCACCGCCTTCATCGGCCCGTCCGGCTGCGGGAAGTCGACCTTCCTTCGCTGCCTCAACCGGATGAACGACACGATTCCGAGCGCCCGGGTTACCGGCGAGATCGAGCTGGAGGGCGAGAATATCTGTTCGCCGCGGATGGACGTGGTGCAGCTGCGCGCCCGGGTCGGGATGGTGTTCCAGAAGCCCAACCCCTTCCCGAAGTCGATCTTCGAGAATGTCGCCTACGGGCCGCGCATTCACGGCCTCGCCAGCGGCAAATCGGAGCTTCAGGGGATCGTCGAGCGGTCGCTCCAGCGCGCCGGCTTGTGGGACGAGGTCAAGGACCGCCTGTCGGAAAGCGGCACGGCCTTGTCCGGAGGCCAGCAGCAGCGCCTCTGCATCGCCCGGGCGATCGCGGTCGACCCGGAGGTCATCTTGATGGACGAGCCGGCCTCGGCGCTAGACCCGATCGCAACGGCAAAGATCGAGGAGCTGATCCACGAGCTTCGCGGCCGCTACGCAATCGTAATCGTCACCCACAACATGCAGCAGGCGGCGCGAGTGTCGCAGAGAACCGCCTTTTTCCACCTCGGAGAGCTCGTCGAATACGGCAAGACCAGCGAGATTTTCACCAATCCGCGCAAGACGAAGACCCAGGATTACATCACCGGCCGATTCGGCTGACGGAGCAGGATATGCAGGCACGCGAACACACACTGAAGGCTTTCGACGAAGATCTCGATCGGCTTCGCGCGCTCATCTCGCAAATGGGCGGCCTCGCCGAACATGCGATCACCGAAGCCATGCGTTGCCTGGTGCAGCGCGATCTCGAGGGCGCGAAGCGGATTGTCGAGGACGACAAGAAGCTCGACTCGCTGGAGATCGAGACCGAGCGCCGGGTGGTCCAGCTTATCGCGCTTCGAGCGCCAATGGCCGGCGACCTGCGCGACGTCGTCGCCGCACTGAAGATCTCCGGCGTGGTGGAACGGATCGGTGATTATGCGAAGAACATCGCCCGCCGGGTGCCGCAGCTGGAAAATGCCGGCAAGATCGAGCCGCTCTCGCTGCTCCCCGAGATGGCGCGGATTGCCACCGAGATGGTGCACGACGTTCTCGACGCCTTCGTAAACCGCGACGCGCAGGCAGCGATCCGGGTCGCCGAACGCGACGAGGCAGTCGACGACTTCTACGATTCCATCTTCCGCACCCTGCTCACCTTCATGATGCAGAACCCGAACAACATCGGCCAGGCGGCGCATTTGCTGTTCATCGCCAAGAATCTCGAGCGGGTCGGCGACCATGCGACCAACATCGCCGAGATGGTCTATTATGCGGCGACTGCCAAGCACTTGCCCGAGCGGCTGGAGAAGGCCGGGGCCCGCTGAAATGGCCTCCAACGGAATCAAGCGACTCCTGGTGGTCGAGGACGACCGGGCGATAGCGGACCTCATCAAGCATCACTTTTCCAGGGAAGGCTTCACCGTCACGAGCACGCCTTCGGGCGAGGAGGCGCTCATCCTCGTCGAGGAGATTCGTCCGGCACTCGTGGTTCTCGACTGGATGATCGAAGACGTCAGCGGGATCGAGGTTTGCCGGCGTCTGCGCCGGAGCTCGGTCAATGCGGCGATGCCCATCTTGATGCTGACCGCCCGCGGAGAAGAGGACGACCGGATCCGCGGCCTCGAGACCGGCGCCGACGATTTCGTCACCAAGCCGTTCAGCCCCAAGGAGCTGGTTGCCCGAGCCAAGGCCCTGTTGCGGCGCTCCAGCCCCAACCTGATCGCGGAGACCCTGACCTACGCCGGGCTCGAAATGGACGTCGCCGCCCACCG